>NZ_JBIXLP010000060.1:0-521816 GCF_053543535.1 Providencia sp. AGC89
GATGTCGACCCACGCAAAGCAGCGGTAGCGGCTGCCATTGCCCGTGCTAAGGCGAAGAAAGCGGCTCAGCAACCTACTGCGGCTGAATCGGTGGCAGAAACAACTCCCGATACAGATGTCGACCCACGCAAAGCAGCGGTAGCCGCTGCTATTGCGCGTGTTAAGGCCAAAAAAGCGGCTCAAGCAGAGCAAGTTGCCCAAGAAGAGTTAACTCCAGCCGCAAAACAACCTATTGAAGAAGAAACTGACCCGCGGAAAATTGCGGTTGCTGCTGCTATAGCTCGAGTAAAAGCGAAGCAGGCTCAAAAACAAAATGAACAAATGACGACAGAGTAAGTGATAACCAGATGAAATTTAGGCCTATTGACGCAAAAAATCGCCGTTTAAAAATTGCGAGTGCACCATTTACTCATAACAAACAAAGCACGAGTTTAGTCATGCTTTGGGTACTTTTAGCTGCAATACCCGGTATCGCAGTTCAAATTTATTTTTTTGGGGTTGGTACTCTGTTCCAAATATTGTTAGCCATGTTAACAGCCGTATTAACGGAAGCTGTTTCTATTAGGCTACGTGAAAAGCCCATTGTTCCTGTATTGAAAGATAATTCAGCGATTGTCACTGCCTTATTATTAGGGGTTAGTCTTCCCCCCTTAGCCCCTTGGTGGCTTATCGTCTTAGGGACTTTCTTTGCGATTACTATTGCTAAACAATGTTACGGTGGTTTAGGTCAGAACCCTTTTAACCCAGCGATGGTGGGTTATGTGGTGTTATTAATCTCTTTCCCTGTCCACATGACAAATTGGCTTCCACCACATGAGTTACAGAACCTTTCTATCTCCCCCTTAGATAGTTTGTCCGTCATTTTTAATAGTCATACCTTAACGGGTATCTCTCTTGAACAGCTTCGAACAGGAGTTGACGGAATGAGCCAAGCAACCCCTCTGGACAGTTTTAAAACCGGTTTGCTGACCCATTCAGTCACCGAAGTACTACAGCAACCTATTTTACAAGGGTCACTAGCAGGGATTGGTTGGCAATGGGTCAACGTTGCTTACCTGATTGGTGGTTTAATTATGATCAACCGCCGGATAATTAGCTGGCACATACCGCTTTCGTTCTTAGGGACATTGGCAATTTTATCCGTAGTTAGCTATTTAATTGATGACAGCCGCTTTGCACCACCACTGGTTCAATTACTTTCAGGTGCCACGATGTTAGGCGCATTTTTCATTGCGACAGACCCAGTGACTGCCTCAACAACCCCTAAAGGCCGAATTATTTTTGGTGTAATAATTGGTTTCTTGGTTTGGGTGATCCGTGTATTTGGCGGCTATCCAGATGCTGTCGCATTTGCAGTGTTATTGGCGAATATAACCGTACCGTTAATTGATTACTATACGCAGCCACGTGCGTACGGTCATGGACATAAATAAGGGCCACCGATGTTAAATACAATGCGACGCCATGGTGTCATCTTAGCTATCTTTGCAGCAGGAACTACCGCTCTGAGTGCAGTTGTCTATACGTTAACTAAAGATACCATTGCTAAACAAGCTGCTATTATGCAGAAAAAGTTACTCGACCAAGTTATACCTAGCAATTTATATGATAATGATTTAACCAAAGAATGTTATTTAGTCAAAAATGAAGCCATACTGGGCAATACGCAACCAAGGCACCTCTATATTGCCCGTAAAAATGGTGAACCTGTTGCTGCTGCTTTAGAAACAACGGCTTTAGATGGTTATTCAGGTGCAATTCATCTATTAGTAGGTACCGATTTCAACGGGACAGTCCTTGGTGTTCGAGTCACTGAACACCATGAAACGCCTGGTCTAGGTGATAAAATTGAGACACGCATTTCAGATTGGATCACCTATTTTAGTGGTAAAAAGATTAATTCAGATAATGACCCCAAATGGGCAGTTAAAAAAGACGGCGGCGAGTTTGACCAATTTACAGGGGCAACCATAACCCCTCGTGCGGTGGTCAACGCCACTAAACGCACCGCCGTTTTTATGCAACATGTTCCGCAACAACTGTCGAATTATCCGAGCTGTGGAGAAGAATAATGAGTGAAACTAAAGACCTGTTACTGCAAGGGTTATGGAAAAATAACTCAGCTTTGGTCCAATTATTAGGGCTTTGCCCTCTCCTTGCTGTTTCATCAACAGCAACAAATGCCCTAGGCCTCGGTTTAGCGACTACATTAGTTTTAGTTTGCACTAATATTGCGGTGTCTGCGCTACGACGTTGGGTACCATCAGAGATCCGTATTCCAATCTATGTCATGATTATTGCTTCGGTGGTGAGTGCAGTACAAATGTTAATTAATGCGTATGCATTTGGGCTATATGAGTCTCTTGGTATTTTTATCCCGCTGATCGTCACTAACTGTATTGTCATTGGCCGTGCAGAGGCATATGCATCGCGTAACCCTGTTCCATTATCAGCGTTAGATGGGTTCGCCATGGGATTAGGAGCAACAGCGACCTTATTTGTGCTTGGCTCTATTCGTGAAATTTTAGGCAATGGAACTTTATTTGATGGCGCTGACCTTTTATTAGGTTCTTGGGCAACATCTCTTCGTATTGAGGTATTACACCTTGATTCTCCTTTTTTACTCGCTATGCTACCTCCGGGCGCCTTTATTGGCCTAGCCTTGCTATTAGCGGCAAAATACCTAATTGATGAAAAAATGAAGAAAAGAGCTGCTTTACAATTGGGCCAACAACCCACTCGTGAGTATGAAAAACAACAAGGTTGTGGCAGCCATATTTCTTAATAATGATATTATTGTGAGCAATGAATAAATCAAAACGTATTGAAATACTAACTCGTCTACGCGATAACAACCCACATCCTACGACAGAGTTACAATTTAACTCCCCGTTTGAGTTACTGATAGCTGTTTTGCTTTCCGCTCAAGCGACTGATGTGAGCGTCAATAAAGCAACGGCAAAACTATACCCCGTCGCGAATACCCCCGAAGCCATAATGGCTCTCGGCGTCGATGGTATTAAAGAATATATTAAAACTATCGGGTTATTTAATACCAAAGCAGAAAGCGTATATAAAACCTGTAAGATTTTAGTCGAAAAGCACCACAGCCAAGTACCCGAAGATAGAGATGCACTCGAAGCCTTGCCCGGCGTAGGCCGTAAAACAGCAAATGTTGTGCTTAACACCGCGTTCGGTTGGCCAACTATTGCGGTTGATACTCATATTTTTCGGGTATGTAATCGCACTAATTTTGCACCGGGGAAAAATGTCGTTGAAGTCGAAGAGAAACTACTCAAGGTTGTTCCTGCAGAGTTTAAAGTCGATTGCCATCATTGGTTTATTTTACATGGCCGTTATACCTGTATTGCACGCAAACCTCGTTGCGGCTCCTGTATTATTGAAGATTTATGTGAATTTAAAGAAAAAATATACCCTGAAGATTAACTTAGTTATGGCTCTATTTGGTTATAGGAAAAACAGTCTGTTAGCGACTAATCTTGTTTGTAACGCATTTTTTCCTTGCTCTAAGACTTTGTCTTACGTAACAATAGAGCCAAACTCAACCTCAATTAAACGGTAAGTATGTTTCAAAACAACCCACTGCTCGCGCAACTTAAACAGACGTTACATGCCCAGACCCCACGCGTTGAAGGGCTGGTAAAAAGCACAGAAAAAGGTTTTGGCTTTCTCGAAGTTGATGGCCAAAAAAGTTACTTTATTCCACCTCCACAAATGAAAAAAGTAATGCACGGTGACCGTGTAATTGCCAGTGTTCATACAGATAAAGACCGTGAATTTGCTGAACCAGAAGAGCTTGTTGAGCCTTTTTTAGATAGGTTTGTTGGGAAAATTCAGAAAAAAGAAAATGATAATCGCTTATTTGTCATTCCCGACCATCCTTCACTCAAAGATATGATTTCCTGCCGTCCCATTAACGGCCTTACCCACGAATTTAAGCAAGATGATTGGGTTGTTGCCCACATGCGCCGTCACCCTTTAAAAGGTGATAAAGGCTTTTATGCAGAAATTACCGAATACATTACTGAGGGTGATGACCATTTTGCACCTTGGTGGGTAACGTTACGGCGTCACCAATTAGACCGTGACGAACCGCAAATGGTTGATAGTGAACGTGACGATCAAGGCATTGAACGGACTGACTTAACCCATTTGCATTTCGTTACTATTGATAGCGCAAGCACTGAGGATATGGATGACGCCCTGTATGTTGAAAAAACAGCAGATGGCGATTTAAAACTTTTCATCGCCATTGCCGACCCTACAAGCTATATCCACGAAGGGAGTGAACTTGATAAACTGGCATTAGCGCGCTCTTATACCAACTATTTGCCCGGTTTCAATATCCCGATGCTGCCGCGTAAATTATCTGATGACCTGTGCTCCTTACGCCCAAATTTACGTCGCCCTGCTTTAGTTTGTACAACGTTAATTAAATCAGATGGTAGTATCGATAATAATATTGAGTTTTTCAGTGCTTGGGTTGAATCAAAAACAAAACTGGTTTATGAGGAAGTCTCTGATTGGCTTGAAAATGTAGGTACTTGGCAACCAGCAAATGATACAGATAAACAGCAAATCGAACTACTCAAAGAAATGGCTGATAAACGGTTACAATGGCGTGAAAATAATGCTTTAGTCTTTAAAGACCGCCCAGATTATCGTTTCGTGCTAGATGATAAAGGAAATGTAGTAGATATCGTTTCTGAACGTCGTCGCAGCTCAAATCGTATTGTTGAAGAAGCAATGATCACCGCTAACCTCTGCGCAGCTGCTGTATTAAAAGAAAAATTAGGTTTTGGCGTATTCAACGTGCATATGGGGTTTGAACCTCTGCAAATTGAACAGGTTGTCCAAACACTCAAAGACCATGGTATTGAAACAACTGCTGAGTCTTTGCTATCCCTAGAAGGTTTCCGCCAACTACGTCGTCAGTTAGATGCACAACCAACCCAATTCCTTGATAGCCGCATCCGTCGTTACCAAACCTTTGCAGAGGTTAAAGCGGACCCCGGTCCACACTTTGGTTTAGGTTTTGATGCATATGCCACATGGACTTCCCCAATCCGGAAATATACCGATATTGTTAACCATCGGCTATTAAAGTCCATCATTGCAGGCAAACCTTCACCTGATAAACCCTCAGAGGAACTATCAATAAAACTAGCCGAACGCCGTCGTGCCAACCGCATGGCGGAACGTGATGTTGGGGACTGGTTATATTCTCGATACTTAAAACCATTTGCAGGGACTGACACAAAGTTCCCAGCAGAAATCATTGATATCACCCGTGGCGGTATACGAGTTCGGTTAGTGGATAATGGCGCAGTCGCATTTGTTCCTGCACCGTTTATTCATAGTGTACGTGATGAAATCCAATGTAGCCAAGAAACCGGGGCTGTACTCATTAAAGGTGAACAAGCCTATCAATTGAACGATATTATTAACGTTACTATCGCAGAAGTTCGTATGGAAACACGTAATATTGTTGCACGCCCAGCAGAATAACTATTCTTGTGCTAATATTTAAAGACCATAAGTTAATGCTTATGGTCTTTTCTTTGTCTAACAATCCGTCATTTGGTTAAAGTTCGCATTAAACGTTAAATTTCGCTGTCCTTGCAAAACATTTTCCTGATTATTCTTATTCGTAATTGTACGTGTCATGGTATTTTATGATTTGTCTAATACGCACTAAGGGTTATAAAAATGAAAATAGTCAGCAAACGTATTTTATCATTCATGGTGATCGCCACTGTCGCTATTAGTGTCAGTGCGTGTTCCAACATGTCTAAGCGTGATAAAAACACAGCAATTGGTGCAGGTGTAGGTGCTGTTGGTGGTGCTGTCCTAACGGGAGGAAGTTCATTAGGTACCGTAGGTGGTGCTGCTATTGGTGGGATTATCGGTCATCAGGTTGGCAAATAAGGCACTACTAACTACACTTTGCCCGCGCTTTCATTCACGCTCCTTAGTTTTTAAATAGCGCTCTTTACGAGCGCTATTTTATGGCTTTAGCCACCCGCTAATTTAACTTGAAAACCTTTGGCTTCGAGGTGTTGTTTTATCACATCGCGCTTATCACCTTGAATTTCGATATTACCCTCTTTTACTGCACCACCACAGCCGCATTTTTTTTTAAGTTCTGCAGCCAGTTTATTTAGTTCAGTATCGTCAAGATCAGTTCCAGTGATCACACAAACCCCTTTCCCTTTACGTCCAGAAGTCTCACGGCGTATCCTTACCACTCCATCACCTTTGGGCCTTTCGATTTGTGGTTTTTCTTCTGCTATACGCCCTACATCTGTACTGTAGACCAATCGGCTGTTGTGTTCACTCATACTAAACCTTTAATAGATTGATTGATTTGCTGTAAGGTCAATGCGGGGTTTTCACTACGCGTTATAGGCCGGCCAATAACCATATAATCTACCCCTGCTTTTATTGCATCTTGCGGCGTCATAATACGACGCTGATCACCAACCTCACTCCCAGCAGGACGGATACCTGGGGTGACTAATTTAAAGTCAGAGCCGCATAATGTTTTCAGTCGTTGTGCTTCATGGGCGGAACAAACCACCCCATCAAGACCACATTCTTTAGTGAGCACAGCCAATCGTTCTGCATGTATAGCAGGAGATACGTTAATACCCACACCCACTAAGTCAGACTCATCCATACTGGTTAACACGGTCACAGCCGTCAACAACGGTGCCTCTTTCCCATAGACCTCAAGTGCTTGGCGGGCAGCTTCCATCATTCGAGCACCGCCACCAGCATGAACATTTACCATCCATACCCCCATTTCTGCAGCAGCAGCTACAGCACGAGCAACGGTATTCGGAATATCATGGAATTTTAAATCTAAAAAAACATCAAAACCACGCTCATGGAGCGATTTAACAAATTGAGGACCATTAAAAGTGAACATTTCTTTGCCTACTTTTAAGCGGCAATCACGAGGATCTAAGCGCTCAACAAACGCCAAAGCTGCGTTAACATCTTCATAATCAAGTGCCACAATGATTGGCGAATATGTCTGGTTCTCAGTTGAGGAAATCATTTCTTAGCCTTTAAAAAGTCATATTTATTTGAAAAAAGTGACGCTGTCACTGCCCATCTAACCCGCGAATTGGTTTTATTGTGTCCCAAGAGCGACAAGATGGGCAATGCCAATATAATGAGTGCGAAGTGAAACCGCATTTATGGCAGCGATAATCCGGTTTTGTGCGAATTTGTTCCCCGACCATTTTACGTAATAAGATCAAGCTTTCTTTTGCTCGACCTTCTTCAGCTTCTTGTAAATGGTAGTCCATTAAGCGATAGAATAAGCGCATGGTTGGGTGACGTTGAATTTGGTCATTAATGTAACTCGCCGCAGCTTCATGATTTTGTTGTTCAACGATAATATCTGCAAGATAGAGTTCGGCAATTGCACCTGAATTACCCGCAACACATTGACGAAGGTAATTCTCCCATTCATTAGATTGCCCTGTGTGTTGATAACAGTCATAAAGTAAAGGAAGAGTATCTGCAACAAGTTCTCTATCTTGTTCATAGACCTGTTTTAGCACATTAATTGCTTTATCATAATTACCTTGCTCAATAAATAACCGCCCTTTCATTATTGAGACACGAGCACAGTTTTTATCCGCTTGTTCTGCTTTATTTAATAATGTAAGGGCATCGTCAAGGTCATCACTGGCTAATTGTTGAGTCGCTAACTCACAGTAAAAATGTGCAATCTGTTCACGTAATTCATTATGACCTAACTTTACCAATTTACCGGCGGCCTCAATGGCATTTGTCCAATCACTCGTTAATTGATAAATATTTAAAAGCGATTGTAATGCACTGAGTTTGAAATCCACCTCATCAGTGAGTTGTTGGAACATGCTTTCAGCACGGTCATAAACCCCCGCCGCCATATAATCACGACCAAGTTGCTGAGTTGCCAAAAGACGCTGTTCAAAAGATAACGCCGCACTTTCCACCAGCGATTGGTGAATACGAATGGCGCGTTCAACTTCCCCGCGTGAACGAAATAAATTACCGAGAGTAAGGTGGGCTTCAAAAGCGGAGCTATCTTCATTTTTTAGCATATCGAGGAATAAATCGACAGCTTTATCTTGTTGATTAGATAATAGAAAGTTCACGCCTGTCACATAATCACGTGACAAGCGATTCGCATGTTGTTGCTTATCTTGTTGAGCACTTCTGCGCCCCATGTACCAACCATAAGCAGCAGCGACTGGTAGCAGCAGAAACAGCAACTCGAACATACAGGATTATTCCTTGTTCTGAGCCGTCACTAATGAGGTTGAGTCAGAAATATTACTTTCTCCAGCACCTAATTGTGATTCTAAACGTCTAATTTTACGACGTGCATTTTTTAGACTAACCACCATGCGCAGATAGAATACCGCACACACCAACCAGCCTAGCACAAAACCGACACCAAAAAGTGATGCAAGCAGGGTCGATAATGAGAAATCCCCTTTTGCAATCAGGTAGTTAAATGTAATAACCTGATCATTGCTTGAACCTAGCGTAATCGAAATAATAAAAAATGCGACAGCTAGTAATAAAATCAGAAAGTATTTCACATTTTTTCCCGTTATCAGTTCTTATTCATTCAATAATATCTACCTGATAAGGTAGCATTTCCAGCGCATTCAGACAAAGTAATTTATTTTATACAACGCTTAATTCAACCTAAAAATACCCTATCTCCCACTGCTTGCTGAAAGATTAGTCTGCTTTGCTTCTAAACCAACGAAATTGCAATACCCCGTACCCTAATATTGCAAAGCTAGCGCTGATGACTACTGAAGCAATAATGTCAATTGGCCAGTGCATTCCTAATAGCATACGACTAAATGCGATACCTTCCGCCCAAACAGCGAGGCCTATCGCTAATATATACAGACGTTGCTGCCAAAAAAGAGCAATCAGCAATAAAGCCCAACCAGCAGCAAATAACATGTGCCCTGATGGAAATGAATACCCTGTTTCAGCTTGCCAATGCTTACGTTGCCATTTAGCAACAGAGTTATCCTGCTTAACGGTATTTTTAACTAATGCTGCCCGCTCAGACCTTTTTAAATCATAAAATTCGGTTGTTGGAATATGATGTTCAGTTGCTAACCAAGCCACATAAGGCCGTGGCTCTTTAAACGAATTTTTTAGCAGGGTTTTTACCCCTTGTTGAAGTAAGATCACACTAATAACAACCAGTAAAACTTTTAGCAGATGCGTTTTCTCTGTACGAAACGCGAAAATGACAGCCCCGATAAATAATAAAGAAGTCAAAATGCTGTATGGAGCGCCAGCAGAATTAGTTAACCATAGTAACCATTTACCGACACCTGATTGGTTTTCTGGTGACCAATGCCAGCCCGCCATAATCATTAACATGGGTGGAATAATCAACAACAGCGCAAAAGCACAAACGACCAAAATAGTTTTTCTCATTTAATGCATTCCATAAATATAAATCTAACTAAATCAATAAATATTACATTCACCCATTATTAACTCTGTTATAGTAATACACCATTGGTAGTGTGCAAAGAAAACCAACCTCTATATGCTAAACGTCATATATCGTCGATACATTATACTCACTGTACTTTATATCGATAAACGTTATTAATTAAGCAAGAGTTACTTTAACTAATGAATGAAAATATGCAGCTAAAACGTGTTGCCGAGGCAAAGCTACCCACACCTTTCGGTGAATTCTTAATGGTAGGTTTTGAAGAAATAGCAACTGGTCGTGATCATGTAGCGTTAATTTTTGGCGATATCTCTGGAAATGAGCCGGTACTTAGCCGGATCCATTCCGAATGTTTAACAGGAGATGCGCTATTTAGTCTACGCTGCGATTGTGGTTTTCAATTAGAAGCCGCGCTTTCTCAGATTAGTAAAGAAGGCCGAGGGGTATTACTTTACCATCGTCAAGAAGGACGAAATATTGGCTTACTAAATAAAATCCGTGCTTATGCTTTACAAGATCAAGGTCTTGATACCGTTGAGGCAAATATCAAATTAGGCTTTAAAGCTGACGAACGTGATTTTACCTTATGTTCTGATATGTATAAATTACTCGGTATTAACGAAGTCCGTTTATTGACCAACAACCCACAAAAAATCGAAAAGATGCGTGACGCGGGTATTAACGTTATTGAACGTGTACCACTTATTGTTGGGCGCAACCCTAGTAATGAGCATTACTTGGATGTAAAAGCACAAAAAATGGGTCATATGTTGTTTAAGCACCAATAGCCCCCCTCACAGGAAGAGCGTCACGCTCTTCCTTATACCTTTTTAAATTTTCACCGAATATAACAACCCTGATGGTTGCATTTATTAACTGCTATATTCACTTTCTTTCTATAAGGTTTATACTGTTAGCAATATTATTACCTTGATAAATACGCTTAATCATTTAAGTTTGTTTTTCAAACAACAAGGAGATATTGTGAACAACCTGCCAACCATTCAACGCATGAGAAGACTGCGTAAAACAGAAAAGCTCCGCACTTTATTCCAAGAAACTCAGTTAACTATTAATGACTTATGTCTACCTATTTTCGTTGAAGAAGAACTTGATGATTATATGCCGATTGCCAGTATGCCCGGCGTGATGCGTATTCCTGAAAAACGTCTTGCTTATGAAATTGAGCGGATTGCCAATGCAGGTATTAAATCTGTGATGACTTTTGGTGTTTCTCATCACCTTGATGATAATGGTAGCGATGCATGGCAAGAAAATGGCCTTGTTGCGCGAATGTCCCGAATTTGTAAAGAAACGGTACCTGAGATGATTGTTATGTCAGACACCTGTTTCTGTGAATATACCTCACATGGTCACTGTGGTGTGATGCATGGCCATATTGTTGATAATGATGCAACTATCCATAACTTAGGGTTACAAGCTGTTGCAGCTGCACGGGCTGGTGCTGATTTTATAGCTCCATCCGCAGCAATGGATGGTCAGGTAGCTGCTATTCGTCAAGCTCTTGATGCCGCCGGCTTTACGGATACAGCAATTATGTCTTACTCAACAAAGTTTGCTTCCGCATTATATGGCCCTTTTCGTGACGCCGCGGGTTCTTGCTTAAAAGGTGATAGAAAAACCTACCAAATGAACCCAATGAATCGCCGTGAAGCGTTACATGAGTCATTAATTGATGAGCGTGAAGGTGCTGATGCATTAATGATTAAGCCTGCAGGAGCGTATTTAGATATCATCCGTGACTTGCGTGAACATACCCAATTACCGATTGGGGCTTACCAAGTGAGTGGGGAATACGCTCAAATTAAATTTGCAGCTCAAGCAGGAGCAATTGATGAAACTCGCGTGGCACTCGAAACGTTAGGTTCTATTAAACGTGCAGGAGCTGACTTAATTTTTAGTTACTTCGCCCTGCAATTAGCCGAAGACAAGGCGTTATAATTTTCATCAGTCTATAGATGGCAACAAGGTTATTTGTTGCCATCTATACCCTATTTATATTTAGGTCCTACCCAATTAATGACTAACGAGAATACTGTTGTAGTCCCTTTTGTTGCTCTTAATTACTTGTAATGCTTGTTCCTAATCCAGCAAGCTGATTTTGATACATATCTTTTGTTTTATTCTGCTTATCTAACTCAGTTTGCAATTTATTTAAGCTAGTTGTACATGAATTCATTTTTTCCTGTACGTAATTTTGCACTGAAACATTCAATTCTTTACTATAATTCTGAATTTTATTTTCATGTTCTGTACTGAGTTCATTCTTTTTGTTTTGTAATTCTTGGATTTTATCTAATGCTACAAAATATTGTTGTACGTTTTCCATAAAATTGCGACCCTCGAGATTTGGAACCTTGGTTTTTCCTGAAAACTCTTTGTGTCCGTCCTTTAACTCGAAACCAAATTTTTTCATCGCAAAGGAATCACTGGTTAGATAGCTTTTCCATGTAGTCTTTATCTCCCCGACAAAACGACTATTCTCTACCTTAAACATTTCTCCCTTTATCGCCTTATCTAATGAATCTCCTATATCAGGAATTTTTTTAACCAGCTCGTTTCTTTTAGTTAGTGATTTATTTTTGTTATTTTCAATACCCGTATCAAGTTGCTTAATGCCTTTATTATAGTTTTCAATTGCCGCTGCTATTTTTTCAGTAACTAGCCCTTGATGATCCTCAGCCAGTAAAGAAACAGCATCAGGCGTTTTGAGAAATTTAATTTCTAATTTCTTCTTATTTATTTTTTCTTCAGTCTTGATAATGTCATTTTTAAGTCTGTTAAGTTCATTCTTTGTATTATTATATTTTTCTATCAAATTCGATTTTTTTGTTTCTAATGTGCATTTCTCTTTTGCACCTATTGATGCTAAAAGCGTTGTTTTGACAAAATTTAATTTTGTACTCTTCTCTTGAAGCATGCCTGAGTTTTGTGAATTAAGTTTCGTGATAAGTTTATCTATGCGGGATTCAAACACCTCCGTCCCGCCACTCATCAGTCTATTAAATTCGGAGCTATCAGTACTATTAGTGATCTTTGCAATATTACCGACTAACTTATTCAGTTCATTGAGCGGTTTTTTTGATACCTTACTTGACACCTCTAATTTATTGAGTGCGTTAATAAAACGCTGGGGTTGGCTTATCGTTGCCATAATATTATGTTCCTTTATTAAGTAAATGATATTTTTACAGATGCATTGCACCCTCAAGAATATTTACCTAACAAACATGAGACAATTCACTTATTTTGAAAAATTATTATTTCTTCGGAATATATCAGAATGACAATATGGAAGCCTCTTATAATGCCACATACAGCAACACTGTATATAAACACAGTATTGCCGTTTTTGGTCATTTTAGAAGAATAAATAAACAGAAAAAGTCCAAAACACTTTCAATCGATTATTTTTCAAGCTGTAACTCTAGCTGTTTCGATAACCCTTGTGCATATCTCTGCGCTTCTTCTGGTGTTAACAAGCCCGCAATCAATAAATCCTGTTTCCCTGAGGACGTTTCTGCGACCACTCCCCAATACTCGACCTCAAAGCTAATACTCTTAGGGTCTTGATCAGGCATTGGTAAAATATCAAAATAATCTTTTAATGGAGCAATGGTGATAGCGGTATAATCTGCATTTAAACCGAGTGGAAATTCTTTATCCGCGTACAAACGTAAGTCATGCACTTCCGTTTCAGGTGTTCTCATAACGATAGAATATAAATTAGGGATATGCTCTAAAATGTCACGAACCTCTTCATTTGCCCCATCAAAATGAGAAGTCGTCAATAAAATGTCTGCTGCCCACAATGCCCCTTTATAGAAATCGGTTTCATTGATATCTGCCATATTTATTTCCTTTATAGTGTTTTCGATAAGTTCAATCACTGTATGGTTGATGCAGAAGCGATTACATTTATATTATTTTCAACAAAGAAACTGATTTATAGCGAACTACACCCTATTCTTAAGCAATAATGATAATCGTGTTCCCCTTTAATTGGTCATCTATTTATTACCATAGCCCAGAATCGAAACGAAAAAATTGAGAAAGAACAAGATTAATAAACAAGATAATATATTTAAAAAAAACGTCTGCTGGGCGAACCATGCAGACGTTATTGCAGTAAAAGTTAGTGTAACATTTGTCTTATTACATAATGTAAAATACCGCCATGACGGTAATAATCCATTTCTGTCGAGGTATCAATACGACAGCGCATGGTAACGTCCTTTACCTCACCATTGCCGTAAGTAATTTTAACGACAATGTCTTGCCCTGGCACAAGTGACTGTAGACCATTAACATCAATACGCTCATCACCTTTTAACCCTAGTGTTTTACGGGACTCGCCATCTTTAAACTCTAAAGGAACAACCCCCATTCCAATTAAGTTAGAGCGATGAATACGCTCATACGACTCAGCAATCACAACCCTAACACCTAACAAATTGGTCCCTTTAGCTGCCCAGTCACGGCTAGAACCCGAACCATACTCTTTACCCGCAATGATAGCCAATGGACGTTTGTCTTGTTGATATAACATCGCTGCATCATAAATCGCCATTTGCTGCCCTGTTGGGATATGCAATGTGTAGCCACCCTCAACCCCTGGCACCATTTCATTACGAATACGAATGTTTGCAAATGTCCCTCTCATCATCACCTCATGGTTACCACGACGTGACCCGTAAGAGTTAAAATCCGCAACCGCAACACCATGCTCTTGCAAATAACGTCCTGCAGGGCTCTCTTTTTTGATGTTACCCGCAGGTGAAATATGATCTGTTGTAACTGAATCGCCAAGGATAGCTAAAATATTTGCACCATGAATATCTTTGATTGGTGCGGGTTGAACTGACATCCCTTCAAAAAAGGGTGGATGGCGAATATAGGTTGAATCTGCCTGCCAATGGTAGGTTGATGAACTTTCAACTTCTAATGCACGCCAAGCCTCATCACCGTCAAATACCGCATTGTATTCTTTACGGAACATATCCGTTTTAACTTGCTGCACTGCCTGAGCAATTTCAACACTAGAAGGCCAAATATCTTTCAGATAGACATCATTGCCCTGCTTATCTACACCTAGTGGCTCATTCTTCAAGTTAATATTCATATTCCCCGCTAATGCATACGCGACTACCAAAGGCGGTGATGCTAGCCAGTTAGTTTTCACTAATGGATGAATACGCCCCTCAAAGTTACGGTTACCTGACAGCACCGCCCCAACAGTTAAGTCTGTTTGCTTAATCGCATCTTCTATCGGTTCTGGTAATGGCCCTGAATTACCAATACAAGTCGTACAACCATAACCGACAAGGTTAAAACCTAATTTATCAAGATAAGGGGTTAAGCCCGCGACGGCCAGATAGTCAGTAACAACTTTAGAACCTGGTGCTAATGAGGTTTTCACCCAAGGCTGGCGCATTAACCCTTTTTCAACCGCTTTTTTCGCTAGTAACCCTGCGGCCATTAATACGCTTGGATTAGATGTATTAGTACATGATGTGATTGCGGCAATCACAACCGCCCCATCTGTGAGTTCAAAAGTTTTATTTTGATATTTCACTGTCGGTTGTGCATTTTTTTCTTTCTTATTAACTTCTAATTCAACTGCACCGCGAAAAGCTTTAGGGACTTGGCTTAGCTCAACTCTGTCTTGTGGACGTTTAGGCCCAGCAAGGCTAGATTCAACTGTCGACATATCAAGTTCTAGCGTACTGGTGAAAATTGGTTCATCACCAACGTGACGCCATAAGCCTTGCTCTTTACTATATGCTTCCACCAGCGCGACTTCATCATCGCTACGGCCGGTTAACCGCATATATGACAATGTAATGTCATCAATAGGGAAAAAACCACATGTTGCCCCGTACTCCGGTGACATATTCGCAATGGTCGCTCTATCCGCTAACGGCAAATCGGCTAACCCATCACCATAAAATTCAACAAATTTACCGACAACACCATGTTTACGTAGCATTTGTGTTACCGTCAGCACTAGGTCTGTCGCAGTGATCCCTTCGGATAATTTCCCTGTTAATTTAAAGCCCACGACATCAGGGATCAGCATCGAAACTGGCTGACCTAACATAGCAGCTTCTGCTTCAATCCCACCCACACCCCAGCCAAGTACACCTAGCCCGTTGATCATCGTAGTATGGGAGTCAGTTCCTACTAAGGTATCAGGATAAGCGTATAACTGACCGTCAATTTGTTCGTACCAAACCGCTTTACCTAAATATTCTAAGTTAACTTGGTGGCAGATCCCCGTACCTGGTGGAACCACTCGGAATCGATTAAAAGCCTTTTGGCCCCAACGCAAAAATAGATAACGTTCATGATTACGTTTCATTTCAATTTCGACGTTTTCACCAAATGCAGATTGTGTGGCAAATTCATCCACCATAACAGAGTGGTCAATGACTAAATCTACCGGAGATAATGGATTTACTTGTTCAACATTCCCCCCAAGAGACTTAACGGCTTCACGCATCGCCGCAAGGTCAACAACTGCGGGAACACCCGTAAAGTCTTGCATGAGTACACGAGCAGGTCGGTAAGCAATTTCCCTGTCTGCGTGCCCCTTTTTTTGCCAATCAATAATCGCTTGTAAGTCTTGTTCTACCACCGAGGTTCCATCAATATGACGCAGTAGATTCTCAAGTAGGACTTTTAAAGATTTAGGTAACTTAGAACCGTCACCAAGTTTTTTAGCAGCACGTGCTAAGCTGAAGTAATGATACTGCTTGTTTCCAACAGTGAGCATGGAAGCACTGTCTGATTTTAGGCTCAACGACATAACTCCTCCTTGGTTTTTATAACTATAACGATAGGTATTAGCTACCGCCCTTATTTTTTTGTTAACCAATTGTAATCATAGTTGCTTTAGAAATTTGATTTATAGATTTTGTGCCAAATTTTGAATTCCTATCTATTTATCATAGGAAATTTAAGTTAAGAAGGGAAATTGATACATTGAAAATATATGGTCAGTGAACAGTTGCGTAGGTAAAATAAAGTGACTAGCCTTCTTGAATAGCAAATTGTAGCTAGGTAGATAGCGCTATTAGTAACCATCCCCCTAGCTACAGTAAAGAATTAAATAATCGGCAACTTCATATCTTTAAAGAATTCTTCGATATCCTCATTATGCCTTAATGCGACTGCTTTATCGACGACATCACGCGTTAAGTGAGGTGCAAAACGCCAAATAAAATCATACATATAGCTACGAAGAAATGTGGTTCGTTTAAAACCAATTTTTGTTGTGCTATAGCTAAATTTATCGCGCATATCAATAACAACTAAATCACTGTCACTAATTGGGTCAACAGCCATACTGGCAATAATTCCGATCCCTAGACCTAACCTTACATAAGTTTTAATAACGTCTGCATCCGTAGCAGTAAAAATAATTTTTGGTTCTATGCCGACTTTTTGAAATGCAACATCGAGCTCTGAACGCCCTGTAAAGCCATGGGTGTAAGTCACAATTTGGTATTGGGCTATATCCTCAATAGTGACATTTTTTTTCGCGGCTAATGGATGGTCTTTTTGTACCACAACACAACGGTTCCAGTGGTAACACGGCAACATTATTAAGTCACTATACAAATGCAATGCTTCCGTCGCGATAGCAAAATCACTATTCCCCTTACAAACTTCCTCTGCAATTTGTGTCGGTGAGCCTTGTTGCATATGCAAAGAAACATGGGGATAACGCTCTATAAAACCTTTGATTACCGGCGGTAATGCATAACGTGCTTGAGTATGTGTGGTTGCAATACTCAAACTCCCTCTATCAGGATAGGTATGTTCCCCTGCCACCGACCGGATTGCCTCTATCTTAGACAATACCTCACGAGAAATACGTATAACTTCTTCCCCTGCTGGGGTTACGTGAGTTAAGTGTTTACCACTGCGGGCAAAAATTTGAATCCCTAACTCATCTTCAAGCATCCTTACTTGCTTACTGATCCCTGGCTGTGAAGTAAAAAGCCCCTCCGCAGTCGAGGAGACATTTAAGTCATGGTTAACGACCTCAACAATATAACGTAATTGCTGCAATTTCATATTTCAGTCTACCTCTTGCTTAATTATGTGGCTTTCACTATAGCTAAATAATATTAGTTATAACCAAAAGATATATATAACCAATTTGATATAACTAATATAACATTATTCAAACAAGAATAAACAGTATGATGATAAAATTTCATCTATACCTTACTTCTATCATTAGGGTCGTAAGAAATTGCAAAGACGGGTTAATTTAATTTCATAATGTGATTCAATAGATAAAATCAAACTGGAAAGATTTCCACTGCATTACCAATATTAATGAGTAATAGTGAAAATCAATATTCTCAACGAAGAGAGGTTGCTACATGCGTATAAATATTTTGGCTTTAATTATTGGTATGTCTACTATTTCTTTTGCCCCCCAATTGCTGGCAAAAGAAGTCTCTTATGGGCAACAAAAAATTGTCCTATCTGATTCAATCAACCCAGGGAATGACTTTTACCGCTATGTAAATGAGGATTGGATAAGCAAAGCCAAAATTCCAACAGGTATGCCACGTATAAACTCTTTTGTTGACTTGTATTTGAACACCGAAAAACAGACCCAATCTATTATTGATGAGTTACAAAAAATACCAGAAAACTCATTGAGTCATAATCAACGTAATATTCGTAATTTATATCTCAGCTACCTTAATGAGGAAGCCATCGAAAAATCAGGTCTCAGCCCAATACAACATGACTTAGACGCCATCAAAAAAGCTAAAGATCATAATGAAATAAGTGCGTTAATGACTCAGCCTGACTATAAATCACTGATTTCCTATTGGGTCGATTTAGATGCAAAGGCTCCTGATACTTACGTGTTATATCTTGGTCAAGGCGGGTTAGGGTTGCCAAATCGAAATTATTACCTTGAAGATACCCCTCAAATGAAAGATATTCGCCAAAGTTATATTGCTTATATCGGGACAATGTTGAAGTTAGCAGGTGAAACAGGTGTTGAGCAAAAAGCACAGAAGATTTTTGACTTAGAAAAGTCTCTTGCCACCGTTCATTGGAGCCCTGAGGCACGCCGTGATACTCTAAAAAATTACCATGCGATGTCCCTTGATGAAATGAAAAAATATACCCAAGGCTTTGATTGGGGTGCATTTATTAGCAGTAGAAAATTAACGGATAAACAACTTGAAAAAGTCATTGTGGAAACAGACAGCGCTGTTGAACAAACAGCAAAAATTTTCGCAGATACGCCTATTTCAACATTAAAAGACTATTTAACTTTTCAATATATTAGTGAGCATGCTCGCTATTTAAATAAAACCGTTGCTGATGCCCAGTTTGATTTTTACTCAAAAAAACTCAATGGCGTAGAGAAACAAAGAACTCGCCAAGAACGCGCACTACAAACAGTCAATTCCCTACAAGGTGAGCCATTGGGTCAAATTTATGTCGAAAAATACTTTGATCCACAGTCCAAAGAAAAAATTAAAGATCTCGTCAGTTATGTCAGGGGAACATTTAATGAGCGCCTGAAGGATAATGACTGGATGGATGACACCACTCGCCAAGAAGCATTAAAAAAACTAGAACAATTCACAGTAAAAGTCGGCTACCCTGACCAATGGAATGACTTTAGTACAATCAACTTAAACCCAAATACCCTCTTAGATAATTACAAACAGGTTCTAGCATGGTCATACGATGACATGATCAGCAAAATTGGCCAACCAGTGCGTAAATGGGAATGGGGCATGACACCGCAAACGGTTAATGCCTATTTTAACCCTGTACAAAATGAGATAGTGTTCCCTGCTGCAATTTTACAAGCGCCATTCTTTGACCCAAATGTTGACCCTGCTTATAACTATGGTGCCATCGGGGCAGTTATTGGTCATGAGATGGGCCATGGCTTTGATGACCAAGGCAGCTTATATGATGGTACTGGCCAGTTACGCAATTGGTGGAGCGATAGCGCAAAAGAGCATTTTAAACAAAAAACTGAGAAGCTTGTTGAACAATATAATGGTTTTGCTGTTGACGATTTGAATGTTAATGGGCAACTCACATTAGGCGAAAATATTGGCGACCTTGGCGGACTCAATATTGCCTTAAGTGCTTATAAACAATTCGTTAAAGAAAATTACCCGAATGGAGAAGCCCCTATTATTGATGGAACAACAGGGTTACAACGTTTCTTTATTGCTTGGGCGCGCACATGGCAAGAACTGTCAAATAAAGAGTCTGAACGTAACAAAATTATGACCGACCCACATAGCCCTAACCAGTTCCGTGCAAATGGCGTGGTACGAAATATTGATGATTGGTACCAAACTTTCGGTGTTGATAAAGATAGTGCGCTGTATTTAGCGCCAGAACAACGTATTCGTATTTGGTAATACAAAAATAAGGTTCGGGATACTACCCGAGCCTTATTTTTCTAACCTTCATCGAAACCGAAAACAAGGTTCTATCTTTTCACTAAAATACGCTAAATAATTCGAGTTGTGACTAGCGAGCAAATGCTGTAAGCCCTAAGAGCATAACAAAAGTATGTGACTAGGGTTAACAACCGTAGCCAACAACGCCACAGCTCGAAATATAACGAATATTATTTAATAACGCCGCAAGCCATCCTCGCCCCGCCGCCACCTAAAGCTTCAGGGTTGTCAGAATAGTTATCACCACCAACATGCACCATGAGAGCTCTTTCTTGGACATCTTTCAGTGATTTTAAGCGTGGTGCTAATACCGCATAGTTTGCATTGCCTTGGCTATCAGCAACTAAACCGGGTAAGTCACCTAAGTGGCCGCTATTATCGTATGGGCCTTTATGAACCCCGGTTTTTGCAGGGTCTAGATGACCACCAGCTTTTAATGCAGGGACAGATTTGCCATCTTTGTCTGCGGGTTCACAACTTGGGTTTTCATGGACGTGGAAGCCATGAACTCCCGCTTGCAAGCCAGCTAATTTAGGAGTAAACAGTAATCCGTATTCTGTTTCTGTGATAACAACCTCACCTATTGCTTTACCATCGCCAGTCGGCGTTGCCTCTTTTAATACTACGGTAGATTGAGCCGCATACGCAGTGCCCGCAGTAAATAATGCAGCCAGTAAACACATTTTTAACTTCATTTTGCCTCCGGTGGATAACGTTTATCTATCATTCCATCGACTTACCTTAATACATTCATAAGATAAGAATTGTACTGTTTTAATCATCATTATTAATGACAATATCTAAGTTAGCACAAATCTGTTATCGCTTTGGTGCTGTATTTGAGTTTAGTTAATAATTGGTGGTTATATCACAATAGTGCCATTCAATAAGGCCAAAGATCGGTATTCACCTCTAAATAACAAAGCCAGTCATTTCTGACTGGCTTTGATTTTTTAACGTAAAAGTAACCTGTTACTTTTCTTTGACGACCCATTTACCATCAACATAAAAAGCACTCCAACCCGTTGCTTTTCCGTTCTTTTCGGAAGAAACATACTGCTGTTTAGTCTTACGACTAAAACGCACAACAGTTGGATTACCTTCACCATCTTCAGCAGGCGCTTCTGCTAAATAGGCTAATTTTTCAGGCAGACGGTCTTTAAAGCGTTGTAGCTCAGCCACTAGAGGCGCACGAGTTTCCCTAGATTTAGGGAAAGTATTCGCGGCAAGGAATACCCCAGCTGCGCCATCACGCAATACAAAGTAAGCATCTGATTTTTCACACGGCAATTCCGGTAGTGGCACTGGATCTTCTTTCGGCGGTGCAACTTCACCACTTCTTAAAATTTTACGTGTGTTTTTACACTCTTCATTGGTGCAGCCCATGTATTTACCAAAACGCCCCATTTTCAGGTGCATTTCAGAACCACATTTGTCACACTCAATAACTGGGCCATCATAGCCTTTAATACGGAACTCACCTTCTTCGATTTCATAACCTTCACACGCAGGGTTATTACCGCACACATGTAATTTACGCTGGTTATCAATCAAATAGCTATCCATCGCAGTGCCACATTTCGGGCAACGACGCTTAGCTCTTAGCGCGTTAGTTTCCGCATCATCCCCTTCAAGCACGTTAAGAACTTCATCTTCAGGGATTAAATTGATCGTTTTCTTACAACGCTCTTTCGGTGGTAATGCATAACCGCTACAACCAAGGAATACCCCTGTTGACGCTGTGCGGATGCCCATATGCCGCTCACAATCAGGACAGGTTATTGATGTAATAACCATCGGATTAGTGCGCATTCCCCCTTCTTCTGGATCTTTTTCAGCAACATCGAGTTGCGTACTAAAGTCAGAGAAAAACTCATCGAGAACCGCTTTCCATTCCGCCTCATGATTAGCAACATGGTCGAGCTGATTTTCCATACGTGCGGTAAAATCGTAGTTCATCAAATCGTTGAAGTTTTCTTCTAAACGATCAGTAACAATTTCACCCATTTTTTCCGCGTAAAAACGGCGATTTTCTACTTTAACATAACCCCTATCTTGAATAGTCGAGATTATGGCTGCATAGGTAGAAGGACGACCAATTCCCCGTTTTTCTAATTCTTTAACTAATGATGCCTCACTAAAACGCGCTGGTGGCTTGGTGAAGTGCTGGCTAGGCAATAATTCGATTAATGATAGTTCCGTGCCTACTTGGATAGGTGGCAACGTTTTATCTTCATCGTTTTTGCGCAGCGCAGGCATCACTTTCGTCCAACCATCAAAACGTAACGTACGCCCTTTGGCTTTCAGTTCAAACTCTCCCGCTTTCACTGTTAAGGTTGTAGAGTCATATTTCGCAGGCGTCATTTGACATGCAATAAATTGGTTCCAAATTAATTGGTACAATCTTTTGGCGTCATTTTCCATATCTTTTAGTGAATCAGGTAACACATCAACACTAGAAGGACGGACAGCTTCGTGCGCTTCTTGAGAATTATCTTTGCTGCTATATACGTTGGCATCTTTAGGCAGGTATTTCGCGCCAAAGTTGTCATTAATATAGCCACGAACCATATCTAATGCATCTTGACTCAAGTTAGTTGAGTCGGTACGCATATAGGTGATGTAACCAGCTTCATACAGGCGCTGTGCCATCATCATGGTTTTCTTCACCCCAAAGCCTAAGCGCGTACTCGCTGCTTGCTGCAAGGTTGAAGTAATATAAGGCGCACTTGGTTTACTCGAGGTTGGACGGTCTTCGCGGTCAATAACCTCAAAGCGTGCTTTTTCAAGCAATTTTACCGCCGCTGTAGTTTGCGCTTTATTAACAGGCTTGAACGATTTACCAGATTGCGACGTAACTTCCATGCGTAAATTTGCAATGTCTTTATCCGCTAAATCAGCGTGTAATTCCCAATATTCTTCAGGAACAAACGCTTTAATTTCCCTTTCACGCTCAACAATCAGTTTCACTGCGACTGATTGAACACGACCGGCAGATAAGCCACGAGCCACTTTTTTCCACAAAAGTGGTGAGACCATATAACCCACAACACGGTCCATGAAACGACGAGCCTGCTGCGCATTAACCCTATCAATATTTAATTCACCAGGGCTATCAAAAGCTTGTGTGATGGCATTCTTTGTAATTTCATTAAACACAACTCGACTAAAACGAGATTCATCACCACCTATCACCTCACGCAGATGCCATGCGATAGCTTCCCCTTCACGGTCCAAGTCCGTTGCTAGGTAGATATGATCAGCATCTTCTGCCAGTGATTTCAGTTCAGAAACAACTTTTTCCTTGCCTGGCAGAATTTGATAATTCGCTTCCCAACCATGGTAAGGATCAATCCCCATACGCTTGACTAACGCATCACGAGGATCTTTTTTAACTTTCTTTGTTTTGTCGGTAGATGAGCCTGTACTCTTTTGTGAGCCGGTTTGTGAACCAGAGCCGCTTTTCGGCAGATCACGAATGTGGCCAACGCTGCTTTTCACAACGTAGCCACTGCCAAGATACTTATTGATCGTTTTGGCCTTTGCCGGGGACTCCACTATAACAAGAGCTTTACCCATATTTACCTTTACCTAAATATCAACAATGGCGCATTTCTACATTAAAATGCGCAAAATGAGAATCTCTTTTTTATATTGCGACACAATCACAATATATCAATAATTTTTTAAACAATTATTTGTGCTGAAACAAAACTTATAAACTCAGTCACGTTATTCTAAAAGAACACAAAGTCTTCTAGTTCACTGATTTTAACCAAATAAATGTGTTTAGCTGTCATTGAAAAACACACACTCTACCTGATAAAATGCTAGAAGCAACCAATTATTTTTTCAAGGAAGCCATGTTATGCAAGATAATCTACCAATCATTACAAAAGAAGAGTTACTTGAAAAAGCTAATGATATCATAAAGAAACATGATGACTATATTCATGGCATGTTTGTCAACGCTGTTGAGCAACATCGGGGTACTTTTGTGTTTAAAGGGGAATTTTTTCTAGATGAAAATAATATTCCCACATTAAAAAGTACGGCTGCTTTTAATATGTACAAACACCTAGCTCATGTTCTATCTGAACAATACCAACTAAGTAATAACAATTAGTTAACTATTAAGCTATTTAATAAAAATTACCGGCGATTAAGGCCGGTAATTAATTTTAGGACTAAAATGATTTATTTACGAGGTTACAGTTAAAATTATAATAATGGCTTTTGGCCTCGTTGCCACCAGCGGAGTAACAATTTATCAACACTATTTGCCGCACTCCCCATAAATTTATCCATCATTTTTTTGTTTAATACATAACGAATACTCACCACTTCTTTGGTGTCTATAGCGTTAATAATGACATCATCACTCACACCGATTTTATCAACCAAGCCCTTATCTATGGCTTGTGAACCATACCAATACTCACCAGTAGCCACAGATGTTATGTCTAAGGTAGGACGATTTTGATGTACAAACTGCTTAAATAATTCATGAGTTGAATTTAAGTCTTCCACAAATTTCTTACGCCCCTGCTCCGTATTTTCACCAAGCATGGTTAGCGTTCGTTTATATTCACCAGCAGTGTGCAACTCAACATCTACATCGTGTTTTTTGAGTAAACGGTGAATATTAGGTATTTGTGCAACAACACCAATTGACCCAATGATAGAAAATGGTGCAGCAATAATTTTGTCAGCAATACAGGCCATCATATAGCCACCACTTGCAGCAACCTTATCAACAGCAATGGTCAGTGAAATATTTTTTTCTTTTAGCCTTAATAATTGCGAGGCAGCTAAACCATAACCATGCACCATCCCACCAGGGCTTTCTAACCTTAACAAAACTTCATCTTGCTGGTCAGCAACGGCAAGGATTGCACTGATTTCTTCTCGTAAAGAAGAAACTTCTCTCGCATCCATACTACCTTTAAAGTCTAAGACATATAAACACGGTTTTTTAACGCCGGTTTGCCCCAGTTTTGCCCCAGTTTTCTCACTTTTTGATTTAACTTTCTGCTGTTTTTTAAATGCTTTCAGCCAGACCTTATGTTCTGATTCATTCATTTTTACTTGCTGCATTTGGCGCTGGCGTTCACGATAGCTTTCACCTAAATCAGTGATTTTTAATGCCCCTTTTGTACCTTGACGGCGCATACCAACACCAAACACAAAAACAGCTAGCAAAACAACAGCCACAAGGATTGTTATGACTTTTGCTAAAAATAACCCATACAAAGAGAAATACTCCACAACTTGATCCTTCTGATATTTATCTTCAATACAAAAATAATCTCACGATTGTCAGTAAACAACCAGAAAAAAACAGTCATTAACACAATATAATTAGTAGATATCTGTGTTAGATTAGCCAATAATCGTAATCAATGCGATGATAAGAATACATGTTAAACATAATGATAGGAAAGAATATGCTCCTATATCAACCTCGACAAGACCTACTGAAAGGAAAAACCATACTCGTAACCGGTGCCGGTGATGGTATTGGTCGCGAAGCCGCTCTCACTTACGCACGTTTTGGTGCATCCTTAATCCTAGTTGGTAGAACACAGCACAAGTTAGAAACCGTTAGCGACGAAATCGCCGCTTTATCTGGGAAGAAATCCCCTTGCTATGTATTAGATTTACTCACTGCTACTATCGATGACTGCCATGCATTGGCTGCAAAAATTTCTGATACAAAACCCTATTTAGATGGTGTTTTACATAACGCAGGGATGCTCGGTGTGGTTGCCCCAATCACTGAGCAGCCGACTGACCTTTGGCATGATGTCATGCAAATTAATGTCAATGCTACCTTTATGTTAACCCAAGCATTACTTCCTCTGCTACTTCGCGCACCTAATGCCTCATTAGTCTTTACTAGCTCAAGTGTTGGTAAACAAGGGCGTGCTGGCTGGGGTGCTTATGCCGTATCAAAATTTGCGACTGAAGGTTTAATGCAAGTTTTAGCAGAAGAATATAAACAAAGTAATCTTCGTGTAAACTGTATTAATCCTGGAGGAACAAGAACTAGCATGCGTGCAAGTGCTTTCCCAGAAGAAAACCCTCTTAAACTGAAAACCCCTGCTGATATTATGCCTATTTATATTTATTTAATGGGTGATGATAGCCTCCGTAAAACAGGGGAAAGTTATGATGCACAACCAGGTCGTAAGGCTGGTGCAGCGGAGTAATAATTTATGTCTCAAAGCCGACACGAAGAACGTCAACAACGTTTGAAAGACAAGGTGGATGCGCGCATTGAAGCGGCGCAAATTGAACGTGGAATATTAATTATTTTCACAGGGAACGGTAAAGGTAAAACGACCGCTGCTTTTGGTACTGTTTGCCGCGCAATTGGGCATGGTAAAAAAGCGGGTGTCATACAATTTATCAAAGGTAGTTGGGATAATGGCGAACGCGAGCTATTAGAACCACAAGGCGTACCTTTTTACGTGATGTCCACTGGGTTTACATGGGAAACCCAAAATAAAGAAACAGACACCCTTGCCTGCCTTGAGACATGGCAACATGCCAAACAATTACTCAGTGACCCACAATACGATTTGGTGGTTCTAGACGAGCTAACTTATATGGTGAGCTACCACTACCTTGATCTAAATGAAGTCACCCAAGCACTACAAAGCCGCCCAGAAAACCAATCAGTTATTATCACTGGTAGGGCTTGTCATCGCTTTTTGTTAGAATTGGCTGATACAGTAACTGAAATGCGGCCTATCAAACATGCGTTTGATGCAGGGATTAAAGCACAAAAAGGAATTGACTGGTAATTTGTAATATTTAAATGGTCATAGTCCAATCATTTTTTGGGCTATGACCCCTGCAATCTAGCCAGCCCTTATTGACACTCAAAATAAGAGTGCAAAATAATAATAAACTTATAAAGTTTTCCATTTATTGTTAACTTGCATTGTTGTTTTTCCTCGAATAATTACATTTCAGCTTTGTCATTAAATAATAATGTTTTTATAGCGTAATTTAAGAATATAAAAATTATTAATATGGCTGACTTAATTTAAACTATAGAATCTAATTAGTTAAGTATAATTACATGAGTAAAAACACCGTACATTACAGAAACCGAGTAATTGCAACTAATTAAAAAATAAACATTTTAGTCGTACAAAACAGATTATTATCTATATTTATGCATTTTTAGTTATTTATTGAAAACCAATAAATAATATATTCACGTTAATATTATTAATTTTATTAAAATCAATATACCTGCATAATTAAACAGCCAGAAAGGATTATTAGTTTAATTAAAACTTACCTATTTTAAGGGATATATATGCAGAATATTTTAAACCATAATTTCAATATTCCCACATTGAAATTTAAACCACTCTTTTTATGCGTTTCCATGATCGTCGGTTCAACAACAGTAGCCCAAGCTGAGATTGTCTCAACGAATGGTGCAGGTATATTAAATCAAGGTAATGGCCCTACTGTTGTTTATATTAATAAACCAAGTCAAGGCGGGGTCTCTCATAATGTGTATAGTAAATTTGATGTTGACCAAAAAGGCGTTATTTTAAATAACAATGGAGGAAACTCTAATACCATTCTTGGTGGCAAAATCGGTAGTAATGGTAATGTTGCTGGTGGTAATAGAGCTAAAGTGATTTTAAATGAAGTAAATTCTAATACAGCAACCACCCTAAACGGAATGATTGAAGTAGCCGGAGGGAAAGCACAAGTTATCGTTGCTAACGCTTCAGGTATCACCTGCAATAACTGTGGCTTTATCAATACCAATCACGCGACTCTGACGACAGGCAAAGTCAACCTAGCCAATGATGGTTCTATTGCTAACTATAATGTACAGCAAGGAAAAATCGCAATTAACGGCAGTTTTAACGCTAATTCTCCAACTGATATCATTGCTCGTTCCGTAGCGATTAATGGTATTGTTGATGCCCAGCGTCTCAACGTTGTTGCTGGTAATAATCAAGTCAATGCCTCTGGTGAAGTTATTGGTTCAACGACAGCTATTGGCACTAAACCTAGTGTCGGCATCGATATTTCTGCTATGGGTGGCATGTATGCAAATAAAATCTCATTAATTGCCACTGAAAGCGGAGTGGGTGTTGCTAATGCGGGGGATATCATTACTCATAATGGTGCCATCACGATTGATAGCGCAGGTAGCGTCAATAATACTAACGCAAGGGTCAATGCCGCTAAAGATTTAAACATTAAAGCAACAGCTATAACGAATAACGGCCATCTGGTTGGTAATAAAAACGTCAATATCACCGTTGCAGGTACGGGTACCATCAATAATGATCAGGGTGAAATCACATCTTACAACAATGATATTAATTTAACGACATTGGGGCAATTAAGCAATAATGGAGGAACAATCACCGCATTACAAAATATAAATTCAACGTCTGATACTTTGATTAACGATAATGGCTCATTCAATACCTCAAAAGGCGATATGAATATCCATTCCATGAATATTATCTATAATCGAGATAATCAAGGTAACCCTAATGACCCATCTAAAGGGTTCAATTCTGCTCGTGATATCAATATCAGTGCAGTGCATGTTGTAAATCAAAACTCCAATATCACTGCAGGTAGAGATGCCGTTATCAGTTCACAATCATCAATTGAAAACTTAGCAGATAGCAAAATCATCGCCCAACGCCGTGCGGAGATCAGTACCATGTCTTTGACTCAAACTAACTCTGAGATAAAGACAGCTAATGGTCGTATGGATATTGATGCATCGGTATCATTAAACAATGATGCATCATCAAAAATAGACAGTGGTCGGTTAATGAATATCAATGCTAACCAAATCAATAACTCTGGCACTATTATTTCAAATAATGGTCAAATGGCTATCAATTCGAATATATTAAATAATCGCTCAGGTTATATTAAAGGAAATAATCTAGCCATTAAGGCATTTAATATTGATAACCAAGCTGGATTAATTCATTCAGAAAACAATTTAAACATCGAAACCAGTCATCTGAATAATAACAATAGTGCTGACTTTAAACAGGCTAATGCTAAGTTTGGCTTGGTGGATCAGAACGGTGGTCTGCAAACCAATAATGGTACTGTAAAAATTCAAGGGGATACTCTCTACAATATTAATGGTTCTATTGCTGCAAACGTGAATAATATTTCAGCTTCACGTAATGATGTTGATGTTAAGCTTAAATCAACACTTAACAATAATTATGGGAAGATCTTAGGCGCTAATAACCAAAAACTTGATGTGGGTTTATTAGAAAATTACTCAGGAAGCATTGATGCAGGTAGAAACCTGACAATTGATTCAAAAAATCGGGTCAACAATCAATATGGTACTTTGCGTTCTTCAAATACAACTAAGGTCACAAGCCCTATCGTTACTAATAGCACAACAGGTACCATCACAGGCAATCGAGTCATTATCGATTCTATTGTAACCAACTAATTTACTTAAGTTATAAGAAAGGAGACGATAAACGTCTCCTTTTTCATTAATTGTCGTTCAGAATTAATATTCTGAGTTAATCACCACTTCCTCACCAAAACGCCCTGCTTTCGGCAATGGCTGATAAGAGGAATTTGCCGCTCTTAAAATACGGATACCACGAATACCTAATTCATGAGCTGCTGCAATATCTGCATCTGCATCACCATAATAAATAGTCAGCTTATGGTCATGCATCCAGCTTACTTTATTATTTTGACCAGGTTCATCACCTGCAAAAATAACTTTCTGCATTTTATCTTCAGGAATAGCTAAACCTTCTTGAACATATTGAGTGACGGTTTCAGTTTTTGTTTTAGTACGGCCAGTAATGAAATAAACAGTATCTCCACGGTCTAAGTGCATTTTGACTAAGTCAATACCCACCTGTTTTGGCATACTAAACTTATCCCATTCATTGTTCATTTTTTCCCAAAACTGTTGGTTTTTTAGATAGCTAAAATCATTTGGTGAAAACTCTAATTTACCACGATAAAAACCAGGGCTCGAAAATAACACTGTATCATCAATATCAAAACCAACCGCCATTGGGGCTTTGCCTTCTAAGCTTTGTTTGATTTGCTCAATGGAAACCCAATGAATAGGCTGCTGTTGCGCTAATTCAACGACTGTCACACCAGGGCTGACTGTTTCTGGCATTGGTATTTTTGCCTGAGAAGTTGCAGTAAAACTTAATGCCAAAGCAACCGCGCTCAGAGTTAGTGTTATTTTTTTCATTTCTTATCCTTATTCAAGGTTTATCCGCTTAAAAACCATTCTTTATTCATCTGGATAAACTGTCTAGCTAACGTGTAAGTAAAATGTTTAACTGCTTATTTTTCTATTACTATCAATAAATAATGCAGAAATTATGTGAGGGACATCTCACATGGGAGGTAATACTAAGTTTTTTAGTTACATTAAAATGAGACACATATCTCATAAATGTTATCTATTCTTGATGGGTTTAATAATAATGTGAGCTAGACCATTAATTTAATAATTGATGGTCTTATGACGAAGTTAGTTCAATAAGTGATAAAACTTAATATTTCTTTAAAGTAGTGCTAACTGTAACCTTCTACACACTTAACATAATTATTTTTGCGAATAAAAAAGCGCATCGGTATCCCTTAGCGCTTTCCTTTAATAATGAAATAATGATTATTACGAAATTAGATACGTGTACGACGCTTCGCTGTCGGCCTTGATGATTGACGCTTAGCTGCAGGGCGTGCTGTAACTTGTGTATGGCGTTTCACCGCACGACGAATTTGGTTCGCTTTAATTCGGCGTTGGTCTCGTTCAACAGCAACCTTACTTTCTGTTTCAGGTGCTAGTTCAACCAATTCGCGAAGATAATTGGTTTGTTGTAAACCAAGCTCTGTCCACCCGCCACGAGGAAGCCCTTTTGGTAAATCAATGTCGCCATAACGAACACGGATCAAACGGCTAACTTGAACACCGACTGATTCCCAAAGACGTCGAACTTCACGGTTACGCCCTTCTGTTAACGTCACGTTATACCATTGGTTCATCCCTTCACCACCGCGATATGAAACCGTTTTAAAAGAAGCAGGACCATCTTCTAATTGCACGCCAGTGGTTAATTGGCGAATTTTAGCATCGTTAATTTCACCAAAAACACGTACCGCGTACTCACGTTCGACTTCACGGCTTGGGTGCATTAACCGATTCGCTAATTCACCATCTGTCGTAAATAATAATAACCCACTCGTATTGACGTCCAAACGGCCAACGGCAATCCACCTAGCCCCTGTTAACTTCGGTAAACGATTAAAAACAGTAGGACGGCCTTCAGGATCATGGCGAGTACATAATTCACCTTCTGGCTTATAATACGCCATAACACGGCAAATCTCTTTCTCAGGCTCTTTAATCGCTAATAAACGGCCATCTAAACGGATTTTTGTTGCTGCTGTAACTTCTACTCGGTCACCTAATGTTGCAATTTTACCATCAACACTAATACGACCTGCCAGCAGGAATGTTTCGATTTCACGACGGGAACCATGCCCAGAACGGGCAAGGATTTTTTGTAATTTTTCAGTTTTTTGCGGTTTAGCGCTCATGTAACCCTCTACTGTCGCCTTCACAGGCGTCAAATGACTTTTGGGAGTGATATGTTTACCCTCTCCAAAAAGTATTGAATTTGTAAACCCGCGTATTATACACAGGTTTATCTTGAAGCCCTATTACTTATCAGAATATCGCACTTTCAATACATTTTCATATAATTAGCTATATAAACACAGTGTTTTATTAGCTAAACATTACTCAAAAGGCGATGGGTCTCCAGTACCGACCCGAGCAACTACTGGCGTGTCATCCGTAAAATCAATGACTGTTGTTGGTTTTTGCCCGATGTAACCACCGTGGATCACTAAATCGACCTGTTTATCCAATAAATCCCTAATTTCCTCAGGATCAGATTGAGTAAAATCATCACCAGGCATGATTAAACTGGTCGACATTAACGGCTCTCCCACCGCTTCAAGTAGATCCCTTGCAATAGGATTAGAAGGCACTCGTAAACCAATTGTTTTACGTTTTTCATTCATTAAACGGCGCGGGACTTCTTTGGTTGCACGTAAAATAAACGTATAATTACCGGGTGTATTATTTTTAATTAAACGAAATACCGTATTATCAACATGGGCATAATTGGATAATTCAGAAAGGTCACGGCACATTAGTGTGAAATTATGATTGGTATCGAGTTGGCGGATACGGCAAATGCGTTGCAATGCATCTTTTTCTTCTAAACGACAACCTATTGCATAACCTGAGTCTGTCGGATAAACAACAACACCACCTTTATTTAGGATTTCAACGCTTTGGCTAATTAACCGCGTCTGAGGGTTGTCCGGATGGATATAAAAAAACTGGCTCATACATACCTCTACTTTTCGTAGTATCGACAGCATCACCCGGCAAAATACCTATAAATGGTACTATCTATTTATTCAATTAAATGATTTATGTGAAATAAATCATTATCCATACTGGTTATTTTACACCGCATTGTTAATACATCAAAGTATTAGGTGTTTTTTACTTCAGCCCACTGCGCCCAAACGGCCTGTTCATCATCAGGTAACCATAAATTGCGCCCCAGTTCTATCCAAGAACATGGTCGATGAAAATCGGAACCAACTGAGGTTCGTAGCTCAGCAACTTTTGCAAGCTCAGCTAAATACTGCTTTTCATTTGGAGGTTGTTGGCAATGGGAAACTTCCATAGCATCACCATTACATTGCTTAAAATAAGCAATAAGGCGTTTCAACCACTTATTTGATAGTTGATATTTAGATGGGTGCGCTAAAACAGCGACCCCACCTGCGGCGTGAATGGCTTCGATAGATTCGTGAATAGAGCACCACTTTGCAGGAACATACCCTGTTTTGCCTTTTGATAAATAACGTTTAAATACATTGTTAATCGTTTTTTCTTTACCAATTTTAACAATATATTGTGCAAAATGCGCACGAGTCACTTGCCCACCGGCAGAAATATTTCGTGCATTTTCCCATGCATCGTCAATGCCAGCTTTTTGCAAACGACGCCCTATCTCTATTCCACGTTCTAATCGACGAGCTGATTGTTCTTCCAGCAATTTAATCATTGCGGGGTGCTCCGTAGAAAAGTTTAGCCCCACAATATGTATTTCTATATTTTCCCAAAGAGTGGATATTTCTACGCCGTTGATAAGTTCAATTGGCCTATCATTTTCAGCCAAATAACGTCTCGCTTGCAATACACCATCGCAAGTATCATGGTCTGTGATAGCCAAAATATTTACGCCCATGGTTATCGCACGTTCAATTAACGCTTCAGGGGTTAGCTCCCCATCCGAAGCAATCGTATGACTATGTAAATCATAACGAGTCAATAATGACGTTGCTGCTTGCGGCATGGTGGTATCTTCTCCAATTTCCATTAACAACTATTTTCCTAATAAATTAACAAAGTGCTTGACACTAAAGGCACGATCCAGTTAACTAGTACGCAAGATGGCTTAGCGCCAATAATTAATCAGTTTATCCAGTGAGGCATATCATGACTTTATTTAACCTAACAAATCGTTGGTGGCGTGACTTCCCAAATTGGGCGGAAGCCGCACGCGCATAGTTATTGTATGTCTCAGTGCCGAACCCGCCTTTCTACGGCGGGTTTTTTAATGTCTAAAATTAGCGTAAGGCAACAAAATGAACAAACAAAACACCACATTAGCACATTTTAAGTATCTGGATAGCCCAATTAACTATCAGCCAGACCCAACATTATTATTTAATCACCTGTGTCAGCAGGTTCCATCCACGATGTTATTGGAATCTGCCGAGGTTAATAACAAAGCGAATTTACAAAGTTTGCTGATTGTTAATAGTGCGCTACGTATACGCGCATTTGCTCAGCGTGTTGAAATAGAAGCTTTAACTCCTAATGGTCAATCCCTATTACCAAAGCTATTAGCTGAGCTTAATGGACGAATAGCTCATCACGACCTTAGTGACAATCTATTAACGGTATCATTTAACCAACCGAAACAAGATCTGGATGAAGATAATCGCCTTAAAGCCCCTTCTAGCTTGGATGTTTTAAGAGCGCTACCGACAATTGCTCAAACTTATTCGACTAAACCTGAAACACTATTTGTTGGTGGTCTGTTCGCATACGATTTAGTTGCAGTATTTGAAGATTTACCTGAGGTTAAGAGCGTTAATCAATGCCCCGACTATTGTTTTTTTGTCGCCGAACATTATTTAGTGATCGACCATCAAAATCAGGCTGCACGGATCAAAAGCTGTATTTTTTCTGATAATCAACAGAATATAGAAACCGTAAAACAAAGACATGAACAAATTATCGTTTCATGCCGCCCTTTTTTACCTGAGCTTCCCCTTGAGTCGGCGCCCAATTTTACCGTGACAGTAAATAAAAGCGACCAAGAGTATGGTGCAATCGTTACGTCTTTAAAAGAAGCTATTTACCGTGGTGATATTTTCCAGGTTGTCCCCTCACGTAAATTTACCATGCCTTGTGCACACCCATTGATTTCATATCAAAAACTGAAGTTGCAAAACCCAAGCCCATATATGTTTTACATGCAAGATCAAGATTTCACCCTATTTGGTGCTTCACCAGAAAGCGCACTGAAATATGCCACCCAAACCCGCAAAGTGGAAATTTACCCAATCGCTGGAACGCGTCCTCGTGGGCGTAATGCGCAGGGAGATTTAGACCTCGATTTAGATAGCCGTATTGAACTCTCAATGCGCTCAGATGAAAAAGAATTAGCAGAGCACATCATGCTAGTAGACCTTGCTCGTAACGATTTAGCGCGTATTTGTGAAGCTGGCAGCCGTTATGTAGCTAATTTAACTAAAGTTGACCGCTATTCCTTTGTTATGCATTTGGTTTCTCACGTTGTAGGAACATTACGCCAAGACTTAGATATTTTTCATGCTTATCAAGCTTGTATGAATATGGGCACCCTTACTGGGGCACCAAAAGTAAAAGCCATGCAGTTAATTGCCCAAAATGAACAGGAACGACGCGGCTCATACGGCGGTGCCGTTGGTTATTTCCAAGGAAATGGTGATTTTGATACTTGCATTGTTATTCGCTCCGCCTATGTCGAAAATGGAATTGCAACGGTACAAGCTGGCGGAGGCGTCGTATTGGATTCTTCACCACAAGCTGAAGCAGATGAAACCCGTAATAAAGCACGAGCGGTGATCCGCGCAATTGCCCAAGCACACCAAGTAAAGGAGTTATTTTAATGGCGAATATTTTACTGCTCGATAATGTAGATTCCTTTACTTATAACTTGGTAGACCAGCTACGCTCTGGCGGACATCAAGTGGTTATTTACCGTAATACCGTCAGCGCATCGCATATTCTGTCAGTATTAAACAATATGGATTCCCCTATTTTAGTTCTGTCTCCTGGGCCTGGGAAACCAAGCGCGGCGGGCTCAATGCCAGAAGTCTTACAGCAGGTAAAAGGCAAAATTCCAGTTATTGGTATTTGTTTAGGACACCAAGCTATTGTTGAAGCTTATGGTGGGACTGTTTCTGCTGCTGGTGAAATATTACATGGTAAATCCTCTATCGCAACTCACGATGAACTCGCCATGTTTGCTAATCTTGAAAACCCAATTTCTGTAGCCCGTTACCATTCATTAGTTGGTAGCCAAATCCCTAGCAGCCTGACAATTTGTGCGCAATCAAATGGCATGGTTATGGCAGTCCGCAATGATAGTGACCGAGTCTGTGGGTTCCAATTCCACCCTGAATCTATTTTAACAACCACAGGCAAACAGTTGTTAGAAAATACCGTGGCATGGGCTCTTTCTACACCCAATGAAAATACCACCACTCATTCGCACTAACGGGATACTAAAGAGCCAATTATGCAAAATATTTATGACAAATTATTTAAAGCACAACCACTGACTCAACAAGAAAGCCAGTTTTTATTTAACGCTATTATCCAAGGTGAGTTAACTGAGCCCCAATTAGCTGCGGTGTTGATCAGTATGAAAATGCGTGGTGAGCAGCCTCAAGAAATTGCAGGTGCTGCACTGGCTTGCTTAGAAAATGCACAGCCATTCCCTCGCCCTAATTATACATTCAGTGATATTGTTGGTACTGGTGGTGATGGGGCTAATAGTATCAATATTTCGACGGCCAGTGCCTTTGTCGCCGCAGAATGTGGTATTAAAGTCGCTAAGCATGGTAATCGTAGCGTATCAAGCCGCTCCGGTTCTTCTGACCTACTCGCCGCATTTGGTATTGCTCTTGATCTAAGTGCTCAAAGTGCGCGCGATGCACTAGATGAGCTTGGCGTCTGTTTTTTATTTGCACCACAATATCACAGCGGTTTTCGCCATGCGGCCCCGGTACGTACACAACTTAAAACACGCACTTTATTTAATGTACTCGGTCCGTTGATTAACCCAGCTCGCCCACCAATCGCACTTATTGGCGTCTATCAAGAAACACTAGTCAAACCTGTTGCTGAAACATTACAGATGCTTGGTTTTACACGCGCAGCTGTGGTACACAGTGGAGGGATGGATGAAGTATCACTACACGCGCCCACACAAGTGGCTGAATTAAAAGATGGTGCTTTACACTATTATCAGTTAACCGCTGAGGATTTTGGCTTAACGCCCTATGCGTTAACTGATTTAGAAGGGGGAACCCCAGATGAGAACCGCGTATTGCTAAGCAACTTGCTTCAGGGGCACGGTAAAGCTGCTCATGAAGCCGCTGTTGCGGCTAATGTCGCGATGTTAATGCGCATTAATGGCCATGAAAATCTAAAACAAAATAGTGAACATGCACTCGCAATTATCCGTAGCGGTAAAGCATTTGACCGCGTCACTGCACTAGCGGCAAGGAACCAATAACATGAAAGCAACCGTATTACAAAAAATTGTTGATGATAAAGCCAGCTACCTCATTGAACGTAAAGCGAAACAACCTTTAAGTGCCTTTATCGATGAGGTTCAGCCTAGTCAACGTAGCTTCTATAATGCGCTCAGTGCAAAACGCCCTGTTTTTATCTTGGAGTGCAAAAAAGCGTCTCCATCTAAAGGCCTAATCAGAGAAGATTTTGACCCAGAAGTGATCGCCAAAACCTATGCACCTTATGCATCTGCGATTTCCGTACTTACTGATGAAAAATATTTTCAAGGTAATATGGATTACCTGACTATTGTTAGTCAGGCAGTAAAGCAACCTGTATTATGTAAAGACTTTATCATTGATTCATATCAAATTTATCTAGCTAGATATTACCAAGCAGACGCTATCTTATTGATGTTATCAGTCCTAAGTGATGATGAATATATCGCTTTAGCTCAAGTTGCTCATCAACTCAATATGGGCGTGTTAACAGAAGTCAGTAATGAAGAAGAATTAGAAAGAGCGATTGCTTTAAAATCTAAAGTCGTGGGTATCAATAACCGTGATTTACGTGACCTTTCCATTGATTTAAACCGGACACGTGAGCTTGCCCCTCGATTAGCGCAAGGCACAATTGTTATCAGCGAATCAGGCATTCATCAACACCAACATATTCAATCGCTTAACCAATTTGCTAATGGTTTTTTAATTGGCAGTGCGTTGATGGAACAAACTGATCTTGATAAAGCGCTACAACGTTTATTAGTTGGTGAACATAAAGTTTGTGGTTTAACTCGTGAACAAGACGCAAAAGCAGTATTAGATGCGGGTGCTTGCTTTGGGGGATTAATTTTTGCTGAAGGTTCCCCACGTAAAGTGACGCTGTCACAAGCACAAAACATTATTCATGCTGCCCCCTTAAAATACGTTGGGGTTTTTCGCAATCAGTCAGCTGATTTTGTTGCTCATATTGCTCAGCGCCTTGCGTTATCCGCGGTTCAATTACATGGACAAGAAAATCAAGAGTATATAGCAACGCTGAGAAACCTGCTCCCCAGTTATTGTGAAATCTGGAAAGCAGTCGATATGTCACAAGTGGATTTGTCTCACTATGACACCCAAGGTGTCGATGTTTTGTTGCTAGATAATGGCCATGGCGGTACAGGGAAAACTTTCGACTGGAGCACCATCCCGCAATCTGTTAATCAACGTTTTATGATCGCAGGTGGGCTAAATGCCCAAAATTGCCTTGAAGCATCGAAATTACTTTGTAATGGACTTGATTTTAATTCAGGGGTGGAAATTGAGCCCGGAATTAAAAGTGAACAAAAAATAAACTTAGTGCTATCAACTTTATTCGCGGAATCAACACATAGCTAACCACTAGATAACGATAGCCTTAGTAGTAATAAACAATATTTAGACCCAATTTAATTGACGAGATGGATAACAAACAATGAGCAAATTAGATCCGTATTTCGGCGAGTTTGGTGGACAATATGTCCCAGAAATTCTTATTCCCGCTTTAAACCAATTAGAAGATGCTTTTATTGAAGCGCAAAATGATGCTAGTTTTTTGCAAGAGTTTCACGACCTTCTTAAAAACTACGCAGGTCGCCCTACGGCCCTGACACTTTGTCAAAACTTAACCGCTGGTACAAAGACCAAATTATACTTAAAGCGTGAGGACTTATTACATGGTGGTGCCCACAAAACCAACCAAGTATTAGGCCAAGCTTTACTCGCCAAACGAATGGGCAAAACTGAAATTATTGCGGAAACAGGCGCAGGACAGCACGGCGTGGCAACTGCTTTAGCTTGCGCATTATTAAATATGAAATGCCGTATTTATATGGGGGCTAAAGACGTTGAACGCCAATCGCCTAACGTATTTCGTATGAAATTAATGGGAGCTGAAGTTATCCCTGTGTACAGTGGCTCCGCCACACTCAAAGATGCATGTAATGAAGCATTGAGGGACTGGTCTGGTAGCTATGATAATGCCCATTATCTATTAGGGACAGCCGCAGGGCCTCACCCTTACCCAACCATTGTACGTGAATTTCAACGCATGATAGGCGACGAAGCAAAACAACAAGTTCTTGAAAAAGAAGGTCGTTTACCTGATGCCGTTATTGCCTGTATTGGTGGTGGCTCCAATGCGATTGGTTTATTTGCCTCATTTATACCAGAAGAAAACGTCAAATTAATTGGTGTGGAACCCGCAGGGTTGGGAATTGAATCAGGCCAACACGGGGCACCATTAAAACACGGTCGTGTAGGTATATATTTTGGTATGAAGTCCCCAATGATGCAAACCAACGAAGGGCAGATTGAAGAGTCCTACTCCATTTCTGCGGGGTTAGACTTTCCTTCTGTTGGCCCTCAACACGCACACTTAAATAGTATTGGTCGAGCCGAGTATGTTTCCATTACCGATGATGAAGCACTTAATGCCTTCAAGTTATTATCTCGTAAAGAAGGTATTATTCCTGCATTAGAATCATCGCATGCACTCGCTTATGCATTAAAAATGGCAGAGCAACAACCAAATAAAGAACAATTACTCATCGTAAATTTATCAGGCCGTGGAGATAAGGACATTTTTACAGTGCATGATATTCTGGCCAGCAAAGGAGAAATTTAATGGAACGTTATACCCAACTTTTTGAGCGTTTAAGCCATAACAATCAAGGTGCATTTGTTCCATTTGTTACATTAGGCGACCCTGATGCTGAGTTATCGTTAAAAATTATCGATGCATTAATTTCAGGTGGCGCAGATGCTTTGGAAATAGGCATTCCTTTTTCTGATCCTCTCGCTGATGGCCCTACGATCCAAAATGCCAATTTACGCGCATTTAAAAGCGAAATTACTCCGACTATCTGTTTTGAGTTATTGGGCCGTATAAGGGAAAAGCACCCTACTATACCAATCGGCTTATTGGTATATGCGAATTTGGTGTTTACTAATGGGATTGAAAACTTTTATATCCGTTGTGAGAAAGCAGGTGTTGATTCCGTATTAGTTGCAGATGTTCCAATGAATGAGTCAAAGGCTTTCCGTGAAGCAGCTTTAGCGCACAATATCGCCCCAATTTTTATTTGCCCGCCAAATGGTGATGATGCATTGTTACAACAAATTGGGCAATATAGCCGTGGATACACTTATTTATTATCTCGTGCAGGTGTAACAGGTACAGAGAAACGTGCGGAAATGCCGTTAACTCACTTGATTGATAAGTTAAATCAGTATCAAGCAGCGCCTGCATTACAAGGCTTCGGTATTTCAGAACCGGAACAAGTTAGAGAAGCGATTAAAAATGGTGCGGCCGGCGCTATTTCTGGCTCAGCTATAGTAAAAATCATTGAAAATAACCTAAATACACCTGATGTTCTGCTAAAAACATTAACAGAATTTGTATTTAAAATGAAATCGGCAACACAGAAATAACTTTAACTATCTTTTAAGAGACCGTTATTAAAAATAACGGTCTCTTATTTAAAAATGAAAATTAACTTTAATGATACTTATAATACATATCTACTATTTATAAATCCCCCCTACTCTAATTAAAAATATATTTCTTTAAAATTAGGAATGATTAGATTAAATATTAACCTCGTTTTAATACGCATAAATAACTTTCACCAATCAATTAGTTACGGAAATTTAAAGCTAGGTATTACCACTTTAGTATATTCACTTAATAATCTGTAGCAGAGTAAACGTTATTTGTTGTTTTTATTTGTTATTATGTTTTATTTATTATAAAAGACTACACTTTCTTTCATTATGGCATTTAAATCTCCCACCTCCTGAACAATTAGACTTAAGCACAATTAAATTTTAATAAAAACCAATATAACGCATAATTTTCACGCTTTAATAGCAATAATTTTAGCTATTTTATTTTATCTATAGTCTATATTTAGGAATATTTTATGAAAAAACATTCTGATAAATCAATCGGACAACCGATACTAAAAATCAAACCACTCTTTTTAAGTGTATCTGTTATTTTAGGCTCTATTTCCGTTGCTCAAGCTGCTGTTGTAAATACTAATGGCGCAGGTGTATTAAACCAAGTTAACGGCCCAACAATTGTTCATATTAAAGGAGCAAGTGATAAGGGCGTTTCCCATAACATTTATAGTCAATTCGATGTTGACCAAAAAGGTGTAATTCTAAATAACAGTGCTGCCAATACAAATACCACTCTAGGTGGTCAAATCAATGGTAACCTAAACTTAAATAATGGTAATGGACCTGCTAAAGTTATCTTAAATGAAGTCAATTCAAATAAAGCCAGTGTACTTGGCGGTGTAATTGAAGTGGCTGGAACTAATAAAGCACAAGTCATCGTTGCTAATGCATCAGGTATCACATGTGATAATTGCGGCTTTATTAATACTGACCGTGTGACTTTAACAACAGGTAAGCCAATCGTTGCAGGTGGTGATCTCCTCGGTTATAACGTAGAAAAAGGCCAAATCATTATTAATAGCCGTCTACAATCTGATTCACCAACTGACATTATTGCCCGTTCAGCAGTAATCCGTGGAGATATCCACGCTGAAGAAGTTAATGTTGTTGCTGGTAATAACTTTGTAGATGCGAGTGGCAAACAAGTCACTAAAGTACAAGGTGTTGGTTACCCAACTAGCGTAGGTGTTGATATTGCCGCTATGGGTGGTATGTACGCAAATAAAATTACCTTAGTTTCAACTGAAAGTGGTACAGGTGTTTCTAATAAAGGTAGTTTAGTTGCAGGCGCTGGCGGAGTTAATATTGATTCTACTGGTTTAGTATACAACCAAAGTTCTAGAATGAATTCATCTGGTGGTATTAATATTAAAGCAAATGGTTTGTCTAACTCATCGACTATCCTTGCTAATGGGGATATTGACATTATTACTAATAATTCAGATCTGAATAATGTTAATGGTCAAATCAAATCAAATACAGGAAACATTAAATTAACTGCTTCAAGAGTAGATAATAGAAGTGGTATTATCAACGCACGACAAGCAATGAGTATTGTAACATCAGGTAATATCAATAATAGTAATGGTTCAATTAGAACGAATAACGGCGATCTTAATATTAAGGCTTCTGGTACAATAGATAATATCTATAATCTACGCAACAACGTCATAAATGTTGATGAGCGTGGAATTAGAGCAGGTAATGATTTAACAATAAACACCTCGAAACTCTATAATAATAACTCTACTGTATCTGGTCGCGATGTCACCATTAATGCTCGCGATTCTATCTATAATTCTAGTGATAGCCAGATCATTGCTAAAAGAAAAGTTACCCTTGATGCAGCTTCGCTGCAAAATTACAATTCTCTGATCAAATCAACGAATGGTCTAACTAATATTAACCTTTCTGACACTTTGACAAATGATAGCTATGCTGCAATTTCGAGTGGTAGAGCTTTAAATATTGATGCTAATATCATTAATAACAAAGGTTCTCTATCTGCTAGTGCTGGAAAATCTAAATTTAATGCTTATACCCTAAATAACCAAAATGGATATATTAAAGGAAATAATTTAGATATTAAAACTACAAACTTATCAAATAATGAAGGATTAATTGCTGCGGACTCTAATGTTGTTATTAATACTACTAGCTTAAATAACTCTAGATCTACCGGATTTAATAGTTATGCAAGCAAGTTTGGAGTAGCAGGACATTCTGGCGGAATCTATGCTAAAGATGGCTCTGTCACTATCAAAGCTAATAGCGCAAATAACTATAGCGGTATTATCATAGCTCACAATAAAGATGCTCTATCAAATGGTGGTGATGTTAATATTACCTTAAGAAACGATCTTGATAACCGTTATGGTACAATTCAAGGTGCAAATACTATTAAATTAGACGTGAATAAATTAGACAATTCTAATTCAGGTCTAGTTCAAGCGGGTAAAGACCTTACTATTGATGCATTTTCTCGTGTTGATAATTACTCCGGTGGTCGTTTAACTTCATTGGGTACAACGACTATCACTAGTCCAGTTATTAGTAATAGCTCTAATGGAACAATCTTAGGTTCAATGGTTGTTTTAAACACTTATAACTATTATTAATTAAATTAACAAGGGGGGCATAAGCCCCCCTAATATTAACTCCAAATTAGAGTGTGGTTTAAATTAAAAATACCTAGTTGACCATCTAGTCATTATTTCTTATACCAACACAATAATCTTAAGGCAATCTGATAATTAATATTATTCCAACTAAATCCCCCCCTCTCTTACATTAAGTAAAAAAACTTATTTAAGCTGATTTAGTGTAAATGCAACCGATTGATTCATTTAAAATTAATGAGTTTCACAATAGATTTATTGCATATTGAGTGAAATATCGGAACTAACTACTTTTTTATTTCCTCCGTTCTCAGTTAGTATAATTAATTATTAATTATTAAAATTTTATCGCATAATTTATAGCAAATGAAACCATACGTAAATTCGATTAATACTCAACAATAAATTTATTATAGGGATATATATATGGAAATAATATTAAAAATAAAAAAACACAAGATTACTCCGATATGAAATAATGAAATACTTTTCATACCTTTCTAATTAACAATATTTAATCATAAGAACAATTTTATTGTTTCAATTTAAAAAATGTGGTGCTCATGAATTTTCGATTTCTTTTTTTATCGGCAACCTTGTTGTCTTTTCCTTTATACGCATCAGGAAATGCCTCTCAGGTGTTAGACCAACAAATCAATAATCAAAATAGCCAAGATAGGTCTCGGCAACAACAAGTTCAACTAGAAACAAAAGACGCATTAAGCAAAACAAGAGAACGAGATAATAATATTCTAGTTTTTGACGATGAAAAAGATTGCTTTGACATGAAGCAGGTCATTTTGCTTTCTGAACCTAAACTCCCTTCCATGCGACCTTTAGAAACTTATGCTAATCAAGTGGTAGGAATTTGTCTAGGTATCAATGGCGTCGAAACCTTAGCTAAAGGCTTACAAGATAAGATTATAAGATCAGGTTATGTCACTACCCGTGTGACTATTCCTGAACAAAATATTAGTAATGGGACTTTAACCTTACAAATAATTCCGGGTAAAGTCTCAAACGTACAACTGGCGAAAGACAGTGATAGCTATATTACCTTAGGTGCGATTATGCCCGCAAAAGAAGGTGACCTTCTCAATATTCGCGATATAGAACAAGGACTAGAAAACCTTGAGCGGATCCCTGGCGCCAAAGCTAATATTGAACTAAGACCAGGCAAAGAGTTTTCCACAACGGATATTGTTATCCAACGAGAAAAATCGCCCCACATCAATGTCGGTGGTTATTATAATAACTCAGGAAGCCGCCAAACTGGTAAAGATCAGGTTGGTGTAACGGTATATGGCAATAACTTAACCAGTTTAAACGATACCCTCTATGTCAGCGCGGGTAAAAACCTAAAAAACCAAGCTCGCAATAGCACAAGTAACGCGGCTATCTATTATGCTGTCCCTTACAATTATTGGCTATACTCACTTTATGCAAGTAAAAGTGAGTATAAACAGACAATTAATGATACTATGGCCAGCTATAAATATTATGGTGATAGCAAATACTTTAATGCTACAGCAAGTAATGTATTTCTTAGGGGGCAAACTTTTAAAGATACCGCATCACTTCAGCTTATAAAGCGTAAGTCTAAATATAAATTAGAAGATGTTAGCCTACTCTCACAACAACGGGATCTAACTAGTATTAAACTCGGTGTTAACCATAGACAAAATATTGATAATGCGACTGTTGATGCTTCAATATATTATCAACGCAATGTTCCTTGGTTTGGTGCGGAAGAAAGCTGGGATATGCGTTATGGTGATGTAAGTACAATGGGACGTGTCTTATCCGCTGATATTTCAGGTATGATCCCTATTGTTTTTGATGATTTCATTATGAGCTATAACCCGCAATTATTTGTACAATATTCACCGGATCGCCTAACTATTCAAGACCAGTTTTCATTAGGTAACCGCTGGACTGTACGTGGGTTTGATGAAGAATTCTCATTAATTGGTGATAAAGGCTTCTATTTGCGTAATGAGTTTAATTTCTACGTACCTGGTTTTTCTTTCTACCCTTATTATGCGATTGATTATGGCCGTATATTGGGCGGTGTTTATCCTTTAGGCTTATACTCTGATGACCAACTATTAGGGACGGCTTTAGGGGTTAGAGGAAATATCAAGATATTCAGTTATGACCTATTTTTAGGCGTCCCACTGTATAAACCTGATGAATATGAAACCAATAGTGTCAATGCTGGTTTAAATGTTCAATGGTTCTGGTAAAATTAATTTAATATTTAAGGTTGACTGTAAATCACTACTTTCAGCCTTTTTTATTTTATGCCCTACTATTTAATTTATTCGTTTTCATCTTGTATTTTAAAAAATTCAACAGCACCAAAATAATCACATATTGAAAAAGTCCCCCTTTGCTATCACTAAAAATATTATACTGATTATAACTTAGCCTCCTTCATCTACGTGTTAATTATTGTTTATTTTTGCTTTCATGTAATTTTATTAAATATAAGACGTCATTAAAAACAAAAAATCCGAGAATATAAATATTCTCGGATTTCCTACTGCAATCTAATCCATTAGAATTCAGGTACTACCCTGCATTGCATCCTATCAAAAACTTAGAAGCGATAACCTGCTCCGAACATAAATACAAATGGGTCTAAACGAGTGTCAACTTTATACTTCTCACCACCCGCTTTAAATTTCACGTCTGATTCAATATTCATCCACCACAGTGATGCGTTTAACATCCAGTTGTCAGTCAGCATATAATCCATACCAGCTTGTGCTGCAAAGCCCCAAGAGCTTGACATGTCTAGATCAGATAAACCTGCATTTTTTCCGGTAGAATTGAATTTCTCATCAAAGAAAAAGGTATAGTTAACACCTGCACCTAAATAAGGACGTAATTTATCTTCTTTACTACCAAAATAATATTGAGCCATTAAAGTTGGTGGTAAATGTTTTACTGTTGCAATATTACCCGTTGGGCCGGTTCCTACTTTATGTTCAAATGGAGTTGCAGCTAATAATTCCACACCAATATTATCGGTGATCATATACCCAAAAGTTAAACCTAATTGAGTATTATTATTAGCACCAAATGTACCTAGGTTACCTAGACCATTAATTTTTACATCATCTCCTCCAACATTTGGTCTGACTGTTGCAGTACCAGCGCGGAAAAGAAAATCGCCAGCTTCATGTGCAATAGAAACTGCTGGAGCTAAAGTTGCAGCTGCTAATACAAGCGCAGTGAGTTTTTTCATTATCAATCCCATTCCTGTGTTTTTATTTTAGGAAAATATACCGTATTATTTAAATTGATGTTCAAATCAAGATCACATCTTTTGCTTATTTATAGGCAACCCGATAAATATGAGTTTATTATTTCATTTACATTTTTTTTAATTTTGATTTAAATCAATTTTTAGGAAATAACCAATAAAATATAAAATTGATTATAATTTATTTATATTAATCCTGCATTTTAAACGTGCATTAAATATACAACATAAGTAATTATCTTTAGATTTCGCGCATTAACTTACTTATATTGCTCCAAATATCTTACTGATTAGAGTTGTTAACATTCCGAATTTTCTTATCTTTCTCTACCTCTAGCCCTGATACTCGGTTACAATTGGCTGAAACTCTTGACCCGTTTGTAGATAGGAGCAGTTAAATGTCCATTTCGGCCAACTCACTCATCAGTGATAGCGTCAATTTTTTTAAAAACCAATTGAGTGGCCTGTTTACTATTGTGTTGTCAGCAACCGTAGTAAGCCTTGCGATTTACGCAATGATGATCCCTAGCGAGCAAATGATAGGCGTGCTAGCGCAAGCACAGACTAAAATGATTGAGTCTGGTAACTCCGGCTTACAAGACTGGATACTAGGCCTTTCAGAAGAAGATAAAAGTAGTATCTTACGCGTTTCTTTTGGGTTAATTCTCTCGGTTACTCTGGGCAGTTTAGTCCTTATTTGCGGCACTCTATCTTATATTGCTGGTCTGTCTCGTGGTGAACACCTATCGGGTATTCAGGCGCTCACCGCATCTTTAAACAAAGCACCATCAATGTTTCTTCTATTAGTTGTTTGCTCTTTACTTATCCAATTAGGTATCACCATCATGGTGCTACCTGGAATTGTATTAGCTATTGGCTTCTCTTTAGCCCCTGCTATCTTAATGAGTGAGCGTACAAACCCGTTTAGTGCTATGGGTAAAAGTTGGAAAATGGCTTATGCAAACTGGCGCATTGCATTGCCAATGGTATTAATTTGGATGGCTGCACAAATGCTGGTTAGCGTTCTCTTGGGTAGCTTAAATATGAATCATATTGCTGTTAACGGGGTTTCCTTCTTACTTAATAATTTCGTTGCAGCCTTTGCTTTAATTTATTTTTATCGCCTATACATGTTAGTCGCTAAGAATTGATCTAAAGGGTAAATGGGGGAGCTAATCCCCCATTTATCTTCGCGTTATTAAACACCGAATAAGGCCCATCAAGTATTTTATTCCTAAAAACACCCTACCAACACATTAATCATACTTCTTTGGGCTGTTCTGGCTCTAGGTCAATTTTTGAATTCAGTGGTTCAGTTTTTTCACCATCGAATGTCTCTAACGATTTTCTGTCTGCTTCAGACTTTCTATCTTCAACTGTTTTTATTTGTACTTGCTGTTTACTCTGAATAAGTCGAATAGCAAAATAAATATCAGGCACAACCAATAAATCATCATCAGAGCGACTGATTTTATTTTGTTCCAACCACCGTTTTACCGAAGTCCTACGACCTGCAAGTACAAGAGTTACCCCTTTGGCTTTCAATGAGGTAACAATATCATTTAGCGCTGAAAATACGCTCACATCATTATGCGTGAAGCTAACTGCCGCATCCACAATTACCCAAGCAGGCCTTTTTAATTGATTATCTATATGCTTGTTTAATCGTTCTTTAAAATAATTCACGTTAAAATAAGTTAATGGTGAATTAAACCGATAAATTAAAACCCCATCAATTTGTTGAATACCATTCTCAGGCGCCATAGAATGCAGCATTCCTTGTTCATCGACACCTAATAACTGGTCTGTAGGCCTAAATATTATCCGAATAAACTGCAACAACCCCAATAATACCGCCAACCCCACACCACTAATTAACCCGACAACAAGTACAGCGCATAGCGTAAACACGCATAAGAAAAATGCCTGTCGATTGCGTTTACGCATCGAAAAAATACTACGGAAGCTCAATAAGGAAAATGTCGAAATAATCAGTACCATACCCAATGCAGGCATCGGAATATATTCTAATAAGTTTATTGAAAAAAGTAAGACAGCTAAAATAGTTAAAGCCGCGACAATAGAGACTAACTGAGTTTTCCCCCCCATCATATCATTCACTGCAGTACGGCTGCTTGCTGCGCTTACCGCAAAGCCTTGCGCCAAAGCGGATGCAATATTCGCTACGCCTAATGCCCTAAGTTCTTGGTCTGCATCAACCGTGTAGCCATTTTTACTGGCAAAACTGCGGGCAGTCATCATAAAACTCACAAAGCTAATCACCGCTAAGTTTAAAGATGGGATAACCAAATCACGAATTAGCCCCGGAGGGAAATCAGGCAGCGGAACATACGGAAGCCCATCACCTAAATCACCAACAGTACTCACGCCATATTGCTCAAGATTAAATGCAACACTAGCCGCGGTGGCTAAAATCATTGCAATGAGTAAAGAAGGCCATTTACTGCGAACACGCTTAATCGCAAGCGTAATCGCTAACGTCGTCACCGCAACTAATAATGTCGGAATATGTGTCTCTTTTAATGCTAAAGGTAAAGCGACTAAACGTTCAATAAAACCGGCTGGTAATGTACTGATACCAAAAACCTTACTAATTTGACTAACGATAATAGTTAATGCAACCCCATTTAATAACCCTTGCAATATGGGGCGAGACAAAAAGTCAGCGAATGTTCCCAAGCGAAATTTAGCTGCAATCAAACACCAAATCCCTGTCATGAAGCTCATTACCATGACCAATTGCCAACGGACATCATCATCCCCCATCGCAAGCGGTGCAACTGCTGCTGCAATCACCGCACAGGTTGCTGCATCGGGGCCGATAATCAATTGTTTGGATGTCCCAAATAATGCATAAAAAAACATGGGTAAAATACAGGAGTAAAGCCCAACGATTGCATTCATCCCCATTAATTCGGCATAAGCAATTGCGACAGGCAAAGCAACAGCAGCAACAGACAAGCCTGCTTTTACATCAGGGCCAAGATCTGAAAGTTGGTAATTAAACAGCGTTTCTAACCCTGGCATCCAAGCAAACAGCTTCGCCTTTATCATTGATGAAAAATACCTATAAATTAGTAAGTTAAATTAGCTTTAACACTATATATAGCTGAACTAATAAAGTTTATCTAGAAGTAAGTCAAATAATAGTAAAATAGTGCAAATATCTTTGGTAACAAAGCGTATTTATTGGTAAAAAGGTGCAAACTTTTAACAATTATGGTCAAAATCAGTTAAACTACTCCATTATCTTTACGTTGAGGCGCTTTATTCACTGTTATGAAACAACTTATTGATTTTATCCCTTTAATCATATTTTTCATCGTCTATAAAAGATATGACATTTTCTACGCAAGTGGCGCACTAATGGTAGCAACACCTCTTGCTTTGTTAGCGACATACCTTATTTATAAAAAAGTTGAAAAGGTGGCGAAAATCACCTGTGCAATCGTAATGGGGTTTGCAGCTTTAACCCTTATATTTCATAGTGATGCCTTTATTAAGTGGAAAGTCACCATCATTTATGCAGCCTTTGCAGGGGCATTATTGTTTAGCCAATGGTTTACTGAAAAACCATTAATTCAAAGAATGTTAGGTAGTAATCAAGAAATTAAACTTGCTGACAGCTATTGGACTAAACTAAATAGCGCTTGGGCTATTTTCTTTATTTTCTGTGCTCTTCTCAATATCTATGTTGCATTTTGGATGGCACAAGATATTTGGGTAAACTTTAAAGTGTTTGGTCTTACTGCTGGTACGTTGATATTTACTGTACTGAGCGTTGTCTATATTTTTAAAAATATGACTAAAGAGCCGATAGAAAAACACGAAGAGTAATACTGGTGATAAAACACAAAAAAAACCTGCAAATATTATTTCGCAGGTTTTTTTTACTCGTTAAATATTAATATCGCTTCTCACCAAATGCTTTTTCAATTTTTTTATCTGTATTGTATTGCGATAACGCATATACTGACCAAATTGCAGCCGGTAGCCAGCCAATAAGTGTTATTTGAAGAACCAAGCAAATAATGCCAGCAAAAGGACGGCCTATCGTGAAAAACTGTAACCAAGGTAATAATATTGCTAATAACAGTCTCATGTTATCTCCCACAGTGAGTTACCAATATTAATTTATTATAGTATAAACAATCTAATCAGTTGACTAAACGTAAAACACACTTCTTGTTTATTCTTTGCATAACTATATCTTTTTGGTGAATTTAGAAGCAACATGGCGGGTTTCCCCTCTTATTTTTACATTAAATCAATTATAGGTGCGTAAACAATGGATAACTTAATGGTTATTGTTTACGACTACATATGTAATTTGCTATAAATGCCAAATCAATATGTTTATCCTTTTTAATAAGAGTCAAATATGCAATTACCAAACGGTGAATTGGTTTTACGAACGTTAGCCATGCCCGCAGACACTAACGCAAATGGTGATATTTTTGGTGGCTGGTTAATGTCGCAAATGGATATTGGTGGTGCTATTTTAGCTAAAGAAATTGCACTTGGCCGTGTGGTCACCGTCGCTGTAAATGGTATTAAATTCCAAAAGCCTGTTGCGGTAGGGGATGTCGTTTGCTGTTACGCCCGTTGCTTAAAAACAGGCAAAAGCTCAATCACTATTAATATCGAAGTGTGGGTAAAAAAAGTGGCTACAGCACCTGTTGGTCAACGATATCAAGCCACTGATGCGGTATTCACCTATGTTGCTGTCAATGACGACAATACAACTAGGGCACTCCCCATAGAAAAACAACATTTTCAGTTAGCAAGTTCAGAACAACAGTTTGATTAATTGATATTATTTATAAAAAAGCACCTTGCGCAGTAATGGCATAAGGTGCTTTTTTTATGAAAAACGAGTGCCTAAACTTGGCTCACAGTTCCATCCAATTTGAAGTAAATCTCCGTTACATACCCTTTAGCAGGTTGTTTTTCATAAGCCCAGCGGTTCATGGCACGTTTAACTTCGCGTTCAAATAAACCTTTCGGTGAAACTTCAACAAACTCAATATTGGTAACCCGGCCTGAGTCGTCGATATCATAACGTACTTTAACATACCCTTCTTTACCTAAACGACGGGCGCGGTCCGGATACATTGGTGGCTGTTTATGTAATGCTTTTGGCCCACTTTTATTCGAGGTTTTGCTGCTTGTTCCTGCATTTTTTGCTGTAGTAACCGCATTATTATTAGTTTTAGGCGCATCTGCATCGGACTTTAAGTTGCTCATCGCCAGTTGTTTTTCTACTGGCTTGACCTCTTCTTTAATTTTTTTCTTTTCTTCCTGTTTAGGTTTAGGTTTAGGTTTCTTTTTCACCTCAGGTTTTTTCTTTGGTAATGCAATGACTGGCTCAACAACAGGCTCCGGTTCGGGCTCAACAACAGGTTCTGGTTCAACAACCGGCTCTGGCTCTACTGGCGTCTCAACAGGTTGAGCAGGCTCAGATGCAGGTTCAGGGGCAGCAAAACTAATCATTGCTATCGTCATTGGTTCAGGATCTCTGGCCAAATTAGGTTGATTAAAAATCCATGCCATCGCAAGGCCTGCATGAATAGATAATGAAATGACGATAATTAAAGTCCAACGGATCCAACGCATATGCAATTTCTACCTACACCAGTCTAACTATAATAATATGCCCAATAGTTTAAATGCAAATAGCAATCATATTCAATAAGCTTTGTCATACAAAGTGAAAAATGTGAATGTGCGCTTTAATAACCTTATTCAATCCATTGAGTAAAAAGTAGCGAATGGCGACGACGGTACACATCGATTTTGCGCATTGTATAAATGTGCATATTCCGCCTAGAATGCCCTTCCAGCCAGCGTCTACGGCGACGAAGGGTCTGCCTTAACATCCGCCAGCGCCCCACTTCATGCCTACTACGTCTCATTTTATTTTGTCCTTTTATCATCAAAAAATAACGTCAAAAAAATATTATATTCTTTTGTAAAAAAGAACCAAGGGGAACTTTTTGAGACAGTTTCTCTTACAATTTAATATCTCATTGATATTATCAATATATGCAATCATTATTTCCTAATGATTTTGCCTATTTCACAAAGCTTTTACTGCAAAATTTTGCTAAATTCTATTAAGTTGATATTTTACTAACGGTTTTTTTAACTAGGTCGTCTTTCTTTAACCCGATTCCCTTATCAGTGAGGCATGTGATCCACTATGGCAACCGTCTATACACTTATGAGTTGGCTTTTATTTTTCCTTTATTGGCTAATCATTGCAGCAGTCACTGTCCGCATTTTAGTCAAAAGAAGGCCTGTCACCTCTGCCATGACATGGCTTCTGATTATCTATATTCTCCCTTTAGTCGGTATCATTGCTTATGTGGCTTTTGGTGAACTCCACCTCGGAAAACGCCGTGTTGATAAAGCGCATCATATGTGGCCTTCTGTTGCTACATGGCTGGAAAATTTACGCAGTTCAAAACACATCTTTGCAACCGAAAATAGCCGTGTCGCTGAGCCACTTTTTCAATTAGTGGAAAAACGTCAAGGAGTTGCTGGTGTTAAAGGCAACCGAATCCAGTTATTAACTACATGCGAAGATTCACTGAAAGCGATTGTCAATGATATCAACAACGCCCAGCACTCTATCGAAATGGTGTTTTATATTTGGCAGCCGGGTGGCTTAGTCGATGGTGTTACCGAAGCTTTATTGAATGCGGCAAAGCGTGGCGTTAAATGCCGTATTATGGTCGACTCAGCAGGAAGTTGGCATTTTTTCCGGAGCGACTACCCAGCAAAAATGCGAGCTGCTGGCATTGAGTTTGTTGAATCTCTTAAAGTCAATTTAATGCGTTTTTTCTTACGCCGCATGGACTTACGTCAGCATCGTAAAATAATCGTTATTGATAACTATATTTCATATACTGGAAGTATGAATATGGTTGATCCTCGTTATTTTAAACAAGATTCGGGCGTCGGTGAGTGGGTTGATATTCTCGTTCGCATGGAAGGTCCTGTCAGTACAACCCTCGGCATTGTCTATGCCTTTGACTGGGAAATGGAAACAGGCCAACGTGTTCTCCCACCGCCACCAGACAGCAATATAATGCCATTTGAGCAAGCAAACGGTCATACCACCCAAATTATCGCATCAGGCCCTGGTTTCCCCGATGAACTGATCCAACAGTCCTTAATGACAGCAATGTTTTCCGCTCGGAAACAACTGATCATGACGACCCCTTATTTTGTGCCAAGTGATGATTTACTCCACGCGATTTGCACTGCAGCAATGCGCGGTGTAGATGTTAGTATCATTATGCCGCGTCAAAATGATTCTTTTCTTGTACGCTGGGCAAGCCGTTCATTTTATAGTGAATTATTAGAAGCAGGTGTTAAAATTTACCAGTTTGAAGATGGTTTGCTGCACACTAAAAGCGTCCTTGTGGATGGGGAGCTCAGTCTAGTTGGTTCGGTTAACTTAGATATGCGTAGTTTATGGTTAAACTTCGAAATTACCGTGGTCATTGATGATAAAAGTTTTGGTAGCGATCTGACACTAGTACAGTATGATTACATCGCTCGTTCAACACGGTTAGAAATTGAAGAATGGGAACAGCGCCCTTTCTGGAATCGTGTCGTTGAACGTATTTGTTACTTCTTTAGTCCATTGTTATAAATTGAATTAATTAGGAAAGGTCATGACAGAAAAACAATTTACCCGGTTAATTGATGAGGATGACATCATTGAAATTGCTTATGACCTGTTTCTTGAAGGTGCAATGACCCATTTAGAACCCGCAGATCAACTCATTTTTGCGTTACAGTTTGAAGAACTAGGGGCGGCAGAAATAGCCCCTTTGAGTGATAATTGGCAAAATATCATCACGGAACAAGTTGATTTAAATGCATTAAGTGAAGTGGTTATTGGGCTGGCTGAAACCCCTGATGCAGAACTGAATGATATTTTTGCCCGTATTTTAATTAGCCGTCACCCTTCTAAACCATTTCATCACATTTTATGGAAAAAATAGCGTAATAACCGCTATGGCTAACAAATAAAACAGAGCAAAACGCTCTGTTTTATTTACAACAAAATTAATGTTATCCCTTAAAGCGGGTCAATTTTCAAACAAGATACCGCATGTTTAAAGCTCCCTTCTAGCAAGGGTCGTGTTTTTGCGCACTCTTCATCTGCTAATGGGCAACGGGTTCTAAACACACACCCGGAAGGTGGGTTTATGGGGGATGGCAACTCCCCTTCAAGTAGCTCAATTTCTTTGTTTTTTTCTTTATCGGGGTCAGGAACTGGCACCGCAGACATGAGAGCCCGAGTATAAGGATGCAAGGGGTTATTATACACCTCATCATATGTACCAAGCTCTACCGCATGCCCCAGATACATAACCAATACACGGTCAGAAATATGCTTAACGACAGCTAAATCGTGAGCAATGAATATTAATGATAACTTCATTTCCCGTTGTAATTCTTGCAACAAATTAACCACTTGTGCTTGAATGGAAACATCCAATGCAGATACGGGTTCATCACAAATCACTAATTTAGGCTCTAAGATCAGTGCCCTAGCAATACCTATTCGTTGACATTGCCCACCTGAAAATTCATGAGGATAGCGGTTAATCAAATTTGGCAACAGCCCTACACGCATCATCATTTTTTTCACTTTTTCGGTGACTTCAAGCTGTGACATTTTAGGATGATACGTTTTCAACGGCTCAGCAATAATATCCCCAATCGTCATACGCGGGTTTAACGACGCTAATGGATCTTGAAAAATCATTTGGATATCACTACGTACACGCCGCCATTCTTTATCGCTTTTACCTAATAAGTTTTGCCCTAACCAACTCACCGTGCCATCTGTGGCTTTGACTAAGCCAATCAATGCCCGAGCAAATGTCGATTTACCACATCCCGACTCACCCACAACACCTAAGGTTTCGCCTTCATACAGCCGCAATGTTACCCCATCAACGGCCTTTAAGCTTTTATTAGGTTGCCAAAACCATTGTTTTTTATCCCTAATCTCAAAATGGACTTTTAAGTCGTTCACCTCTAATAAAACCGGCCTATTCTCATGAGTGCTCATACAAGTTCCTCCATAGGCTTAAAGCAGGCGCGTAAACGTGTTTGTTCAAAGGTTGTTAATACGGGTTCATTATCCACACACTGCTGTGTGGCATATTGGCAACGCGGTGAAAATGGGCAACCCTTGGGTAACCTTAATAAGTTTGGTGGATTACCCGGTATTGTTGCTAGGCTCTCATCATCACCGTCAAGACGGGGAACCGCAGCTAATAAACCAAGAGAATACGGATGAGAAGGATGATAAAATATATCTCGAGCGGTACCATATTCCATCGTTCGCCCAGCATACATCACAAGAACTTTATCGCAAACGCCAGCTACTACCCCAAGGTCATGCGTGATCAGAATAATCGCAGTATCAAATTCTTGTTTTAATTCATTAAGCAACGTCATGATTTGTGCTTGCACAGTAACATCAAGCGCCGTTGTAGGCTCATCTGCTATTAACAACTTAGGCTGACATAATAATGCCATAGCAATCATCACTCGCTGGCGCATTCCCCCTGAAAATTCATGAGGATACATATTCATCCGTTTACGCGCTTCAGGCATTTTAACTGCATCAAGCATCCTAACAGACTCTTCAAAAGCCTCATTTTTACTCATACCCTTGTGAAGCATTAAAACTTCAGATAATTGAGTGCCAATTTTTAAATAAGGATTGAGCGATGTCATTGGGTCTTGAAATATCATTGAAATTTCTTCGGCCCGCATCCGGTTTAATTCTTTCTCCCTTAAATTCAGTATTTCACGTCCATTAAATACCGCTGACCCATTGATCCGGCCATTTTTAGCTAATAGACCCATTAATGCAAAAGCAGTTTGTGATTTACCAGAACCCGATTCACCGACAATGCCGAGTGTTTCCCCTGCACTTAACTCAAAATTTAATTTATTAACCGCCGTTACACTGCCATCTTGAGTGGCAAAATTAACGCTGAGATCTTTTACTGATAACAGAGGGGTTTTTATTGCATTATTTGACATGTGTTTCCCTCTAGCGATCTTTCGGGTCAAGAGCATCGCGCAGCCCATCCCCGATAAAGTTAAAACAAAATAGTGTAATGACCAAGAAACCCGCTGGGATCAGCAATAACCATGGAGTAACCTCCATTGAATTAGCCCCATCACTGAGCAAAGCCCCCCAACTACTTAGTGGTTCTTGCGTTCCTAACCCCAAAAAGCTTAAGAAAGATTCAAATAAAATCATACTTGGTACTAATAATGAGGCATATACCACAACAACCCCCAAAACATTAGGGACAATATGGCGTAAAATAATCTGCCGCGTACTGACACCACAAACAAGGGCTGCCTCGATAAACTCTTTACGTTTTAATCCCAGTGTTTGCCCACGCACAATACGTGCCATATCGAGCCATGAGACCATACCAATCGCCACAAATATCAATAAAATATTTGCACCAAATAAGGTCACTAATAAAATGACGAAAAACATAAACGGAAATGAGTTTAAAATTTCTAGCAAGCGCATCATCAGGGAATCAACCTTCCCGCCAATATAACCTGCCAATGAACCATACAAAGTACCAACAATAACTGCAACTAACGCAGCTGCAACCCCAACCATTAAGGAAATTCGCCCACCAATCGCAACTCTGACGAGTAAATCTCGACCTGATGCATCAGTGCCAAAATAGTGCCCCGTCGCCATATCTGGTGGCATGGACATCATTTCCCAATCGGTATCATCATATAAAAATGGGGATAGCATAGGGGCAAAAATCACAAACATTGTGATTAAAAATAACACAAACAAACTGACGATTGCGGCTCGATTATGGATAAAGCGACGCCTTGCATCCTGCCATAAACTGCGCCCTTCAATATCTAACTGCTCCGAAAAATGCTCCAGAGCTTCACTATTTTGCTGATTCGATATCATAGCGTTTCTCCGGCTTAGTAACGAATTTTAGGGTCAATAACGGCATACAACACATCAACAATTGCATTAAATGCAATGGTTAATACACCCACTAAAATTGTTAAACTTAGTACTAATGAATAGTCACGGTTAAGTGCCCCATTAACAAAAAGCTGGCCAATGCCCGGTAAGCCAAAAATTGTCTCAATGACCATTGACCCCGTAATGATCCCAACGAATGCAGGCCCCATATAAGAAAGCACAGGAAGCAAAGCCGGTTTCAATGCGTGACGTAGAATAATAGTTCTTAGGGGTAACCCTTTCGCGCGTGCAGTACGAATAAAATTTGAGTGCATAATCTCGATCATCGACCCGCGAGTTATACGGGAAATACTAGCAATATAAGCTAATGACAATGCAACCATGGGTAAAACCATGTGTTTAAGGTTACCGCCATCCCAGCCACCACCAGGGAGCCATTTCAAATGAATGGCAAAAATCAGCACCAATAGTGGTGCTACAACAAAGCTGGGGATGACAACCCCCGTCATGGCAAACCCCATGACTGTAAAATCCCATTTAGTATTTTGGTTTAGCGCCGCAATAACCCCGGCTGAAACACCAAAAAGAACCGCAATAATAAATGCCGTTGCACCTAACTTTGCTGACACTGGGAAAGCCTTAGCGACGAGGTCATTAACACTATAATCTTTGTATTTAAATGATGGGCCAAAATCCCCTTTGGATAACTGAATCAAATAATTGAAATACTGTTTATACATTGGGTCATTGAGATGATATTTCGCTTCAATGTTGGCCATAACTTCAGGCGGGAGTTTACGTTCCCCTGTAAAAGGGCTTCCTGGCGCCAAGCGCATCATAAAAAATGAGATTGTAATAAGGATCAGTAACGTCGGGATCGCTTCTAGCAACCGACGCAAAATGAATTTAAACATTGCTCTTTCCTACATCTATTGCCTATTAGGCTAATATCTGGCTCCACACTAAATGGAGCCAGAACAAGTTTATTAGTGTTTGATAATATATAAGTCTTTAGTATGCAGGTTATCTAACGGGTCTTTGCCACTGTAACCACCAACATAAGGTTTTACCAAACGCGTATTAACGTAGTAGTAAAGAGGAACAACACCTGAGTCTTTATCGAGTAATTCTTCAGCCTGCTGATAGAGCGCCGCCCGCTCTTCATCTGTTTTGACTTGCAATGTTTTTTTCATTACGGCATCAAAATCTGTATTTTTATAGTGAACGGTATTATTACTGCTGTAGGAAAGTAACATATTGAGGAAAGATGACGGTTCATTATAATCAGCACACCAACCAGCACGAGCAACATCATAATTACCTTGATGTCGGCTATCTAAAAAAGTTTTCCATTCTTGGTTTTCTAATTTAACTTCCGCGCCTATATTCTTTTTCCACATAGAAGAAGCGGCTATTGCGATACGTTTATGTAAATCTGAAGTGTTGTACAGTAAATTGAATTTTAATGGGTTCCCTTTATTGTAGCCGGCCTCTTCAAGTAACTGTTTGGCTTTTTCATTGCGTTGCTCTTGGGTCATATTCGCATACCAGTCAGGCTTTTCAGCTTTCATTCCGCTGGTAAATGGAGGAGTAAAGCCATACGCTGGGATATCTCCTTGCGCCTTCACTTTATAAGTAATGATATCTCTATCCATGGATAATTTTAGAGCTTCGCGGACTTTCGGATCATTAAACGGTGGTTTCTCATTATTGATTTCATAATAGTAAGTACACAGATATGGGCTCACTTTTAACTCATTTGGCATATTTTGTTGTAAGCTTTTAAACTGCTCAATCGGTAAATTACTATAAGTCATATCGATTTCACCACTACGATAGCGGTTAACATCAGTCACTTCGGAAGAAATCGGTAAGAAAGTCACTTGGTCAATCACAGTATTCGCATTATCCCAATAACTAGGGCTACGCTCTAACACAATACGTTCATTCACCGTCCAACCTTTTAATTTATACGCGCCATTACCCACGAAATTTTGTGGCTGAGTCCATTTTGCGCCATGCTGTTCGATGGTTTTTTTATTCACTGGCGACATAGATGAGTGAGCTAATAACTTAGGAATATAAGGTACGGCTTCGCTAAGTGAAATAACTAATGTCTTATCATCAAGAGCCTTAACACCAAGCTCTTGAGGCTTTTTCTTACCTGCAATAATATCGTCAACATTTTGAATATGTGCATACTGTAAGTAACTTGCGTAAGGTGATGCCGTATCAGGGTCTGCTAAACGTTGCCAACTATAGACAAAATCCTCTGCTGTGACAGGGTCACCATTGGACCATTTTGCATCATCACGTATTTTAAACGTCCACTCTTTAAAATCTTTATTTTCCCAGCTAACTGCTGAGCCAGGTAAAATCTCACCGTCAGGGCCGACAATTGTGATCCCCTCAAAAAGGTCCCGCGCTAATGCTGACTCAGGTACCCCTTCAATTTTATGCGGGTCTAACGATTGAGGTTCCGACCCATTATTACGCACCATCACCTGCTTCTCTGCAAGTTCCACACCCGCAGGAACAACTGCCGCAAAACTCGTCGCTATTGACCCCACAGCCAGCCCTGCGGTCACGCTAAGTGCAATAATCGATTTATTGATTAATTTACTCATCTTATCGGTTACTCCCGTTCATATTTATTATGATTGTGTGTTGTTCATATTCACTAAAACCTAGAATAGTGAACACTTTTTATAATTATTTAGATATTATTAATTAGGTTCATTTATATATAACCGTTTAATATCCGTATAATCAAGAGGGTCTTTGCCTTTAAATCCATTAATCGTAGGTTTTATCATGCGCGCACTAACGCGATAATAAACAGGAACTATGGCCGAGTCCTTGTCCAACAAGGCTTCAGCTTGCTGATATATAGCATGACGAGATTGGTCATCAGGAGCAGTTAAAGCCTGTGCAAGTAACGCATCAAAAGCAGGATTACTATAAAATGCAGTATTATTACTATTTTGTGACAACATCATGTTTAGAAAAGCAGTAGGCTCATTATAATCTGCACACCAAGTCGCTCTAGCGACGTCATAATGGCCTTCATGACGGCTTTGTAATGACGTCTTCCATTCTTGGTTTTGTAAAGTCACCTGCGCCCCTATATTTTTTTTCCACATAGAGGCTGCGACGATAGCTTGCTGTTTATTCTGATCAGAAGTGTTATAGAGTAATGAAAATTTTAACGGGTTTGCTTTATTATAACCGGCTTCTAAAAGTAACTCTTTGGCCTTCTTATAACGCTGTTCTTGGGTTAAATCGGCCCATTCAGGTAACGTAAAATTCCCATTATTGATAAAAGTTGGTGTAAACCCATAAGCTGCGACTTGCCCTTGCGCCATAACTTTATTGGTTATTGTCTCTCGATCTAACCCTAGCTTAATTGCCTCACGTACTCGTGGGTCATTGAATGGCGGTTTCTGGTTATTTATTTCATAATAGAATGTACATAAATAAGGGCGAACATACAGTTCATCCGGCTTTTCTTGCTGCATTTTTTTATACAGAACAGGCGGGATTGCAGAATTGCTGATATCTATCTCACCACTACGGTAACGGTTAATATCACTGACCTCTGAGGTAATCGCTAAAAATGTAGCTTGATCTATACGGCTACTGTCATTGTTCCAATAATATGGGTTACGTTTTACTACAATACGTTCATTAACGACCCACTTATCAAGTAAATAAGCCCCATTGCCTACAAAATTTTGTGGTTGAGTCCATTTTTCACCGTGCTGCTCTATTGCCTTCTTATTAACAGGTTTCAATGATGTATGAGAAAGCATATCGACAAAATAGGGAACTGGATGGCTAAGTGTTACTTGTAAATGCTGAGGATCAAGCGCTTTAACACCCAACGCCGTCGGAGGTAATTTACCGGCTAAAATAGCATCGGCATTTAAAATATACGCATTTTGTAAATAACTCGAATAAGGAGACCCTGTACTTGGGTCCGATAACCGCTGCCAGCTATAAACGAAATCTTCAGCAGTAACTGGCGTACCATCACTCCATTTAGCCCCTTGCCGTAAAGTGAAAACCCACGTTATATAATTGTCATTTGTCCAACTTTCCGCGACCCCAGGCGCTACTTTTCCGTCGATATCGCTGTACACTAACCCTTCAAGTAAGTTTAAAATAATATTGCTTTCTGGTACCCCTTCCACTTTATGAGGGTCAAGTGATGTGACTTCTGAGCCATTGTTTATCGTGATCACCTGCGGTGACTTAATTGCCGTATCTGTCGCATTAGCCTGAAGCGTAATAAATAATATCGAGAGTGCACCAAAACCCATTTTTGATTTGATCATCATATCCCTCATGATTAATTGATGGCGCTATCACTGCATTAGCAGCCTTCTCTACAAAATTAGTTGATTGTTATAACTATCAAGTTTGCTGTTTATTAAAGTAAATAGCGCTCTCCCCAATAAATATCAATAACAAGTTTTTAACATTTTTGCGCATAAAAACTTTATATGAATATTCAAATAATCATGCAAAAGTAAAAAATATACTTTAATAACATTATGATAAAAAAATTACCGCACCCAAAAAGCAGTATCGCCTTTTTTGTGGTTCCAAACATATCATTAACAAACACTAATTAGAATAGTGAATAAATTTACGTAGCTCACAATTTCTTACTTTTTATCCCTGCTTTAGCAAAAAATGCGACATATAATTACAGTTAACATATTTGTTATCCGTAATTGTTAATTACTCTAATTTTGAGGACATCTGAGGGTAATAAAAGTAGTCTGTATATGAATGGTTAGTATTCAGAAGTAGAAAATACAATTCGAGGGAATGTTGGCTGCAACAAACCACTGCAACCAACAAAGATAGCTAGATAGGCAAAAGAATAAAAATTATAACAACCCAGGAAATAACGCCTTAACCCCTGTCACGATAAACTCAATCCCTAACGACATAAGCAACAGCCCCATAATACGAGTTACAACGTTAATCCCAGTTTGGCCAAGGTAACGAACAAGTAAAGATGCTGAACGAAATAGCAACCAACAACAAAATGCAAAGAGAATGCTGGTCAGCGCTAAACCCAAAAAGTTTTGCCAACCATGCCAACGAGATGACCACACAATACAAGAACTAATTGCCCCCGGACCGGCCATTAGTGGTAGTGCTAACGGGACAACACCAATACTATCTCTTACTGCAGTTTCTGTTTTTTCTTGCTTATTCTGTTTATCTTCACCAATTTTTCCACTAATCATCGACATTGCGATTGTCACAATTAATATCCCCCCTGCGATGCGAAATGAATCGATGGAGATACCAAACAACTGAAGTATTGAGTCACCTATGAGTAGTGAAGTACATAAAATAATAGCGACTGAAGTATTCGCTACAGTATTAGTTTTATTTCTCCCTGCATTACTTTGATAGTTAGTCATACTAATAAACACAGGTAGAATGCCTACTGGGTTTACAAGTGCAAAAAGACCAATAAAAAATTTAATGTAACCAGATAAATCGAGTAATGCGATGCTCACTCAGCCATTTCCTTAAACAGTTCTCTTAAGAGATGCATTGATACCTTTTCTAATTTTATCACCTCTGGTGCTAATTTCCTTGCGCGAAATAATTTTTTCTATAACAAACTAAATTTCCTTGTTATTTTAGTGAGTAATGAATGAATTTTTCCCCACAAATGTATTAGTCATATTAAATTAAGTCATAGAACAATAACACTTACATAACGTATATGAATACAAGCCTGCTGAAAGGTGTCAGCTTGGCATTTTCGTGATTTAGATCACTTTATTTAATTCCTATTTTGTTAATCTATTCTTAACTGATAGACAGGATTAATAAGATTTTTAAGCCAATAGGCGATGATGAGCAGCGTTATTATTAGAATTATCTATACTTTCACTTTTAGGCAGTCTTTTTCGCCCAGTTTGTCGATACATTGCTCATTGGCTTAAAAAGTTTAACATTTATCAGGAGTAATCTATATGTCTGTAACTAACGTTACCGAACTCAATGAACTCGTTGCTCGTGTCAAAAAAGCTCAACGCGAATTCGCGACTTTCTCACAAGAAAAAGTTGACGAAATATTTCGTGCTGCTGCTCTCGCTGCCGCTGATGCACGTATCCCCCTAGCAAAACTCGCTGTTGAAGAATCTGGAATGGGTATTATTGAAGATAAAGTGATAAAAAATCATTTTGCTTCTGAGTATATCTATAATGCCTATAAAGACGAAAAGACCTGTGGGACTTTATCTGAAGACCCAACATTTGGAACAATAACGATTGCAGAGCCTATCGGTATTATTTGTGGCATTGTGCCAACCACTAACCCAACCTCAACTGCAATTTTTAAATCATTAATTAGTCTAAAAACACGTAATGCCATTATCTTCTCTCCACATCCACGTGCGAAAAATGCAACCAATCGTGCAGCTGAAATAGTACTTAATGCCGCTATTGCTGCAGGTGCACCAAAAGATATTATTGGCTGGATTGATTCCCCTTCCGTTGAATTATCCAATGCATTGATGCACCACGCTGATATTAACCTGATTTTAGCGACAGGTGGACCAGGTATGGTTAAAGCAGCCTATAGCTCTGGTAAGCCAGCGATTGGTGTCGGTGCGGGTAATACCCCTGTTGTGATTGATGAAACAGCAGATATCAAACGTGCTGTTGCATCGATTCTCATGTCAAAAACCTTCGATAACGGCGTTATTTGCGCCTCAGAACAATCCGTTGTTGTTGTGGATGAGATCTACAACCAAGTTCGTGAGCGTTTTTCCAGCCATGGCGGCTATTTACTGCAAGGTAAAGAACTTAAAGCGGTTCAAGAAATCATTTTGAAAAATGGTAATTTAAATGCTGCCATTGTGGGCCAACCTGCTGTTAAAATTGCCGAAATGGCGGGCATCACTGTCCCTATCACGACTAAAATCTTGATAGGTGAAGTTAAAGTTATTGATGATTCAGAACCCTTTGCCCATGAAAAACTGTCCCCGCTCTTAGCCATGTATCGTGGTAAAAACTTTGAAGATGCCGTCTCCAAAGCTGAACAATTAGTCGAAATGGGAGGGATTGGCCATACTTCTTGCTTATACACCGACCAAGACAATCAACATGAACGAGTGAACTACTTCGGCCAAAAAATGAAAACAGCACGTATTTTAATTAATACGCCGGCCTCGCAAGGTGGTATTGGTGACTTATACAACTTCAAACTAGCTCCTTCTCTCACATTGGGTTGTGGCTCTTGGGGGGGTAACTCTATTTCCGAAAACGTCGGGCCAAAACACTTGATCAACACTAAAACTGTGGCGAAGAGAGCTGAAAACATGTTATGGCATAAACTACCAAATTCAATCTACTTCCGTCGTGGTTGCCTACCTATCGCCCTTGAAGAGATTGCAACTGACGGTGCGAAACGTGCCTTTATCGTCACTGATGGTTATTTATTCAATAATGGTTATGTTGATGAAGTAGTCAATGTACTCAAAAAACACCACATTGAAACAGACGTATTCTTTGAAGTTGAAGCAGACCCAACATTAACAGTTGTACGTAAAGGCGCTGCCCAAATGCAAGCATTCAACCCTGATGTTATTATTGCATTAGGTGGTGGTTCACCGATGGATGCAGCGAAAATTATGTGGGTCATGTACGAACATCCTGAAACACACTTTGAAGAGCTCGCGCTACGCTTTATGGATATTCGCAAACGTATTCACCGCTTCCCTAAAATGGGCGTTAAAGCGAAACTAGTTGCGATTACAACTACTTCGGGTACTGGCTCTGAAGTTACGCCGTTTGCGGTTGTGACTGATGATAAAACAGGTCAAAAATATCCATTAGCGGATTACGCACTCACCCCGAACATGGCTATCGTTGATGCAAACTTAGTCATGAATATGCCTAAATCTTTAACTGCCTTTGGCGGTCTAGATGCAGTGACCCATGCATTAGAAGCTTATGTTTCAGTGCTAGCTAACGAATTTACCGATGGCCAAGCGCTTAAAGCATTAAGTTTATTAAAAGATTATTTACCTGCCAGCTATCACGAAGGTGCTAAAAACCCTGTCGCTAGGGAGCGTGTACATAATGGGGCTACCCTTGCAGGTATTGCATTTGCGAATGCGTTCTTAGGGGTATGTCACTCAATGGCACATAAACTAGGTTCAGAGTTCCATATTCCACATGGCCTCGCCAATGCCCTATTGATTTGTAATGTCATCCGTTTCAATGCGAATGACAATCCAACTAAGCAAACAGCCTTTAGCCAATATGACCGTCCTCACGCACGTCGACAGTATGCTGAAATTGCTGATCATCTCGGTTTAACTGATTCAGGGGATCGTACAGGCGCTAAAATTGAAAAATTATTAGCATGGCTTGATGAAATAAAAGCAGATTTAGGCATTCCAAAATCTATTCGTGAGACAGGGGTACCTGAAGCAGACTTCTTAGCTCGCGTAGATAAACTGTCTGAAGATGCATTTGATGACCAATGTACTGGTGCTAACCCAAGGTATCCATTAATCTCTGAAATTAAACAATTATTATTGGATTCCTATTATGGTCGTGATTTTGTTGAGCATTCAACAGCACCTGTTACCGAACATATAGAAAAGAAAGTTCCTCAGAAAAAAACAGCTGAAAAGAAAACCACTAAAAAATAATTTATTTATAGATTATTAAATTAGCAAAGGCACTGTTATAGAAACAGTGCCTTTTTTGAGGACTTAAAATGAGTTGCGGCGTACTAAATATTAACGTTGATATATATGATTTTTCCTAATAGCTAGTTTTATATCACCTTCTACTCGCATAACGAGATTATAATAATTATTTTATTTCCATACACGTAACTATATAAAACTACCTAAAATGAATTGGTTTTTTAGGAATTATCCCTTCATTCATCATTTGCGCTTGTTTTATTGCTTCTGAATAGTGTTTACGACAAACAGATATATACTTTTCATTACCGCCTATATCGACCTGAGCACCCTCATATACAGCAATACCATCACTTCCTATACGTAATACCTTATTAGCCTTACGCCCACAGTAGCATACGGTTTTTAGCTCAACCAATTTATCTGCCCATGCGAGTAAATATTGACTGCCTGCAAATAGTTGCCCAGCAAAATCAGTGCGAAGTCCATAGCACAAAACAGGGATATCCTCGTTATCAACGATGTCACATAATTCTTCAACTTGTTTTTTTGTTAAAAACTGACATTCATCAATAAGGACACAATGCACTTTCTGTAACTGATTTTCGCGCTTAATAACCTCTGCCATATCCGTCGTTGTTGAATAAACCAACGCTTCAGCAAATAAACCAATACGCGAGGATACTTTCCCCTGAGCAAAGCGATTATCTATCTCTGCTGTGAAAATAACGGTACGCATCCCTCTTTCATTATAGTTATACGATGATTGCAATAACGACGTTGATTTGCCTGCATTCATTGCTGAATAATAAAAATAAAGCTGAGCCATCTGGCTGTTTCCTCACAATTAATATACGCAATAATTTTACCATAAAACATATCGTTAGATTAACAAAATGACACTATCTCACTTTACTTATTGAAAATTTAACCCTTTTTACAATTATTTTGCTTCTTATCGCTAATAAAGCTTACCTTATATACAATAAAAACCAATTTGATATTAACTATAAACCGTATCAGCTAAAGCATGTTAAGCTAAAATTCATCATCAAAAAAAGAAAATTTAAGTTAGTATCCCCCTTCAATTCATTCTGAGTAAAAGTAGAATGCGACTTTCGACAAGCACTGCGAAATATTAAATCACAAAGTTTTTTTCTTATTGCTATTTTTTTCATTAGTTCAGTTATTGATAATAGCGGTATATATATCTACGAAAGTTTTATTTTTCTTTTGTAAAAAAATTGCATTCGTAAAAGATAACTTTTAAACTAAAGAAGTAATTTAGCTATTGCAGAATTTAAAATAGCATTCTATTATTACTGTACACATGCCAACAAATAATTTGAGACCAGGAAAATGAGCGAATCATTAAAAGCGTTAAATAACATCCGTACTCTTCGTGCTCAAGCTCGCGAAGTAACTTTAGAATCGTTAGAAGAAATGCTGGAAAAATTAACCGTCGTTGTTGAAGAACGTCGTGATGAAGAAAACCAAGCTCGTGCAGAATTAGAAGAACGTAACCGTAAACTGGAAAAAGTTCGTGAAATGATTCTTGAGCAAGGCGTAGATTTAAATGACCTTCTGCAAACAATGGATTCAGGTAAAGGCACAAGCACTCGTGCTAAACGTGCAGCTCGTCCAGCTAAATATAAATATGTTGATGAAAATGGTGAAACTAAAACGTGGACAGGCCAAGGCCGTACTCCAGCTGTAATCAAAGTTGCCATTGAAGAACAAGGCAAATCATTAGATGATTTCTTGATCTAATCGCCTAATCTTTTATTCCAAACACCCTTTTTAAAAGGGTGTTTTTGTTTGTACCTTTATATATTATTTTATATTAGTCTCTAGCTACAAAGTCTCTTAACCATTATAACCACTAGCTCCCCCTGCAATTCTTGCTTAATTTATAGCCTCTAATAGGTATTGCACTAATCATCAAATATTTACAATTAAATAAAAACGCCAAGGTAAAGATTTGTAATTTTAATTAGACATTATTAAATTCAAAAGCAATTGTTTAATGTGACTGAGTGCTATTTTTATCGCACTGCATGGAGGTAAAATTAACAACGAGTAGAAAAGTCGCTTCTACTCCTTAATACTTAGTCTTTATAGTTAATAGTTCATCTCTATCTATAAAAAAGGCTAACTTGTCTAGTTAGCCTTGAATTAATTTACTGAAATAAGTTTTCTATTTCGGCGCGTTCAATGAAGCCGACAATTCTGTCAACCACTGGGTAAAGTCATCTCCTAAAGTGTCATGTTGCATTCCATATTCAACAAATGCTTTCATGTAACCTAGTTTATTTCCACAGTCATGACTTTTACCACATAAGTGGTAAGCCTCTACAGGTTCATTATTTTCCATCATTAATGCGATTGCATCAGTTAGCTGTATTTCATCACCAGCACCTGGGACTGTTTTTGCTAATGCGTCCCATATTTTTTCAGATAAAACGTAACGACCAACAATAGACAAATTGGAGGGGGCTTCTTCACGACTTGGTTTTTCTACCATGCGAATAATTTTTTTGCTGTCCCCCGGTTGCAGAACTGCGCCATTACAATCAACAATACCGTAATTGGAAACTTCTTGCTCGGGCACAGGTTCAACCAGAATTTGGCTCGCCCCCGTAGATTCGTACTGTTCTAGCATTTCACGTAGATTAAATTTTGTTAAATCCGTGCTATAACGGTCTAAAATCACATCAGGTAAAATGACAGCAAATGGCTCTTCACCCACTAATGGTTTTGCACATAAAATAGCATGCCCTAACCCTTTCGCAATCCCTTGACGTGTTTGCATGATAGTAACATGACTTGGGCAAATAGATTGCACCTCATCCAATAACTGGCGCTTAACACGCGCTTCCAATATGGCCTCTAACTCGAAGCTAGTATCAAAGTGGTTCTCAATTGAGTTTTTTGATGAATGGGTAACCAAAACTATCTCATTGATCCCAGCAGCAATACACTCATTGACTACATATTGAATGAGCGGCTTATCAACAATCGGTAGCATCTCTTTTGGAATAGCTTTTGTTGCCGGTAGCATCCGCGTCCCTAAGCCCGCAACAGGTATTACAGCTTTACGCACCTTGCGTTGTGTCATTTGTCATAACTCCAGATAATATCTACGCATCTTAGCCCCATAGTTCAAATATGTTAGCGATGCATTTCAAGTGCGCGGAAGTATATCAGGAAATTATCCCAAATAAATAGTGACGAGTCCGAATGCGGCTATTTAAAACGCGTTATCAACACTTTTTAAGAATGAATTAATTTTCAGGATTAAACATTAGTTTTATTTTTTGGCTATTATTGCGTATTAAACACTGCCAGACAGCCCCTTTTATCTCCAAATGATTCGATTGATAAAACTTGAGTGTCCCAAGAGGCAGGTTTCTTGCCAATTTAAAATGAGAGTTTTCTGTCGTTATATCGGCTTCTAACCCAGCACTAGCCATAATGATCGAATTATTTTGCGTGTTAAAATACCCCAACAGTAAAGGAAATTGCCCATTAAAACCGGAATCTTCCAATAAATGATTTATCTGATTAATAATCCTATCAATATTTGGTAGTTTTTTATCTGGATAGCTAACGGCGCTTTTCAATAAATCATTAAATACAACCCGGATTAAAAAAGCAGCCATGACGCCTTCTTGATGAGACCGCTCCGTATCTATACAGTAAAAACCAATTTGGCTATCTGAAATAGCGGCTAAGTCTAACAACAGACCAAACCGATTAGCTTCATTAAGTTGGCGATAATTAATTCTATAACCATTAATTATTTGGTGTACTGGCGGCTGCAATTGCTTCAAGACGGTAAGCATGTCTTGCGGATTGTTTTCCATCAATGCAGAAATATTATCGCCTATTTGTTCTGATAAGTCGTCTTGCTCAGGATACAACGCTGAAAGGATGGTAACTTTAACTTCATCTAAATTTTTTATCGGTTTTAATAACGCATCTGTCGCCCCTAAACGGAACATTCTGTCTAATTGCGTAAAATCAGTGGTTGCTGTAATGACTATCACCGGAATGTTAATATTTCTAGCAACTAACTCCCGCATAAATGCTTCGCCATCCATAACTGGCATATTTAAATCACAAAGAATGATATCAGGTTCTATATGGCTTATTGTGATCATTTCTATTGCTAATTGACCATTTTTTGCGGTATAGATCTCTATCCCTAATGTCTCAAGGTAGTTTTTTAAGATTGTACAGAAGGTGATTTCGTCTTCTACTATCAGTATTTTTCTATTTTTCATAAGATACCTACTGCAATGACCTGGTTTAATTAACAATACTATTATTCATACTATAAAATTATTTTTCACCCACAATTTAAGTATAGTGATTTTTCAATCTTATACTTATTTTTATCGAGAGTGTTATGCCATCACAAGCAAAAGATAGATGTTGCTGCGGTAATGAAGCACAATTTGAACATTGTTGCTCACCTTTTTTGCGAGGCTTGTCAATTCCCCAGACACCTGAGCAACTCATGCGCTCACGTTACAGCGCCTATGTACATCACAATGTTGATTACCTTATTGAGACATGGCACCCCGATTGCCATGCCGAAGAATACCGTAAAGAGCTAATCAATAGTTTTATACAGACACAATGGCTAGGACTTTGTGTTATTAGTTCTTCTTATGCTAAAAATCCTGATGAAGGCTATGTCGAATTTTCGGCTTGCTTTATTGATGAAAAAGCTGATCATAAACAACTTATTCATGAACGTTCCCGTTTTATTCGGATAAATTCGCGTTGGTATTATATAGATGGCATAACACCAAAAGTGGGTCGTAATGACTTATGCCCTTGTGGTTCTAGCAAAAAATATAAAAAGTGCTGTAATCCAAGTTAGCTATCGCTCGTTTATTTACTTGTATCAACGCAAATTTAACACTCAGTTTGTCATTAGCTTTATTATATAAGCTTTGCTAGTTAAGGATTAGACAGTTTCATGCAACACAAAAATGTACAAAAGAAAATTCTCAGGACAATTTGCCCTGACGCGAAAGGACTTATCGCGAAAATCACCAATATTTGCTATAAACACCAGCTCAACATTGTACAGAATAATGAGTTTGTCGATCACCGCACAGGCCGTTTCTTTATGAGGACCGAACTGGAAGGGATTTTTAACGATGAAACTCTATTAGCAGACCTTGACGATGCATTGCCTGTGGGTTCTAAACGCGAATTAAACGCAGCTGGGCGTCGTCGCATTGTTATCATGGTCACCAAAGAAGCTCATTGCCTTGGTGATTTACTCATGAAGAGTGCTTATGATGGCTTAGATGTTGAGATTGCCGCTGTTATAGGTAACCATGACACCTTGAAGAACTTGGTCGAGCAATTTGGCATTCCATTCCACCATATTAGTCACGAAGGTTTAACCCGTGAACAACATGATGAAAAAATGACAGCTCAAATTGACCAGTATCAGCCTGATTATGTGGTTCTGGCCAAATATATGCGTGTTTTAACACCAGAATTTGTTCAGCATTATCCAAACCAAATTATCAATATTCACCACTCATTCTTACCTGCGTTTATTGGTGCTAGACCTTACCACCAAGCCTATGAGCGCGGGGTAAAAATTATTGGGGCAACAGCGCATTTTGTAAATGATAACCTTGATGAGGGACCAATCATTACACAAAACGTGATTAATATAGACCATACATTCACTGCTGATGACATGATGCGTGCTGGCCGAGATGTTGAAAAAAATGTACTTAGCCATGCATTATATTGGGTATTAGCTCAGCGTGTATTTGTATATGGTAACCGAACGATTATTTTATAAGTCAAAAACTGGCTTAAACAACAATAAATTGTTGATATTACAAGCGTTAAGAACAAAAAAACAGCAAACGAGTATTTTATTGTAAATTAATGCTTTACAGCGGCGCGTCATTTGATATGATGCCGCCCGCTGTGAACGATTACAGCAATACAAAATTAGGTGGGATACCCAAGCGGCCAAAGGGAGCAGACTGTAAATCTGCCGTCACAGACTTCGAAGGTTCGAATCCTTCTCCCACCACCATTCAGTTATACTCACCTCCCAGTTTATCAACAACGCCCATAAAGCGATTTAACACACTAGAATGTGATTTTGACTTATAGACATAACATTCACTTTGCCCTAGAAAATTATTTATTGATACGTATATCAATGACTTATCAATTAACTCTTCTTCAGGATAATGGTCAGTAATGCCAATAAAGTCACCATCTTGAATAAAACTTTGACAACAACCGATATTGTCCATTTGTCTTACGCTAATCTTGTTATCGGTGGTCTCAATTTTTTTTAATAACCCACTCATTAGCGAACTTTTATAAAATGCAGGGTCACATAACCAAGTGTTTTTTTGTAATAGCTCAATAAGGTTATAATGGTATTTTTCATATAGTTCTTTACGACAATATATACCCAATGGTGAGTTCTCTATTTTTTTTTGTAATGAGAAACGCTCACTAACAACTTCCTCAGAACTGAGAATAAGTGTATTACCATCATAATCAACAATCTCATCCACTTCATCATAATTAAACCTCAATATATTAACTTGTACATTATTGAGGTGAACTGCTTGATATAAATTGATTAAGTGCCCTTCTTTTCCCCAGTCATAATAAATATTAGCCTCATTAACAATGTAGCCTGAAAAATGTTTTTTAGTAATTTCTTTCTCCTGTAAATAAAGATCCCTAAGATCATTATAAAGTTCCTGGCCATCCTTAGTTAATGTCATTCCAAATTTTTCTCTCTTAAAAAGCCGTTTACCTAAACTGGTTTCGAAATCCTTGATTGACTTCGCTATGGGAGGTGTCGTACGGTTCATCACCCTAGCAGCCTTGCTTAACGAGCCATTTTCCACAACCGCCATAAACGCCTCTAATTTTCTTGAAAAGAACATATCTATGACCCCATTCTATTATTAAAATGTTAATCAACAAGAGTAATTATATAAGTAAAAAAATGTTGATTAGCCCATAATTCAACTCACCAAATAAAAAGACAATCTTAATTTTTTTATTGAATGAGTAACAATATTTCATAAAGGTATTTTTATAATTTCCAACATAGCAAAGCAATATATTATACTGTTTAGCTTAATTATTTTTTATGGCTAGACTATTAAATCACATTAAAATACAAATAACCAACTGACTTTAAATGAAATTAAATATACTTAATTAAGATATTATTTAACATACCTTAATTTTCAATAAAAAATAAATTAGTCATAATTCACCCAATTAACAATAATAGATAATTAAAATCGTTGATATTAATTTATATAATATACAGTATCAGTCAAATGTATTACCTACTGCTATTATTACAGTAGTCTACATAATTTATTTTTGAATTAAAGTACGCTATGTAGGGTTATACAGTGTGGTCATCATCTGTTAGAATCTGAGGCAATAATCATTAAAGCATAGGTGATAAAAAAACCATGAAATTCATATCATTCAACATTAATGGCCTGCGAGCTCGCCCTCACCAACTTGCCGCTATTATAGAAAAACATCAACCAGAAGTCATTGGTTTACAAGAAACCAAGGTCCATGATGATATGTTCCCTTATGAGGAAGTGAGCCAACTGGGCTATCATGTTTTTTATCACGGTCAAAAAGCACATTACGGTGTTGCGCTACTCACTAAAAATGAACCTATCGATGTACGAAAAGGTTTTCCAACTGATGATGAAGATGCCCAACGCCGTATTATTATGGCTGATATTCACACAGAGCGAGGGCCATTAACGGTAATTAACGGTTATTTCCCTCAAGGGGAGAGCCGTGACCACCCAACGAAATTCCCAGCCAAAGAAAAATTCTATCAAGACTTACAGCACTATGTAACGTCGACACAAACAGCTGACTCCCAATTATTAATTATGGGGGATATGAACATCAGTCCAACCGATTTAGATATTGGTATTGGAGATGTTAATCGCAAGCGCTGGTTAAAAACAGGTAAGTGTTCATTTTTACCAGAAGAACGTGAATGGCTAGATAACCTACTGGGCTGGGGGTTAGTCGATACTTACCGCGCGAAGAACCCGGATGTCAATGACTGCTACTCCTGGTTTGATTACCGCTCAAAAGGTTTCGATGATAACCGTGGCTTGCGGATAGACTTATTACTCGCCTCTAACAAGTTAGCTGAGCGTTGTATTGCAACAGGGATTGATTATGACATTCGTGGAATGGAAAAACCGTCAGATCACGCCCCTGTATGGTCTGAGTTTAACTTAACCAAATAATTATTTAACACCGTACACGGCAAGTAAAAGGTGCTATATAGCACCTTTTACTGTATTAGTTACTCGACTTTCTTTTTAGTTTTCTTGCTTGTTTTCGTTGCTTTCTTCCCGCTTTTTGAAGGCGGTGGAGGTAACTCTCTAAATGTACGCAAATTCGTAAATTGGCGAGCATGATGAATTAATTGCACCAGCGTTTGGCTTAGTGGCTGCATGAAATCATCATAACGTGATTGTTTTTCACTGATTTGAGTCAGAACAGACTCCCAATGTGCGGTCATATCCGGTAAAGTCGCCATATCTGGCAACACATGAATTAATGCTCTCCCAGCAGGCGATGAATGAATATAACGCCCTTTTTTATATAAAAATTGCCGTTTAAATAATAGGTCGATAATTCCAGCACGCGTCGCTTCAGTACCAAGGCCATCAGTTTCTCGCAATACTTTTTTTAATGCTTTATCTTGTACAAAACGAGCAATTCCTGTCATAGCAGACAATAAAGTAGCATCAGTAAAAGGCCTTGGTGGTTGTGTTTGCCTTTCGACAACCTCCCCTTTTTCACACAGAAGTTCGTCATTTTTACTCACGATGGGTAAAGGCATACCATCATTTTCAGCGTCCCGCTCTTTATTTCCTAAGACAACTCGCCAGCCTGCTTCAGCTAAAAAACGCGCTTTAGCGATAAACTTACCCTTTTCAATTTCTAAATCAATTGTACATTTACGATAAACCGCATCAGCCATAAATTGAATAATATACTGCCGCGCAATCAGTTGATAAATATTACTTTCATTCTCTGTAAGTTTTACCGCAGTGGCTTTTGCTGTAGGAATAATCGCATGGTGAGCATCGACTTTTTTATCATCCCAACAACGGTTTTTTTTATCTAACTCTGGGAGTTCAAATTCAGTGAGTAACGGCTGATGCACTGCTATTGCATTTAATACACTATGGCGACCAGCGAAATGTTCATCAGGTAGATAACGACTATCTGAACGCGGGTAGGTAATTAATTTATGCGTTTCATATAAACGTTGGCAAATATCCAAGACTTCCTGTGCACTGAGTGCATATTTTTTGGCTGCTTCAATTTGCAGAGCTGACAAAGAGAAAGGTAAAGGAGCAATCTCAGTTTCACGTTTATCTTGGTACTGCGTGACTATCGCCGGCTTACCTTCAATACGCGAAACGACATGCTCCGCTAAAGGCCGATGAAATAAGCGCCCTTCTTCATCCTGAAAATCGACACACGACTCACTAGGTTGCCATACAGCAACAAAACGCTCATCTTGCGGAGTCACAATGTGTGCTTTAACTTCAAAGTAGTCTTTCGGAACAAAGTTTTCTATTTCTTCATCGCGCCTGACCACCAGCCCTAAAACTGGTGTTTGCACCCGACCAACAGAGAGAACACCTTGATAGCCCCCCCGTTGCCCCAATAAGGTATACGCTCGAGTCATATTGATGCCGTAGAGCCAATCAGCTCGTGCTCGTGCCAATGCTGACACACACAGAGGAATAAACTCACGATTTTCTCTTAAGCGGTCAATGGCCCGCTCAACAGCCTGTGGATTAAGGTCATTAATCAAGCAACGTTTTACGCTTTTGCGTTTTTCTGAATCAAGCTTTAAAAAGTCGAGTACCTCATCAACCAGCAACTGTCCTTCTCTATCGGGGTCTCCTGCATGGACAACGACAGTTGCTTGTTTAAGCAGTGCTTCAATCGTTTTTAATTGTTTGGTTACCGCGGAGCGCGGCTTTAATTGCCACTTATCGGGGATAATCGGCAAATCTTGCAAATTCCAACGCGCATACCTAGGTTCATAGGCATCGGGTTCTGCCTGCTCCAAAAGGTGCCCTATGCACCAAGTAACAGTTTGACCATCACCACATTGAATAAAACCATCACCACGCTTATGTGGTTTCGGCAGTACATCAGCAATAGCCCTTGCAAGGCTCGGTTTTTCCGCAATAAACAAACGCATGAATTAATCTATCACTTCAACTAAAGGAACATTGTCCTGATGGGGTAATAATTTCCCGATAGACTGTAACAAAACACCTTGTTGCTGTGCAATCTCTTTAATTTTAGAGACTTCTGAAGGTTTGACGGCAATAAGTAAACCGCCAGATGTTTGAGGATCACACAGTAAGTTACGTTGCATATCACTCATTGGGCCAATAAGATGCCCATAACTATCAAAATTCCGTGATGTCCCACCAGGAACACAACCTGCCTCGATATATTTCTCAACATCCGTTAATTTAGGTACTTTGCTAAAAGCAATCTCAGCGCGGACACCAGAACCTTCACAGATTTCACTTAAATGCCCCAACAAGCCAAAACCCGTCACATCAGTCATCGCGGTTACTCCATCAAGTGGAGCAATCTCAGCACCCAGTTTATTCATCTGGCACATAGTTTCAGCTGCCAAATGTTGGTGCTCCTCAGCAAGAACCCCTTTTTTCTCCGCAGTAGTTAATACGCCAATCCCCAAAGGTTTCGTTAAAAATAGCTCACAGCCTGCTATTGCTGCGCTATTTTTCTTCACGTACTCGGTATTAACGACGCCAGTAACTGCTAGACCAAAGATAGGTTCAGGTGCATCAATTGAATGCCCTCCAGCTAGGGATATCCCAGCATCCGCACAAGCGGCACGTCCCCCCTCGATAACTTCACGTGCAACTTCCGGTGGTAATTTAGCGATTGGCCAACCTAAGATTGCAATCGCCATAATCGGTTTACCACCCATAGCGAAAATATCACTTATCGCATTAGTCGCCGCAATACGGCCAAATTCAAACGGGGAATCAACAATTGGCATAAAAAAGTCAGTGGTACTAATGATGCCAATGCCATTGCCTAAATCATAAACAGCAGCGTCATCTTTAGTTTCATTACCAACTAACAAATGGGGGTCGTGAAATTTAGCTTGTTCTGTATGTAAAATTTGTTCTAAAACCTTTGGTGCGATTTTGCAGCCGCAACCTGCACCATGGCTATATTGTGTTAGTCTAATTTTCTCAGTCATTATTGTTCTCTTTAAAAATAAGTTACAAATCCTGTCATATCAGGGGCTTGTACTTTTGCAGGTGCTTTAAGTTCAGGTGTCCCCAAATAAAGAAAACCAACAATTCGGTCGTTTTCGCCACAACCTAAACCTGCACGAACGACCGCATCTTCAGTCCATGAACCAGAACGCCAAATTCCACCAAAACCCTGTGCAACTGCAGCCATTTGCATAGCTTGTACTGTGCAACTTGCTGCAACCAATTGTTCCCACTCAGGAATTTTAGGATGCTGTTTTAGCTTTGCAATCACAGTAATAATTAATGGCGCTCTAAAAGGTGCATTGCGAGCTTTTTCTTCAACATCCTCGCCTAACTGCCCTTCAATTGCCGCTTTCTCAAGCAGTTCACTGAAGCGTTTAATGCCATCATCTTTCATGATCACAAAATGCCATGGTTTCAATGCGCCGTGATCAGGTGCTCTCATCCCTGCTGCAAGTATATTATCAAGCTGTTCACCTTGTGGGGCTGGCGTTTTGAGTCTAGAAGCTGAACGGCGGTTCAACAAAAGGGTTAAAGCATCCATGGTTGTCTCCGATTAAGAGTAAACTGATATGATAATCATTCAATTAGATAATTATACCAATACTATATTTAGTTTAAGCCTAAGAGAAAATCGCCTACACTATATAACCATTAATTATTGAGTAAATTACGTTATAAATTCATTGAATTGTATCATTTGTCACTGGTGAAAAATATAATTGAGATATTGTACCTTGTGTAACACAATTTTGTTATGCATAAAAACCGCTTTCAGTGCCAAGTAATTGTATTAATTAATACTAACCGACTGAAAGTGAGAAATGATGATCGGGTTGAGGGTTGGCTTTAAGACCATAGCTTTTCGTTCATCTAACAAAGGGCTTACACCTTATTTATACTAAATACAATTTTTAATAGTATCCAAATAGTTTGTCCTCCAAACTGGCAGTCAGTGAATTAATGTCACCTTGGGGAGCAAAATAGGCAGGATAGGAGAGAAAATGCGTCAATTATGGGACATCATCGCTACCATTTTTAAAATTAGCTGGCGAGCGTTAAATTTTATCCGAGAATTTGTTTTCAATGCTATTTTCCTAGTGTTGTTTTTTGTTGTGATTGGCTCAATTGCCCTTTATCAATCAGATTCTCAACCCGAGAAAAACTATTTCGGGGCATTGTATGTCGATTTACAGGGTGTGATTGTTGACCAAGTCTCCGCTCCTGATCCATTCGGTCGTATGAGTCGTGAGTTATTAGGCACCTCAAATAGCCGTATGCAAGAAAACTCCTTGTTTGATATTGTCGATACCATTCGTACCGCAGCTAGCGATGACCGCATTACAGGGATGGTATTACGTTTAGATAACTTAACGGGGGCTGACCAGCCTTCTTTGGCTTACATCGGTAAAGCCATTAACGAGTTCAAAGCTGCTGGGAAATCTGTCTATGCTGTTGGCAACAGTTATAACCAGTCACAATACTATCTTGCAAGTTTTGCTGATGATATTTATTTAACACCACAAGGCACTGTAGGGCTTTATGGCTTTGCGACTAACAGCATGTACTATAAGTCGCTGTTAGAAAGGCTTAAGGTTAGTAGTCATATATTCCGTGTGGGGACTTACAAATCTGCTGTTGAGCCACTCATGCGTGACGATATGTCACCAGAGGCACGCTTAGCCAATCAACAGTGGTTAGATGCCTTATGGAACAACTATTTATCTGAACTTGCCACAAATCGCAAAATGACCAGTGCTCAAATTTTCCCGGGTGCAGATGCGATATTATCGCAATTACGTGCTGTTAAGGGCGATAACGCTCAGTATGCGTTAAAACAACGGTTAGTGGATAAACTATATACAAATGAACAAGTTGAAGATTTACTCTCTAAGCATTTCGGTTGGAATAAAGAAGATAAGCAGTTTAATAATATCAGTATTTACGATTACTCAGCGAAAATAGCCGATACAACTGCAAGCCAAGGGGGGAATATTGCTGTAATCGTTGTTCAAGGTGCGATTATGGACGGCCCTCAAACTGCGGGTATTGCAGGTGGAGACACCATTGCAGCTCAAATTCGTGATGCTCGTCTAGATGATAATATTAAAGCCATTGTATTACGCGTTAATAGTCCTGGTGGTAGTGTAAGTGCATCTGACCTGATCCGTAGCGAACTCGCTTCTGCTCATGCGGCAGGGAAACCTGTTGTAGTCTCAATGGGGGGCATGGCCGCATCTGGGGGCTATTGGGTATCGACGCCTGCTGATTATATTATTGCGAGCCCTAGTACTTTAACGGGTTCAATTGGTATTTTCGGTGTTATCAATACGTTTGAAAAATCATTAGATTCTATTGGCGTCTATACCGATGGGGTATCCACATCTCCCCTTGCAGATATTTCACTAACCAAAGGGATTAGCCCACAATTTGCCGATATGATGCAAATTACTATTGAAAATGGTTATGATACATTTATCGGTTTGGTCGCTAAATCACGTCACAAAACCCCTGCTGAAATAGACAAGATTGCTCAAGGCCGTGTATGGATAGGTCAGGATGCGCTCAAAAATGGCCTAGTTGACCAACTCGGTGATTTTGATAATGCCGTTGATAAAGCCGCAGAACTAGCTAAACTCACTGATGTTAAGCTAGATTGGATGAAACCTGAGCTGACTTTTATGGATCAACTGCTACTTGAATTAACCACCAATGTTCAAGCCGCAATGCCGGATGTACTACAAGTATTCCTACCTCCCGCAGTCGCGACGGATATTCGCCAGCAAGCACAATTTTTCCTAAAAATGAATGACCCGCAAAATCGCTATGCATTTTGCCTTAACTGTGCTGAAATCAACTAATCGCCCCTTTTCCCCTTCAACTTGTTTGAAGGGGATTTATCTCACAATCTAGTTAACTACCTAATTTAAACCTAGCAATTAGCAACTTAACGATAGTAATACACCAATAAATACGTCAAAATCCTAATAATCATTTTTCTTCACTGCGCAGTGATAATTTAGGTAATAAGATGCAAAAAAAATCAATTTATGTCGTCTACACAGGTGGAACCATCGGCATGCGCCATTCGCCACAAGGCTATATTCCTGTTTCTGGTCACCTACAAGCGCAATTGGCACAAATGCCCGAGTTTCACCGCCTTGAGATGCCTGAATTTACCATTCGCGAACATCAACCTCTGATAGACTCCTCGGATATTACACCAGAGGACTGGCAACTTATCGCCGATGATATTTCCGAGAATTACCCCCTATATGATGGCTTTGTGATTTTGCATGGTACGGATACCATGGCATTTACGGCTTCTGCATTATCATTTATGTTTGAAAACTTGAAAAAACCGGTGATAGTGACAGGGTCACAAATACCCTTAGAGGCACTGCGTTCAGATGGGCAAACTAACTTATTAAACGCCCTATATCTCGCCGCAAATTATCCAATAAATGAAGTTGGGTTATTTTTTAATAATAAGTTGTATCGTGGTAATCGTACCGTCAAAGCACATGCGGATGGTTTTGATGCCTTTAGTTCCCCAAACTGTTCCCCTTTAATGGAGGCAGGGATAAATATTCGCTCATTTAATACATGTCCAGCTCCCATTGGCATAGGCGAATTTAAAGCTCACCGGATTACCCCTCAACCTATTGGTGTTGTTACTCTCTATCCTGGCTTATCCATTGAGATTGTGCGTAATATTCTTCAACAACCCGTCAAAGCACTTATTTTACGTTCTTATGGCGTGGGTAATGCCCCTCAACAGCCCGAACTCTTGCGAATACTACGCGAAGCAACTAATAGAGGGATTATTGTGGTCAACCTGACACAATGTATTTCTGGCCGAGTCAATATGGAAGGGTATGCGACAGGTCACGCACTAGCAGACGCCGGGGTGATCAGTGGTTATGATATGACATTTGAGGCAGCATTAAGTAAATTGCATTACTTACTCAGCCAAAATTACACACCTGCATTAATTCGTGAATTAATGCAAAATAACTTACGCGGTGAACTGAGTTACGCTGATGACTAAATACTGGGGGCACAATGAAAACAGCTTTATTGTTAGTCGATTTACAAAATGATTTTTGTACTGGCGGGGCATTAGCCGTTAATGAAAGCGAACATGTCATTGAGGTCGCTAATAAAGCCATTGCACACTGTACACAACAACGCATCACCATTATTGCCAGCCAAGATTGGCACCCCGCCACACACTTGAGCTTTGCTGTTAATTCAGGCACAAAAGTCGGTAAGATAGGCAAACTCAATGGCCTTGACCAAGTTTGGTGGCCAGTACATTGTGTGCAAGGTGAGCTTGGCGCTAATTTTCACCCACGATTGAACCAGCAAGCCATTGAACAGGTGTTTACCAAAGGTGAAAACCCGCAAGTCGATAGTTACAGTGCTTTTTTTGATAACGATAGAGTCAGCCAAACCCAGTTACATGGGTGGCTACAGGCTCAGAATATTTCCCATCTAATAGTCATGGGGATTGCCACTGACTATTGTGTGAAGTTCACAGTATTAGATGCATTAAAATTAGGCTATACGGTTGATGTCCTCACCGATGGGTGCCGAGGCGTTAATTTAGCCGCTGATGATAGCTTAAAAGCACTGCAAAGTATGGAAAAGGAAGGTGCGAAGTTAATCACCCTTGCCGACCTAAATTAAGACAATATTTGTGTATATACAAGTTTTCTCAAATACTTATCACAATGATAATGCTGAGAAAACTTGTTGTGACCCTGTCACTCGCGCAATGGTATTTTTATTATTCTTTCGATGACTAATTCTTACCTACCCTATTCATCATTATTTTGTGGCTTCAATGTTGCTAACATTTCACCTTGGAATAAGGCTTTCAGTTCTTGTTTGCTTTTCATCGTAATTTCACCATCAGTCCCAACAGTCATATGCTCTGGGTTATGGTTGTTCCGTGATTGCCACAACAATACCATTTGCAAACTGTGCTCTTTTTGCTCGCGAGTCAATGCAACGCCATCAGGCCATTTACCTAACTCAACCGCTGTCACTAGACGCTCATAAATCTCTGGGGTCATCGCCGCTAGTAGTTGCTCAAGTTGTTCTGGGTTTACTTCAACACTCACCGTAATGCTCCTTAAAAAGATAATGTATTCGTATTTGGTTATTATTATTTTTGCCCATATAGCTGAATCGTTATTGCTATGGTATTTTTTTCAACTTCAGCTTGCTTCAGCTCACTAACCACGTACCTTTTCGCCTCCCTCATCATCCAAAAAGCTTAATGATGCTGAATTAATACAATATCGTTGGCCCGTCGGCTCTGGACCATCAGGAAATACATGCCCCAAATGCGCATTACAGTTCTGACAACGTACCTCAATACGGTGCATCCCGTGAGAAAAATCCTCAATGTATTTAATGGCGTCATCATTGATGGGTTGGTAGAAACTTGGCCACCCGCAGCCCGCGTCAAATTTAGTCTCAGACATAAATAAAGGTGAACCACAGCACAGACATTCATACACACCATCTTTACGGTTATGCAATAATTGCCCACTAAATGGGGGCTCGGTGCCCGCCTGTTGCGTGACATAACGCTGCATTTCATTTAGCTCTGAAATATCAATGCCTTGTCTTTCTTTACTTGACATAATTTACCCATGTATTTAAATAAATAGAGAGTTTAATTACTATCATACATCAATTTCAATCAACAAAAAATTAACAACATTTTCTGTAAAACTATTCTAAACTAAGAAGCATCTTACTTTCCGTTTTGATTTGTGAACCCTATCACATATATCACTGATAGATGGTTTCATTATGCTGCACAATCCCGATAATACGTGCGGCTGTATTTGTCACTAAAGTGGCTGACAAATAAGCAGTTAGTGGTATCAGAATTGATTTTTTTCAATAATTGACACGATTCCGCTTGACGGCTGGCAAGGTTTTGGTAACTTTAACTACAACTTAATTCACGAATAAATAGCTGGTGGAAATACTATGACTATCAAAGTAGGTATTAATGGTTTTGGTCGTATTGGCCGTATCGTTTTCCGTGCTGCACAAGAGCGTTCTGACATTGAAATCGTTGCTATCAACGACTTGCTTGATGCAGAATACATGGCTTACATGCTGAAATACGACTCAACTCATGGTCGTTTCAACGGTACTGTTGAAGTTAAAGATGGTCACCTAGTTGTAAACGGCAAAAAAATCCGTGTGACTGCAGAAAAAGATCCTGCAAATCTGAAATGGAACGAAGTCGGTGTTGATGTAGTCGCTGAAGCAACAGGTATCTTCCTGACTGACGAAACAGCGCGTAAACACATCCAAGCAGGCGCTAAAAAAGTTGTTCTAACTGGTCCTTCTAAAGATGACACCCCAATGTTTGTTATGGGCGTTAACCACAAAGCATACGCAGGTCAAGAAATCGTTTCTAACGCTTCTTGTACAACTAACTGCTTGGCTCCACTGGCTAAAGTTATCAACGATAAATTTGGTATCGTTGAAGGTCTAATGACAACTGTTCACGCAACAACTGCAACTCAAAAAACCGTTGATGGCCCTTCACATAAAGACTGGCGTGGTGGTCGTGGTGCTGCTCAAAACATCATCCCATCTTCAACTGGTGCTGCTAAAGCAGTAGGTAAAGTTATCCCTGAACTGAATGGCAAACTGACTGGTATGTCTTTCCGTGTCCCTACTCCTAACGTATCTGTTGTTGATTTAACTGTACGCTTAGAAAAACCAGCAACTTATACTCAAATCTGTGATGCTATCAAAGAAGCAGCAGCAGGTGAGTTAAAAGGCGTTCTGGGTTATACTGAAGACGATGTTGTATCAACTGACTTCAACGGTGAAAAACTGACTTCAGTATTCGATGCTAAAGCAGGTATCGCTCTGAATGATAACTTTGTTAAGTTAGTTTCTTGGTATGACAACGAAACTGGTTACTCTAACAAAGTATTAGACTTAATTGCTCATATCTCTAAATAAGCACTGTTAAGCAACAAGTCTGATTGAGCCGCCAATATGGCGGCTCTTTTGTATCTGTATTGAATATAAAATTAACGCTTCATAATTTTGCCTTCTTCGCTTATCGTTAATACCATTATTCGATACGCTATCAATATGACTTGTTTTAAAATGAATGTTATTCACTACGCTTGAAGTATGCGAATAGATACTCTAAATAATCTAAATTGCAGCAAAACAACAAATAAGTCGCTAAGCGCATACACACGTTTATGACTAGATGTGAATGAGCGTAGTCAACAATACCGCAGTTTGAAGTATGGCGAGTATTAACTCTGTTCCACTAACACAGGTCTAATACCATGCACGACAAAATTTTTGCTCTACCTGTTATTAAGCAGCTGTCTGCTTATATCACACAACGCCAACTTGGCGATCTCCCCCTAATTGTCGTTTCACATCCTAAAGTTTGTGGCGCTGTCAGTTTACAAGGTGCTCAGCTCATTGATTGGCAACCTGCTGGGCAAAAACCATGCCTTTGGTTAAGTTCCGAAAGTGCCTTCAAAGAAGGTGTCGCGATCCGTGGTGGTATCCCCATTTGTTGGCCATGGTTTGGTCCGGTTTCCCTACCTAGCCACGGCTTTGCTCGTCTCTTACCTTGGCAGTTCACCGCACATAATGAACATGAAGATGGTGTAATTTTAACCTTTACACTCACAGATACCGATTATACCCGTAAATTATGGCCTCATGAATTTACCTTAATCCTGAGAATGAAGCTTGGTGAAACCTGTGAGCTCGAATTAGAAAGTTATGGGGACTTCGAAACTACAGCGGCACTTCACACCTACTTCAATATTAGCGATATTCAAAAGGCTACCGTCTATGGGTTAGGTGGTCACTATTTTGATAAAGTCGCGGATAAAGAAGTATATGAAAATGAAGCGCTTAAATTCAATAAGCATATTGACCGCATTTACTCTGAACCCGAAGAATACAGTTTATTACGTGATGACGGCTGGGCTCGTACTATTGAGATTCACCATTATCATAACAGTGATGTTGTCTGCTGGAATCCTTGGGCTGAATTATCATGTAGCATGCAAGACATGCCAAATAATGGGTATAAACAAATGGTATGCGTTGAAACTGCCTGTATCAATGTGCCAATGAAAAGTGATGCACAACACCCTGCCCGTTTATCCCTTGTGATGATTACTCGTGAGAATAAACCACAAGATTAATAATCTAATTTCAAAAAAATACCCCCTGATAGAAATTACCTTTCAGAGGGTATTTTTTATTCATAGCAATCTTATAAGGTAAAATTAGAAAGTATAAGTTACCCCTGTCCATAAGATCGCAGAAACATCTTTATTTACCATTGGGCTGTCTTTAACTTCACTCGACATGAAGTCTACACGTCCCATAGCGAAAGCCGTCCAATTTTCATCAAAACGGTAATTACCTGACAACTCTAAGTACGGTGACCAGCTGTCACTTGGTTTATAACGTTTTAGCCCACTATTACGAGACTCTTTGGAAGAAACCCCATACTCATAACGTGTTTGATTTTTACTATCCCACTTAATACCTACACCTGGAGTCAGAGACCATTTGTCACCTTCAAAGCCATATAAATAAGCTGCTTCAGCGCGTAAGCCATTACTGATCCCTAAGATATCACCGGAGCCATTAAACCTTAATGTCCCCCAATCCGCTTTATGTCGATAGGTTAAACCCGCCATGACAGTATCACGACGGCGGTTTAGCTCACGCATGGCATCGTTATCATTTTCTTTAGGCTTGAAAAATTGTGGGTAATAATATGCATCCAATGATAATTGGTCTTGCTGATCATTCCACAAATAGTAACCTGCAGCTAATGTATGAAAGTAAAAATTTTCACTATCATAATTCACGATAGGAACTGGAGTTAGATAATCACGGGATTTAATCCCTTTATAAGGTGTCGATTGCGCCAATACTGAAGCACCTACTGACCATGTACCGGCAAGTACAGTACTTGATAACACACTCAATGCAACTGCAAGTGTGGTTAACTTAATCGTTTTAGACATATAAAAACCTAAAAAAATGAGAAATGGATCACTGATATATTATATCAATCCGAAACTATTCCCAATACTCATAACCTAAATCACATTTAAAGCTAAATATGTGAATTAAACGGCAAAATTGGTTAACATTCATTCTACGCTGTTTTGGTAAGATACAGGAACTCTTTTTGCTAATGCACACAGTAATTCATACCCAATAGTCCCCGCTGCATGAGCAACATCATCAACAGGTAAATTTTGCCCCCACAGTTCAACCTTATCCCCTAATTGCAAATTGCGGCAATCACTCACGTCAATTGTTAGCATGTCCATAGAAACAGCCCCAAGCAGTGCACAACGCATTCCTTGGCACCATACTGGCGTTCCATTAGGCGCATGGCGGGGATAGCCATCGGCATAACCACATGCAACGGTTGCAATACGCATTGGTTTAGTCGAGGTAAACCTGCTTCCATAACCAATCGACTGCCCGGCTTCAATTTCATGGATTGCAATCACTTCTGATTGTAAACTCATCGCAGCTTTCAGGCCTAACCCTATAATATCTGCCGATTTGCCACTAGGTGAAGCGCCATACAATAAAATACCCGTTCGGATCCAATCATACTGCGTGTATTGGTGCCATAATGCAGCCCCTGAGTTAGCAATGCAGGTTTCTAATGATAAATGTTGAAACTGTTGAATAAGTTGAAAAGGTACTGTTACACCTGTTTTTGTATCTGAATTTGCGAAATGACTCATTAAGGTTAAGCTTTTTACATGGGGGATAGCTGCTAACCGTTCGACTACAGTTTCATAGTCAGTATGAGAAAAACCTAGCCGGTTCATACCACTATTCAACTTGATATATACTGAAATTGGCGCAGAAAACTGTGCATTTTCAATAGCCGCTAATTGCCAGTCACTATGGACACTGGTCGTCAAATTGTATTGGTCAATCAGCTGTAAGTCTTGTGGTTGAAAAAAGCCCTCTAATAACAAAATTGGCCCTTTCCACCCCTCATCACGCAATAAAATTGCCTCATGAAGATCTAACACAGCAAAACCATCGGTTTCTTTTAATGCTGGCCAAATATGCTTTATACCATGACCATAACCGTCCGCCTTCATGACTGACCAAATTTTACACTTTTCTGTGTGCTGCCGTACTATAGATAAGTTATGTTGCAAATTTTGTAGATGAATAACCGCACTAATTGGGCGTGGCATCTTAATTCCTTAAATACATTATTTTTTAATCAGCGATAGACTGTAATTGCAACTTCATGTACTCCCATTTAACGCACTGGCGTCAAATGACCGCTGCTTACAAGCTTGGTATTAAAACCATCAAGATACCTAAATACAGACAAATCATCCGAAGCAATATCAGGCGTGTTACCTGAAATTAAATCCGCCAGCAGTTTTCCAGAACCACATGCCATTGTCCAACCTAAAGTGCCATGCCCCGTGTTTAGATATAGATTATTGTATGCCGTTGGCCCGACTATTGGTGTGCCATCTGGCGTCATAGGTCGAAGCCCAGTCCAAAACTGAGCCTTTTCGATATCACCACCACCTTGATATAAATCTTGTACCACCATTTTTAAGGTTTCGCAGCGTTTTTTAAGGACATCAAGATTAAAACCGACAACTTCGGCCATTCCACCGACACGAATGCGATCATCAAAACGCGTTACCGCGATTTTATAAGTTTCATCAAGTATGGTAGAAGCGGGTGAACGCTGCTCATCAATAATCGGCATTGTTAATGAATACCCTTTTAATGGATAAACCGGAATTTGCACAAGACCCTGTAGTATTGATGTTGAATAAGACCCCATAGCAACAACATACTGATCCGCTTGCACGATTTGGCCATCAATACGGATACCACTAATACGTTTACCATCCGTTAAAATTTGTTCAACCTGTTGACCAAATTGGAATTTAACCCCAGCTAGTTGTGCCATTTTAGCGAGTTTTTTAGTAAATTGCTGGCAATCACCGGTTTCATCATTCGGCAACCTCAACCCACCAGTTAGCTTATGTTTAACAAATTCTAATGCAGGTTCAGCTTTAATGAGTTGGTCGGATGTTAAAAGCTCATAAGGCACGCCTTCCTGTTGTAACACTGCAATATCATTAGCAGCATTATCAAACTGTTTAGCTGTGCGGAACAGCTGTAATGTGCCCCCTTGACGGGCTTCATAGCCAATCCCCGTATCAGCCCTAAGTTGCCGAATACAGTCGCGGCTATACTCCGCAATCCTTACCATGCGGCTTTTATTCATCGCATAATGTTGAATATCACAGTTTTTCAGCATCTGCCACATCCAGCGCAACTGAAATAACGTACCATCAGGCCGAATAGCTAATGGAGCATGTTTTTCAAACATCCACTTCACTGCTTTTAGTGGTATGCCTGGTGCCCCCCATGGCGTTGCGTAACCAGGGGATATTTGCCCTGCATTAGCTGCGCTGGTTTCTTCTGCTACATCATGCTGCCTATCAACAACCAGTACTTCATGGCCTTCTTGAGCTAAATACCATGCTGTTGTAACACCAATCACTCCTGCCCCTAACACTAGAACTTTCATAAGCACCCCAGATGCAAAGTATTCAATTATTATTTAGGATAATATTCTAGAAATTATTTGCCAATGTGGTGAATTAACACTTTTAACAAAATAGATAATAAAACCAACACTTGATGATTTTTATTTACAAAAAAGTTAATTGTTCTAGTGAAATTAGAGCCAAAAAACAAAAAAGAACATATCAAATTGATTTTAAATAAAAATAATTAATCTCAAGAAACCAAGTTCGATATTTTATACTTTAATTTAATGAATACTGTCTTTTATGGGTGGGTTTACAAATTACGTGACTTAAATTTTTATACTAAAAATATATTCTTTTCTAGTTTATTTATCCAAATAATAATCCATTATGAAAAAAACGATTAAAAATGTTAAAGGAAAGTATATGACTAAAAAGATCATCCCTATTATTTGCGCCCTGAATGTAATTTTTCTATCTATAGCCCCAAGTATTGCAGAAGAGTATTGCGAACCCACCATGAAAAGAAATTTGATAAAAGATAAAGGGAAAAATATATGCTTTTCTATAAGGCCCCTTCCTATATGTACCCCCCCAGCAACGGCAGTTTCTTATGTTAAAACTACAGTTCAATTCAATTGTGTAACTAAGGGTGAACATTTGGTTTTAAGCGAAAGTGAGCAATTAAACAAAATAATTACTCGGTTAGAAAATAAAGATGTAGATTATTCCGAAGATATTGCTATCCCTCGCTACTGTACATGTCCTAGCAAACTCTAGTTAATACATATTGTATTTACTAATCTAGTCAATCATTCACTTGTAAAAAAGCCAGCCGACATAAGATGCGGGCTGGCTTTTATGCCTTATCGATTACCTAATTTAGCGAGTGTGTGCTAAATCTGAAGGCATATTACCCTGCATACTATGCCAAATTAAGCCACTTTCCTTCCCGTAATTTCGGACACAATCCATAATGCGATCGTATGCTTGCTCACGGCAAAGATTACTCAATTGTTGGTAAAAACTTAATGCAAGGCGTCTTGCTTCAGGATTAGAGAAATAATAACGCCCAACACGCGTATATAGCCCTCTTAAGCCATTAATAATCAAACCGTAGATAGGGTTACCTGATGCGAATGCAAGCCCACGGAAGACGTTATAATCCAAATCACTAAATGCATCTGAATTATCATCAACTTTTTCTCGGCCAGCTAACACTTCTAACGACTTTTCAGGGTTATTACGAAATGCAGTACGAATAAAAATTGCAGCAATATTAGTCCGCACAGCTAATAAATTATCAATTAGCTGAGGCACTCTATCGTGATCCAATCTGGCCAGTGTTTCCAAAATATTGAGGCCTGATGTTTCCCAATAATTATTCACTTTTGTTGGTTTACCATGTTGAATAGTTAACCAACCGTCACGCGCTAGACGTTGCAACACCTCGCGAAGAGTTGTGCGTGTTACACCGATTAACTCGGAGAGTTCACGCTCAGCGGGTAGTATTGAACCTGGTGGAAAACGGTTGTTCCATATGCTCTCAATAATGTACTCTTCCGCGAAACCTGCCGGACTTTGAGCTTTAATAACCATATTTTTATTATTCCAAACATTTAGACGGATATTGGGGAAATCATACCAGATTGTCGTCTCCTGATATAGTTAGACTCAAAATAAAGAGTGAGACGAATCATAGAATTCCCATATAATTCATACATTATCAATTAGCAAATGGGCTTATAATCGATAAAAGATCAGAGTAGTATGTAATAGAACGTTACACGACATCCGTATAAAGAGGATAACGAACCATAATGGATTTTAGTTTAAAAAGTGCTTTTTTGAAAAATTTTCTTGGAAATTCACCAGATTGGTACAAATTAGCAATTATCATATTTCTAATAATAAACCCTGTTGTTTTCTATTTTATCAGCCCTTTTGTGGCAGGCTGGTTATTGGTAATTGAATTTATATTCACCTTAGCAATGGCACTTAAGTGTTATCCATTGCAACCTGGGGGGTTATTAGCAATCGAAGCCGTGATCATCGGTATGACGACACCAAAACAAATTTCACATGAAATAAGCAATAACCTTGAGGTTATTTTACTGTTGATCTTTATGGTCGCCGGTATCTACTTCATGAAGCAATTGCTTTTGTTCGTTTTTACCAAACTGTTGATAAACGTGCGTTCTAAACGCATCCTTTCCCTTGCATTTTGTATGGCGAGTGCATTTTTATCTGCATTTTTAGATGCCTTAACGGTTATAGCCGTAGTCATTAGCGTCTCAATTGGTTTTTATTCTATTTACCATCAATATGCTTCTAACCAACACAGCGATACCGACTTACAAAATGATGGTTTTATTGATAGCACAGAAAAAAAACAAACACTTGAACAGTTCCGTTCTTTTTTGCGCAGCATAATGATGCATGCGGGTATTGGTACTGCCCTTGGTGGGGTGATGACAATGGTGGGGGAACCACAAAATCTGATCATCGCTAAACATGTTAACTGGGACTTTATCACTTTTTATATCCGTATGGCGCCCGTCACTATTCCTGTCTTTATTTGTGGGTTATTAGTGTGCTTTCTTGTCGAGAAGTTTAAGTTATTTGGTTATGGAGCTGAACTCCCTGCTTCCGTGCGCCAAATATTAACCGAGCACGATAAAAAACTAACTGAAAAACGCACCAAAAAAGAGCTGGCACAACTGATTGTTCAAGGTTTAATCGGTATCTGGTTAATTGTGGCTCTTGCCTTCCATTTAGCAGAAGTTGGCTTAATTGGGTTATCGGTCATTGTGATGGCAACCGCTTTTTGCGGCATCACAGAAGAACACGCTCTAGGTAAAGCTTTCGAGGAGGCGCTACCATTTACCGCATTACTTACGGTGTTTTTTAGTATTGTAGCGGTTATCATTGACCAACAGCTATTTACTCCGTTTATTCAATTTGTATTACAGTCATCTGAATCGTCGCAGTTGTCATTGTTCTATCTGTTCAATGGCCTATTATCTGCCGTTTCAGACAACGTATTTGTTGGGACTGTGTATATTACCGAAGCCCTAAAAGCAGCAAATGACGGCTTAGTATCAATGGAACAATACCAATTTCTAGCGGTTGCAATTAATACAGGGACAAACTTACCTTCTGTTGCCACCCCTAATGGTCAAGCTGCTTTCTTATTTTTGCTGACTTCAGCGCTATCACCTTTGATCCGTTTATCATATGGCCGGATGGTATGGATGGCTTTGCCTTATACCATTGTCATGACAATTGTCGGCTTATTAGGCGTTGAGTTATGGCTAGTACCAATAACCTATTGGATGGAAAGTATTGGTTTGATTACATTTGCACAATAACTATACTGATAAACTATGAGCCGTATGCAAATACGGCTCATTTGTAATTTTGCGTAACCCCCTATCTAAAATTGCATTATTTCACTTTAAGTGCTTTTTTTATCCGTCTGATAAGGGCAAAATGTGCGCATCACTCAATTAGGATATTAAGTATGTTCAGATTTTTTAACTACTGCTCACAAGGAAGAGGTGCATGGCTATTGATGGCCTTTACTGCCTTCATGCTCGAGTGTGCTGCTCTATATTTTCAACATGTGATGAAACTACAACCCTGTGTAATGTGTATCTATGAACGCGTTGCATTACTTGGTGTTATGGCTGCCGGCTTAATAGGCGCAATTGCACCACGTAATATTATCATTCGTTGGGTTGCTATCATTATTTGGGTTTATTCTGCTTGGCGTGGCTTAGAGCTTTCTTGGGAACATACCATGCTCCAGCTCTATCCTTCTCCATTCGCATCTTGTGATTTCTTTGTGAACTTCCCTGATTGGCTACCATTGCAAACTTGGGTTCCAGCAGTATTTGAAGCGACGGGTGACTGCGCGGTTAGGCAGTGGGCATTTTTAGGGCTTGATATGCCTCAATGGTTGATTGGTATTTTTGCTGTTTATTTTGTTATCGCCATTATTGTTGCCATTAGCCAATTCTTCCCTGCTAAAAAATGATTTAAACCTTCTTATTGTATCCCCCTAGCTTTAATTTCAAACTGGGGGGATATCTTACATTTAATCTGATTGATAAATATAAATACACATAATTACTGTATTACGTGTTCTAATTTGATTGGGATATTTTTATAGGCAGGTATCCCACATTCCGGGTCATAACTATCCAATGAAATTAAATTATTGGCTTCAGGGAAATAAGTCGCAACGCAACGGTCAGCCATATCATAAATAACCACCGTTAAATTATCTAAACGGCGCTTAGTCGGTTTTTGGTTGCTATCTAACGCAATTAAGTTAACTTTATCCCCCGCTTTTAATTTCTGTTTTTGCGCCTCAGCACCGCTAATAAAAACGACATCCCTTTGCCCAAATACCCCACGATAGCGGTCATTTAACCCGTATATGGTCGTATTATACTGGTCATGGCTGCGCAATGTCGCAAGAACTAGCTCACTATTTACCGCTGAATTAGGGTCTTCAATCACCCCAACAGTTGGAATGAAATTAGCTTTACCTGATTTAGTTAACCAACGCCGCTCAGAAGCCGCATTTGTAAGGTGAAAGCCTCCCGGTATTTTGATGCGGGCGTTAAAGTTATCAAAACCGGGTAATACTGCTTCCATTGCATCACGGATCAGGTCGTAATTACCAATGAAAGCATCCCATTCAACTTTACTATTCGGTATTGTCGCTTTGGCAAGCCCTGCAACAATGGCACATTCAGATTTCAAATAAGGGCTACAAGGTTTTAATAACCCCTTTGAGGCATGTACCATTGACATTGAGTCTTCCACTGTCACGCATTGCACTCCACTACTTTGCCTGTCGATTTCACTTCGCCCCAGCACTGGTAGTATGAATGTATTTTTGGCTGTTAATAGATGAGAACGGTTAAGTTTAGTCGCAGTATGCACAGCCAAATCAAGCTTTTTCATGCCTTCAAAGCAGGCATCTTTATCAGGCATGGCAACCGCCAAGTTGCCCCCCATACAGATTAATGCGTTTGCACTCCCATTATAAATCGCTTGCATACTGGCAACTGCAGCATGACCGAACTCACTCGGAGGACGAAAACCAAAACGCTGTTCAATTTTATCAAGAAAACTTTTAGATGGTTTTTCTGTGATCCCGACCGTACGGTCGCCCTGTACGTTAGAGTGCCCCCTTAGTGGGCAAATCCCTGCGCCTTCTCGCCCAATATTACCTTTCAGCAACAATAAGTTGACTAATTGCTGTACGTTTTTAGTTCCATGCTGATGCTGAGTTATCCCCATGCCATAGCAAATTATGGTGCTTTTCGCTTCAATATAAAGGTCTGCGATTTCATCAATAGACTCATGCGATAAGCCTGATACCCTTAAAATATCGTCCCAACTGGTCGTCAGTAAATCATTTTTTAATGTTTCATACCCATCGGTATGGGCTGATATAAACTCGGTATCTAGGAGCGCTTTTTCGCCTGAGTCAATGGCCGCCTGATGTCGCTCAATCAGCCGCTTCATGACCCCTTTGATTAAAGCTGTATCTCCCCCAATCCGCACTTTATAATAATGACCAGCAAGTGGGGTTGATTCTAATGTCAGCATTTCTATTACGTCTTGCGGATATGTAAAACGTTCAAGACCACGTTCTCTTAACGGATTAATCGCTATAATTTTAGCTCCCCGTTTAGAAACTTCACGTAACGAACTAAGCATTCGTGGATGGTTAGTCCCAGGGTTATGGCCGATACAAATAATTAAATCCGCTTTATCAAAATCCTCTAATAATACCGTTGCTTTACCAACCCCTATCGAAGCAGCTAGCCCAACACTTGTGGGCTCATGACACATATTTGAACAGTCAGGAAAATTATTTGTTCCGTATTCTCGGGCCAGTAATTGATATAAAAATGCCGCTTCATTCGAAGTTCTACCTGACGTATAAAATTCAACAGTATTTGGATCAGAATAACTCCGCAGACGCTCTCCTATTTGTTGAAATGCATCATCCCATTCGACCGGTTCATATTTATCTGTTAATGAATTATATTTCATTGGGTGCGTTAAACGTCCTTCATTCTCTAAATGAAAATCATCCCAATCAAGTAATTCAGTTACTGTATGTTTTTCAAAAAAATGGGGGGTAGTACGTTTTGATGTGGCCTCCCAAGCAATGGCTTTGGCTCCATTTTCGCAGATATCGAAAGAAGCGGTATGTACTGGATCTGGCCACGCACACCCCGGACAGTCAAAGCCGTCAACCTTATTCATATCAAACATTGCAATAATATCATGACCCACTTTCATTTGTTCACGCAATGCTTCTGCAACAGCTTTAACTGCCCCCCAACCGGCGGCAGGTCCAGTGTATTCTTCAATTTTCTTTTTCATTTGTCATTACTCTTTAATAAATAGAACATGTATTTATCTGTGTTTTTATAATTATCTAAATTGCTTTTACAATTTAATACTAGTAATTAAAAAATTAAATATCAATAATTAAATTAAGGACTTAAATAGATGCTCGCAATTAGATGATGGACAAATGAATGTTTTAAAATAAAAATAAAACCTAATAAATAATTATTAAAATTATTTTATGAATTTAATGTTTAATATTTAATAAGTAATCAACCTCATATTAACGATTAATAAGAGGTTAATACATTTCATAAAAAGATGAGTTATATGCAAGCACCGGATTGAATAATATCAGCAGCGCAACGTTTACCATTGGCGAATTGACAAACCGCAGTTTGAGTTCCATTTAACTCTAGAGTAAGTGCAGGTAAACCGCCAGCCGAAACACAAGCTTCTTGTACCCCTGGGCCCAAATTAACAATTTGTTGAGCATAATTTGCAGCTACGGTATCTGCTTGGTCGGTTTTATTTCCACCAGAACTGCTACAGGCGGATAAAGTGAAAACGAATGCCCCAGCAGCAACCATTGACATTATCGTTTGTAACCGCAAATTGATTCTAAGTCTCATTTCTTTCTCCGCTAACACTCGCTCTACATAATGATTTTGTAGCACTTATTAATGCGTACCACTCTTTGAGAGTAGATTGATGATTAAAACACCAACTATAATAAACAGCATACCAATAATTGCAGGTAAATCGAGCTTTTGGTTGTAAATATAAATTGCAGCAATAGAAACTAACACAATCCCTAACCCTGACCAGATCGCATAAGCTATCCCTAATGGCATTACTTTGACTACTTGCGAAAGTCCCCAAAAAGACACCGCATAACCAATCACCACCACTAAAGAAGGCCAAAAACGACTAAAACCATCTGAAGCCTTAAGCGTTGTCGTAGCAATAACCTCAGCGATAATAGAAATAAATAAAAAGCTCAGCCCTTTCATACATTTTCCTTATTATTAAAATTATTAACGGTAAAATTTACCCTATACCTTTTATTTATACAAATAATGAACAATAAAAAGCCCCATCTTTCTTTACGAAAGACAGAGCGTTATTTTTATAAATTTTCTTACAAAACTGACTAATGGCTTGTTGAAACTGCAGTTTTATCTTCCAGCGATTGACTATAGCGTTTAAATAAGTAAATACACAAAATCAATGTAATTATACCAATACACCCGCCAATATAACCAATATTAGTCATCCCCATATGAACAATAACTAGGTTCCCCAGTAGCGCACCGCCACCAATACCTATATTAAAAATCCCTGAGAAAATTGACATTGCCAAGTCAGTTGCATCAGGAGATAAATCAATCACTTTAACCTGTAGACCTAAGCCGATACACATCATGGCGATACCCCAGAAAACGGATAGCATAATCAACGACCAGACATCTGAGCCTAAAGGCATTAGCAATAATAAACACACCGTCATTAGGGCAATTGCTGTTGGTAAGAAAAACAACGAAAACTTGCTACTATAACGACTAAATATAACACTCCCGATAATGCCAGCCCCACCAAAAATCAGTAACAATAATGTCGCAAAATTTTGGCTTTGCAATGCGATTTCACGGACAAAAGGTTCAATGTAACTGTAAGCAGTAAAATGAGCAGTCACAGCTAGAACAGTTAACGCAAACATCCCCACCAGTGCGGGACGTTTAAATAAGACGGGGACACTTTTTAACGAACCGGAGTGTTCACTCGGTAAACGGGGTAGGAAACGTATTAACACTATCATGGTAAATAAGGCAATAACACCAATACATAAAAAGGTGACCCTCCACCCTAAAAATTGCCCTATTACACGCCCAATTGGTAGCCCTAAAACAGTTGCTAATGCGGTACCTGTTGCTAATAAGCCCAACGCTTGCGCCTTCTTGCCTGCAGGTGCAACACGAATAGCTAAAGAAGCCGTTATCGACCAAAATACCGCATGCGATAAAGCAACGCCAATTCGCCCACCAATTAGTATTTCAAAGCTCCATGCAAACCCTGAAATAATATGGCTAACAATAAAAATGACAAATAAAAAAGCTAATAATTTACGACGCTCAATTTTACTGGTTAATAACATTAAGGGTAACGACATCAATGCTACGACCCAAGCATAAATCGTAATCATTAACCCTGTATGAGCGACTGACATGTCAAAACTTTGTGCAATATCACTAAGTAGTGCAACTGGGACAAATTCTGTTGTATTAAAAACAAACGCTGCAACCGCAAGAGCGACTACGCGGATCCACGCTGTTCTTCTAGAAACCTGAGTCATATTCATCTTAGCCTTCATTTCCCACAAGTAAAATGCACTAACTGATTAACAGCTTGTGAAAGTTGCCGCGAAAGGATATTAGTATTCGATATGGGTTTGATTAACCATTCAGCTCTTATTTAAGCTAAAACCCATTTTTGTGAATTATATCACAACTTTCAGTGGGGCTTAAAGGTCAGGCTTCCGCCAGCAAGCACAAAAACAGGAAGGTTTCCCTGTTATATCCCCCTTAACGTATCTAGGTTCCCCTTGTTTAGCAAATAACTATTACGCTCATTTATCTGAAAGCACATATCATTCCTTTTTATGCTACAATCTCACGATTATTTTTTATTTTTAAAGGACCTTGTTAATGAAAAACCATTTCCCTACTGATCCTGACGTGAATACTTTAGCTGATGAGATAACTTGTTTAAAAAATTTACTCACTCATATGCTTAAAGCTATTGGTCAAGCTGATGCAGGTAAAATTTTAATCAAAATGCAACGTGAAATCGCACTCATAGAAGATGAAAAACAAGCAGAAACCTATAAAAACACGTTAGAACAAATAAAAACGGCCTATCGCCAATAGATTATTTAGCGATAAATGCTATTTTAAGGATATATATTCTATTGAGTGGTTTAAACTGCACAAATAACTAAGTTTTGAATTTTTAAATCAACTATCTTAGTTCTCGAATTAAACCATTCTTTATTCATTTAGCTCCCCCTTCAGACCCTATGAAGGGGGCTTTTTTTATCTACCAACACAGTTTATTAATTAAACATTATTCCGCTTATAAATATCTTGGCAGTACTGCACGTACTCATCGAGTGTTGTAGTTGAAGTTTGTTTTTCCCAACATTTTTGTTCTTCGAAGGCCCATACTTTGAACAATTGACCAAGATTGGCTCCTGACATCCCAACCTCTTTATAGATCCTATGATAAAAACCTTGTTCAGAACGGTAGATTTCAAATTTAAATGCAACTAGTCGTGCGGGATTTGTCGTTGTCATAAAATCATTACCAAACACCAACGTTTTTTCCAGAATATCCATTTGGTCTCCTTGTGAATAAGTCAAAAGTTAATAGATAATATTTCATAAGTGAAAATTGATTAACTATTCTTAGCATAGCGCATTTAAACCTATTGCGTAGTTTGGTTTACATAAAACCCATTGAAAGCACTTAGAGATGATTAACCAAAAAGGGGTAAGGATACACACTAATTTAATGAAGAAGCTTCACCGAAGTGAAGCTTTTTACAGGGGGTATTTATGATTTGTTATCGTATAACTGTTTAGCCATATCAATACTATCCGCATTAACATCTTTTATATGGTCTCGAGTTAATCGATACACTACAGGGCTCAATAACAACAATGCAATTAAGTTAGGGATTGCCATCATCGCATTTAGCGTATCAGCCAATAACCAGACAAAATCAAGTGATTGGGTTGCACCGATTGGTAAAGCGATTAACCAAAGCACTCTAAACGGTTTGATAGCCCTTAATCCAAATAGATACTGCACACATTTTTCACCATAAAAACTCCACCCCAAAATGGTGGTAAATGCAAAAACAGCTAACGCAATAGCGACAATATAATTCCCACCCGGTATTGCTGATTGAAATGAAAAAGCGGTCAGCGTTGCGCCTGTCTGGCTAGTCAACCACCCTCCAGTGATAATGATCGTCAAACCAGTGACTGAACACACAATAATAGTATCAATAAACGTACCAAGCATTGCAATTAGCCCTTGGCGAATAGGGTTCTGTGTTTTCGCCGCAGCATGGGCAATAGGAGCACTTCCTAAGCCTGCTTCATTGGAAAAAACCCCTCTCGCAACCCCAAAGCGAATCGCAGCCCAAACAGCAGCACCGGCAAAGCCACCTTGTGCCGCCACAGGGTTAAACGCAGACGTCACTACTAAGGAAATTGCAGCAGGGATTTGCGTAAAATAAATACCAAGTACAATTAACCCTGCACCAAAATAAGCGACAGTCATAAATGGTACTAACTTACCAGCGACATCAGAGATACGGCGTAATCCACCAATCAACACTGCACCAACAAGTAAAACCAATACCCCTGCTGTTAACCACTTATGCACTCCAAAGTTACTTTCTAGTACATCCGCCACTGAGTTAGCTTGTACAGTATTACCGATGCCAAAACTTGCACATGCACCAAAAAAAGCAAATAGAGTACCTAACCAAATCCATTTAGGCCCCAATCCATTTTTGATGTAATACATTGGGCCACCAATATATTGCCCATATTTATCCACTTCACGAAAACGAACTGCAAGTACAGCTTCAGAGTATTTAGTTGCCATTCCAACCAACGCTGTCATCCACATCCAAAAGAGTGCTCCAGGTCCTCCCATCACAACAGCAGTTGCCACCCCTGCAATATTCCCAGTCCCAATTGTTGCAGACAATGCTGTCATCAAAGCATTAAATGGCGATATTTGCCCTTCACCGCGTGACTCGTTTTTTTGAAATAATAATCTAAAACCTGTTCCTATTTTCCTTATTGGCAAGAACGCGAGCCTAATTTGCATGTATATACCAACGCCTAAAATCCCAACTAGCATAGGTACGCCCCATACTATCCCGTTGAGTTCACTTAACCACGTAGTTATTAGCTCCATCTTACCCCCAAGTTAATCACTCTTATTTTTTAATTAACATTTATTAAACAAATCACCATCAATTTAATAAAGATTAAAAATGAAATAAAAGCGAACAAAAATTTAAAAAATTACCACTTACGATGCAAGATTGTGAGAAAGCTCACTTGTGATTAATATGTTTTAATTACCGATACAGTTAAATTGTGAATAAATCTTAAGCTTAAAATTTCTTACTGATTAACAGCTTTCTTGGTACAAGTGAGAGGACTTTTGTCCATAAAAAAAGCCCAGTAATAAAATGATTACTGGGCTTAGTTTTTAGATTTCGACTAAACAGTTAAGTTAGACTATTTTAAATACTCACCTGAACGCAGCGCTTCGATTCGTTTATCTAATGGTGGGTGAGATAAAAACAATTCACTAAATGCTTTTCCTCGGCCATTGATACAAAATGCCATTAAGCGCCCTTCTTCTTGCGGCTCATAACTCGTTTTCAGTCGTTGTAATGCGGCGATCATTTTTTCGCGCCCGACTAGTTTTGCCGACCCGGCATCTGCATGGAATTCACGATAACGAGAGAACCACATAGTGATAATGCTGGCTAAAATACCAAAAACAATTTCCAACACCATGGAAACGGCGAAATACACCATAGGGTTACCGTTACTACTTTCACTTTCATTATCGCTGTTTGACATAAAGCCTGCCGCGAGTTGTGCGATAATACGTGAAATAAAGATAACAAAAGTATTCACAACCCCTTGTAATAAGGTCATTGTTACCATGTCACCGTTCGCAATATGGCTAATTTCGTGAGCAATAACCGCTTCCGCTTCGTCACGGCTCATATTTTCTAATAAACCAGTACTTACTGCGACTAACGAAGCATCACGACGGGCTCCCGTAGCGAAAGCATTGATATCGGGCGCATGGTAAATAGCCACCTGTGGCATTTGGATACCAACTTGTTGTGCTTGGCGCTCTACCGTTGACATTAACCATTGCTCTGTTTGGTTGCGAGGAGTTTCAATCACCTCACCACCAACTGATTTCAAAGCCATCCATTTAGACATCAGCAGTGAGATAAATGCACCACCAAAACCAAATAACCCCGCCATGATCATCAAGCCTTGGACACTACTACCTCTAATACCGGTTAAGCTTAAGATTATTCCAAACACAAACATAACGGCTAAGTTTGTGAGTAAGAATAAAGCAATTCTCATCATTTTTTTGTATTCCTTGGTAAAAACTAATATCACGTAGAATTTACTTTATAAATAAGGTTTTTTCACACTATTTCAAGTCAATTAACATCAAAATATTAAAAAACAACATAACTTTACATTGAAACCACTAAAACGGGTTACTATTTTCTCTATTCAATCACAATAAAGAATGATTAAATTTAACCAATTGTTTTTAAAGGCTCAATTTATAACCAGCTCACATTAAATTGTTCCAATATTAAAATGATAATGCTGGTTATTATACGTATGGAAATTTATTCGTGCATTTAATTATATTTCCAGCAACTTTATTCGCTAAATCGATAAATATCAGTCTTTATTAGCCTATTTCAGAAAAACAAAGCCACCTTAAGATGGCTTTGTTTTTTAACTAACCCATTATTATACAGTTAGTTGCAAACACTTTCAGTTTAATTTGATTTTTCTTTCGTTGTTTTCGCTGATTGTTTATCTGCTGCTTTGATTACTTTTTCTTTTACTGTTTTGCTTGAGGTTTTATCTGCTGCTTTGGTTGCTTTTTCTTTTGCTGCTTTTGCCGAATCTTTATCGGTGGCTTTAGTTGCTTTTTCTTTTATCGCTTTTGCCGAATCTTTATTGGTGGCTTTAGTTGCTTTTTCTTTTACCGCTTTTGCCGAATCTTTATCGGTGGCTTTAGTTGCTTTTTCTTTTATCGCTTTTGCCGAATCTTTATTGGTGGCTTTAGTTGCTTTTTCTTTTATCGCTTTTGCTGGATCTGATGCCTTATCACTCTTTTTAGCCACCTTTTCATTTACCGTTTTATTTGCTCTATCTCCCGTTGCCTTTACTGGATCAGAAATAGAGGGCTTACTTGATTGCTTGGCAACACCAGAGCCAATGGTTGCTCCTGCAATACCCGCTTTACTGTTAATATCATTTTTCAATGATGTGGTGCACACTTGTTCTGAGCGGCTAGTGGAGCCATCATTACAAATGAACTTACCGCTTTCACAGCGATCGACCCCACCTTTGCTCCCTGAACAAGGGTAGTTTCTTGCTGTCGCTGTGTTTATTGATGAAGCCATCATGATACTAACTGCGATTAAACCTATAACTAATTTACCCATGGTATTGCCTCTTTGATTAAGAACCCTTATCAAAAGTTTAGAATAAATTAATTAAAGGTAAAGAAATCTAGAATGACACGATTATTTTAGACGATAAAAACTATCTAATATCTGTTTTAACTCTTTCTCAGACATTAAGTCATCATCGATGACTTTAAATAAAAGAAAACCCCATACAAATCATAGATAAGTATGGGGTCTGTTATTTAAAATGAGCTTTAACTTTACTTAGTTATTGATTATTACCTGATAGCATCTTGGTATTTTGACTTGCCAAGTCAATCGCCATTTTAACCGTTTCATCTAAGTACGGATCAGGGCCTTCATAATCCTTTGGTAAGTCATCAATTGATTTTAGTAATGGCTTACCTTCACGTACATTTCGTTCATTTATACGTTTAAGTTTAGTTGCTTCGATTTCATTATCTTCTTTTTGACGCTCAGCATAATTAAGCGAAATTAGATTCTTACTCTCTTTATGCGCTTTATAGCGCGCAATATCTTCATCGATATAATTGAATTCAGGGTCTTGGCTAATCCGCGCTAGATGCTGAGTTTTGATTGGCGATAAGTCTGATGAAATATCACCGACACGTGCATAGTTTGCTGGAGGAATGCTATCCCATGGCAATGCATTGTCTTCAAAACTTTCACCTGTTTCAGCAGGGTCTTGACCTGTTGGCATCACGACATCAGGTGTCACACCCTTACGCTGTGTACTCCCACCATTAACACGGTAAAACTTCTGGATGGTATATTGTACTGAACCCAATGAAGGCCATTCTGGCTTTAACATTTGGTCGTACACACGACTTAAACTACGATGTTGTTGTACCGTGCCTTTACCAAAAGTTGGTTCGCCCACGATTAATGCACGCCCATAATCCTGCATCGCTGCTGCAAAAATTTCAGATGCAGATGCACTAAAACGATCAACTAAAACAACCAGTGGGCCTTTATAGTAAATAACGTCGTCATCATCGACATCTTGACGAACTTGACCATTGTTATCACGAATTTGAACCACTGGGCCTTTTGGAATAAATAAACCAGATAAAGCAACAGCTTCAGTTAATGCCCCACCACCATTTCCGCGTAAATCAATGACCAACGCAGAAACATTATCTTTCGCGATATTTTGCAGTTGTGTTTTTACATCATTAGTTAAACCAACATAGAAACCAGGAATATCTAACACAGCAACTTTATCTTTGCCTTGCTGTTTGATAGTCAGTTTTACAGCACGGTCTTCAAGGCGGATTTGCTCCCGAACGATGGTGATGATATGAGGCTTCGCCCCTTTGGTATCAGAAATAACTTCTAACCGAACTTTACTTCCTTTTGGCCCTTTAATTAACGCAACCACGTCATCAAGGCGCCAACCAACTACATCCACAATCGGTTTGCCCGTTTGCCCTACACCAATGATTTTATCACCGACTTTTAACTCTTTGCTCTTCGCCGCAGGCCCACCCGCCACGAGGGAGTTAATCACCGTATTTTCATCATCTTGCTGTAAAACCGCGCCAATTCCTTCCAATGACAAACTCATTTCAGAATTGAATTGTTCAGTATTACGAGGTGAAAGATAACTCGTATGTGGATCAATTTCGCGTGCAAATGAATTAATAATCAGTTGGAAAACGTCTTCACTTTGTGCTTGCGTTAGACGTCTCAAAGCAAAGTTATATCGCTTGGTCAGTTTTTCTTTGATTTCTTTATCGTCTTTACCTGAAAGCTTTAAATTCAACCAGTCATAACGTACTTTTTGGTCCCAGAGACGATCAAGTTCTTGTTTATCTTTAGGCCAAGGGGACTTAGAGCGGTCAACTTCAATAGAATCCGTCGCATTCAAATCAATAGGTTGTTCTAAGCGAGCTAATGCATATTTAAAACGCTCAAAACGCCGTTCCTGCGATAGGTTATACAGGTCATAAAACGTATCTAATTTGCCGTCCTCAAGCCATTGACCTACTTTACCTTTATCTTTGGTATACTGATCAACGTCGGATTGAAGTAAAACATTGTGACCGAAATCTAACATATTGAGATAGCGGTCAAATATTTTCCCAGAAAACGCTTTGTCTAAATCAAATTGACGATAATGTGAACGAGTGAACCTTGATGTGACCCTTTCACTCACAGTGCCGTGCTGAGCGCTCTGTTTTAAGACAGGTAACTGAGCCGCAGTGACCGGAGCCACTGCTTGAGTATTAGCAATTGCACTACCGAAAGTAGCCAAACTGACAACAAGTGCAATTTTAAGAAGTTTGTTCATGACCTGATTGACCTCCGTATCAGAACTTTAAATGTTCCGCGCGTACAATCATTGCCAGTCCAGTTGGCAATTGAACCCTAACACCGTCTTTTGCAATTTCCAGCACAGAGGCGTCCATCACACTAGTACCCACTTTCACTTTCAATGATTGACCAATTTGAAGTGTGTTGATATCAGTGACTGATTTCAGATTCTGTTCTGGGGCTGGGTTATTACGACGGGGGGGTTTAGCTGATGTAGTTTGCGAGCGTTCTTTATTGTCTGATGGGCGACGGCGAGGCGCTTTCTCTTTAGTGGTATCTTGACTACGGGTGTTTTTTTCACTCGGCTTTTTCGCTGCTGGGCGCTTTTGCGCTTTTTGTTCAGCACGTTGCGCTTGAACACGAGCTTTAGCTTCAGCTAATTGTTGACGCGCATGAGCAATATGCTCTGCGTCTAATTCACCACAGTCTTCACCATTTAGGTCAACGCGTTTTGCGCCTTCTTTAACACCGTAGAGATAACGCCAGCTAGAGGTATACATACGCAACGCAGAACGTAATTGCGTTTTGCTAATACCGTCTTCTTCAGTTAAACACCCTACGATATCTTGAAAAATTCCGACTTTTAACGGACGTGCTTCGCCTTCAGCGATAAAACAGCGAGGAAAACGCTCTGCTAGAAATGCGATAACTTCTTTACTACTATTCAACTTAGGTTGATTTTCCATGAAATTTCCTGATAACAACGATTTTGCCAACCTCACGGGCATGAACAAGCCGACATTATAATCGTGTTGCTGACAATTGCCACGTTACTATTAATTTAACTGACCAATATTTAGTAATATTTTGGCATAGAACACATTGCCAGATGTTGACACAACTGGTTTACAAGGTGCTTTAAGCCTTTTTCATCCTCTTGGTCGAATTGGCTAATATTTGGGCTGTCGATATCTAAAACCCCAATAATTTGCCCATTTACCACCAAAGGAAACACAATTTCAGCGTTACTTGCCGCATCACAAGCGATATGACCTGGGAATGCATGAACATCTTCTATACGCTGAATTTGGTTGTGACTAAAAGCCGTACCACAGACCCCTTTACCAAAGGGTATTCGAACACATGCAACTTTACCTTGAAACGGACCTAATACTAATTCTTGCCCATTACTCAGGTAAAATCCAGCCCAATTAACTCCCTCTAAGCGCTCATACAGTAATGCACAAGTATTTGCTAAGGTGGCAATTAAATCATATTCTCCTGCTAATAATGCAGAGAGATTATCTGAAAGTTCAAGATAATACTTCTTTTTATCCATAATTATTTTTAGTAATAATCAAGTGATTAATGAAACATCTGTAAGAGTAACTCTAAGGTTACCAATTTGTCACTTTGAGGTAAATTTTTTTACACTAGATTACATCTAAGTGAAACCCTAAAATGAGTAAATATGAACAACATTAACCACACTGACTTGATTTTACAGCGTTGTAGCCATTGCAACCAAAAAATCCTCGCTCCGCGATTTAGCTTACGACAAGTCGTTATTTGCCCTCGTTGTTCTAGTCAACTCAATGATGGCCGGTCATGGTCAATCAAGCGGTTATCCATATTGTCTATCACATTATTGATGCTAGCACCGATCGCTTTTTTACAACCACTAATTTCTATTCATCTGCTGGGAAGTCAAATTAATGCCAATGTAATAGAAGGTGTTCGCTTAATTAATCATCAAGGTGACCCGCTCACAGCAAGTATTGTGGCTTTTTGTGCGATAGCTGCTCCACTATTATTGCCAATATTAATTTTAATGTTACTTATTGGTCAGCGAATAAATTTAAACCTTCGCCCTATTTTACTGGTTCTGAAACACATCAAAGAATGGGTTATGTTAGATGTTTACTTAATCGCTCTCGGTATAGCGGCAATTAAAATGCAAGATTACGCCAGCGTGTTTATAGGTAATGGTTTAGTTGCTTTTATCACGATGGCTATTTTAAGTTTATTGATCCTCATCCACATGAATTTAGACGAACTATGGCGTCGGTTTTACCCTATTGATGACCAAGGGGAACAACCACATGCGTTGGCCTGCACCGCTTGCCACTTTACAGGGCCTTCTAACGCCCAAGGGAAGTGTCAGCGCTGTCATCGGCCATTACAATCTCGCAACCCCTATAGTTTACAAAAAACATGGGCTGCGCTAATTGCCGCCATGGTGTTATTGTTTCCCGCTAACCTGCTACCCATTTCAGTTTTTTATCTGAATGGGCAGCGTTTGGAGGACACAATTTATTCTGGTGTTGTAGCCTTAATTGACTCGGGTAACTGGCCTATTGCCATTATTGTCTTCATTGCCAGCATATTAGTGCCCTTCATCAAGATTATCATCATGATATTATTACTATTTTCTATACAGTTAAAAAGCAATACCGACCCTGTTCTTCGTATGAAACTACTAAAATTTGTTTCATGGATAGGCCGCTGGTCAATGTTAGATTTATTCGTCATTGCCTTAATGATGACATTAGTTAACCGTGATCAATTAATGTCTTTTACTATGGGCCCTGCCGCATTTTACTTTGGTACAGCAGTTATTCTAACAATCATGGCTGTTGAATGGTTAGATAGCCGCTTAATATGGGATTCATATGGAAAATCAAAACCTGCAAAATGAGCCTTCTGAAGAAGCTACAGAAGCCACACTACGCAAACGAGGGCGTATCTCCCCTTTCTGGTTATTACCGCTGGTAGCGATTTTTATAGCTGGTTGGCTTCTTTTCCAACATTGGGTTGAGCGTGGAACTGATATTACGATTGAGTTCTCTTCTGCCCCAGGTGTCGTCGCAAATCGAACACCTATTCGCTACCAAGGCGTTGAGGTTGGATTAGTTCAATCAATTGCTATTAGCAAAAATATGAAATCCATTATTGTTACTGCCAGTGTTAACAAAGACATGCGCTCTGCGTTAACTTCAGGCACAAAATTTTGGTTAGTTACACCTAAAGCCTCATTGGCGGGCGTTTCCGGCCTTGATGCATTGGTTGGCGGTAACTATATTGGAATGCTGCCAAGCACTGGGACAGAGCAATTCTCGTTTGTGGCACAAGACACGCCACCACAACTAAATATTGACGAAGGTGAACTTCTAATCCACTTAACCGCACCTGATTTAGGTTCATTAAACGAAAACTCACCCATTTATTACCGAAAAGTCCCCGTGGGTTATATCTCGGATTATACCATTTTACCGGATAACCAAGGGGTATCTATATCTGCGGTGGTCAAAAAACACTATGCCAAACTCGTTCGTAAAGACAGCCAATTTTGGAATGTATCTGGCTTACAAGGTAGTTTTGACCTTAAATCCGGTGCTAATATCAAAATGGAAAGCCTTTCTGCTGTCATAAATGGCGCTATTACTTTTGACTCACCGCAAGGCAGCCCCCAAGCGGAAGAAGGCCAACGTTTTGTGTTACAATCTAGCCGTGCCGTTGTCAAAGCTGCTGAACAAGAAGGTAAATCCCCTTTAACTCTTGCCTTATGGGCCAATGACACCTATGGCGTAAGCAAAGGACAACCTGTTGTTTATAAAGGTATTCAAATCGGTGAGGTGTTACAACGTCACCTATCCGCCGATAATGTCAATTTTAAAATAGCCATATATGATGAGTTTAAGCACCTCATTCGTGAAGACAGTAAATTTGTCGCCAATAGCCGTGTTGATGTCCAATTGGGGCTTGGTGGACTACAGTTCCAAGGCGCGACACCGCAAGAATGGTTAGATGGCGGCATACACTTAATTGCGGGGCAAAGCCAAGGGAAATTACCAGAGAAATTCCCTTTATACCGCAGTGATGACAATGCGAAAGCCGGTATTTTAGGGGAATCTCCACCAACTACAATTACTCTTAATACAGCGACATTACCAGATATACAAGCCGGGTCGGTTGTACTTTATCGTCAATTTGCAGTAGGCAAAATTACCACCATTAAACCCACTACATCCGGTTTTTCCATTGATGTATATATTTCAAGTGAATATCGGCATTTACTGACTGATAACAGTGTTTTTTGGGCTGAAGGTGGAGCAAAAGTTCAGTTAAATAGTAATGGTTTAACAGTCCAAGCTGCCCCATTGAGCCGTGCGATCAGTGGAGCAATAAGCTTTGACAACATAGGTAATGGCACAGCGAATACTGCACGCCAACACATGCTTTACCCTAATGAAACATCTGCTAAGGCTATTGGTAGTGTAGTTACCTTAACAACATTTGATGCCTCCAAACTTTCTGAAGGCATGCCTATCCGTTATTTAGGCATAAACATTGGTCAGATAGAGTCATTAAAACTGTCCTCTGATAAAAGAGAGGTACAAGCGAGGGCTATTCTCTATCCAGAGTATGTCAGCACATTCACAAAACTAGGGAGCCGCTTTGCTGTTGTAACCCCTGAGTTATCACCCGCGGGCTTAAATAACCTTGACAGTATATTACAACCTTATATTAGTGCAGAGCCTGGACGTAGTAATAAAAACCGTTATCAATTTGAACTACAAGCTGCCAATATAACTGACTCTCGTTATTTAGATGGTTTAACCATTTACCTTGATGCCACTGATGTTGGTTCTGTTCAGGTGGGTACGCCGATTTTATTTAGAGGGCTGGAAGTCGGTGTGGTGACAGGCTTATATTTGGGAGAGCTTTCCGACCGCGTTTATGTTGCCACACGTATTGGCAAGGAATATCAATATTTAGTACGTGATAACACTGAATTTTGGCAATCATCCGGCTTTAATTTCTCCTTTGGTTTGGCTGGTGGAGTTATGAAAAGCGGTACATTCAAGCAGTTTGTCCGAGGTGGTATCACTCTCGCCACCCCGCCAACAGTGCCTTTAGCGCCGAAAGCTAAGCCGGAACAGCATTTCATTCTAAAATTAGAAGCCCCTAGTGATTACTTAAACTGGGGTACATCAATACCTAAAAAATAAACACTACAAGGGTGCATATAAGTAACATAATGCACCCTCTCTTGTTTATCGGTGAAAATTTATTTTGGAAATCAATTCCATTTATACTATGATTAATTCTGTTGAGCTTAGTATATATAGATAACGTCGATAAATGAGGTGCTATTATGTGTTTTGTGAAATTGAAAATATCTTCCTATGAAATTAATGATGCGGTTATGGCTTCACATAAAAGTGATACGGTAAGTATCCCTTGTGATTCTGATACCGATTTCTGTATGCAATTAGATGGTTGGGACGAACATACCAGCATCCCTGCCACCTTAGATGAAAAACCTGTTTTACTCTATCGCCATCACTATGATAAAGAAAATCATCATTGGGTCATGAAATTAGCATAGTAGGTTAATCATGTTATACAGCCTATTAGCTCGGGTATATAAATGGGTAAGAACAAATAGAAAGGTGATTACTAGTGTGTTAACAAACAAACCGATAGGCAAAAAAAGAGGCCTGGTAGATTCCGATTACCGGGCCTTGGGAAATGGCTCTGGCAGAGCCGTGCGCTAAAATTGCCATTGAGACGTAACAAAGTACACCCTAATACTAGCTTTCAACTCACGTTCTTACCACATTTATTATCAATTATTTCACATATTATTAACACAATTTATTGTTTGATTTTCTAATATTGAACTATTTGTTCAATAGGTTATACCTATACCAGTAATCAACAAAACCTTTCAATTGTATATCACACTGATTTATATAAATAAAATAATAGAAAACACCATTCCCTCTGCGTAACCAACCCTATTTCCAGTAACCTTACTTACTGGGGCATAATTTTTCAGCGGCCTCTTTTAATGGCTGTATTCTTTCTTTAACACTTTTAGTTGTTTCAATAGGTGCTAATAAAACATCAATCGGCTGAGCCTTAATCTCTTTTTTCTCCATTAATTCCGTCGCTATCTCATTTAATGGATATTGCATCAATGTTGCAGGGTTAATGACGACCAATGCACCATTGTTACGGCACTCAAGCATCACCTCCTCACGAATAAACGGCCAGTCCTGACCAAATTGTTTTTTACTGACTGTTGCCAATGGTGCGGAGTATGCTGCACTCATTGTTCCAACAAGTAATAATGAGCAAATAATGAGTTTATATTTCATTAAAATGACCTTGTTAAATATTAAAAATATCTTCACTGTATTATCAAATAAATACGAACATTTGGCTATATCGGTTGATAAGTAGCAAAAATAGCAACGGCTAGAATTGCCATAGTACCCAATAACAATTCAACCCAACTATTAATGATCAAATAGTTCAAACGCCCTCTGTGTTTTAGGCCTGGAACGATATAGTAGCGATTAATCAAAGCTAACATTACCATTCCTAGAACTAAAATAATTTTAAACCAAAGCAATGATTGGTACTCAGAGCCCGAAAATGCCAAAGGCCATTCTGGCAAAATCGTTATTGCACTAATAACCCCGGTTAAGATGACAAGCACAACTGCAACATGCCCAATTTTTGAAAACAACCGCATAGTACTGATTATTTGTTTATCCATCCCCTGCACCAGCTCTTGTTTATGACGTAAAAACTGAATACAAATTAAGAATGGCCATAAACCACCAAACCAATAGGCTGCACTAATGAGATGAATGAACTGATTAATACGATGAAAAGCCCCAATAACGCCATCGGTCATGGCTGCATGCCCAATAAATGCATGGAGACCAAGCAGGACAATAGAAAGAAGTAATACTAGGTTTAGACGTAGCTTTATGGATTTTATACATAAAACCAGCAAGAGGATAACAGCAAACAGCAGTTGCCAGCGCCATATTTGACCAAATGACGTGCCAAGCACCCCCTGCCATATAGCCCAATCGATACTATCTTCCCAACCATCCCCCATCAAACCAGCTTGAGCAAGCAACCAACCAAAGGTTGTTAATGAAGTGATAATAGCGCAAAAGAAGATACCTTTATTAAGGTAACGGACTAATAAATAGCGAAACTTCCCACGACTGAGAAGCACTGCAAATATTGACATACCACACATCAATATTGCAGCGATAAAATGGATAAAACGAATTAACGTATAAAAAGCTTCTAGTGACATATCATTTCACTGTAAAGCTATAAGTCCCTTTTGTTTTGTGCCCATCCACAGAGACCACACTCCAATTAACATCATACTTACCGGCAACGAGTTTATCCTCAACAGGAACAATAACTTTAGTGTCATTACTTGGGTCTAATGCTGCCTTGCCTGTTTTGACAATATTTTTTTCAGGGCCAACAATATTGACTTTAGTGAAATTAACTTCAATCCCCTCAGAAAAGCTTAATGTAATTGATTCAGGTGCTTGCTCTACCGCGGCACCTTCAGCTGGTAGTTGGTCTTTAAGATGAGCATGAGCAAAAGCTTGTTGGAAGGACATACCTAAAAACAAAACGGCAATAGCGCTAAGTTTACGCCATGAAGATTTAATATGGTAGATTGGCATAGTAACCCCTTAATTTGCAGGTGAATTTAGAATTATTACCAATCATTATACGGAAAAAAACCAGTTTTACCGCTTAAAAATAGGTTTTGACCCTCTATCCTGTGAGTTTTCACACAAAATGAAAAGAAAAAGGCTTGTGGTCATTGAAATAAACTTTCATAGCCACAAGCCTGACAAGGTCTTTATACTTCAAATAGATATATTAACTTAATAAATACCGATAGTGCTTCAAATTAGATATGTGTTGCTGCAGATAAGCTTTTTAAGTCTTTATCTAACAAGAATAACGCCTTGCCAGATTCACCAACCATATCAAGTTTATCCAATACTGATTTAAATAGTTTTTCTTCTTCGTGTTGCTCAGCAACATACCATTGTAAGAAGTTAAATGTTGAATAGTCTTGGGTTGTCATGGCTAAATGAGCCAGTTTGTTAATTTCGCGTGTGATTAATTGTTCGTGCTCATATGTTTGGGTGAAAACATCTGCAATCGATTTGAAAGCAACAGGAGGCGCTGCAATTTGCCCTAATAAAGGTAATGCACCTGTATCGCTAAGGTAATCAAATAAACGCTGCATGTGCTCCATTTCTTCTTGTGAGTGCGACTTTAGAAATGCAGCTGCACCTTCGTAGCCTTTATCGCTACACCAAGCACTCATTTGCAAATAAAGATTAGCAGAATAAAATTCAAGATTTAATTGCTCATTTAGTTTATTGACCATGTCTGTAGTTAACATATTTATGCCTTATCAGTTAATCGTTCATTCTTATATTATGCACAGTATTACAATAATTAAAACCCTAAAACAATCTTAAAACAAAAAAATCCAATTTACTGATTATTAATAACTTTTGTTAAAAACAATAATAATCAATCTCATTATCTTTTCTTGGTTTATATTTTAATTATCACGATAACAATCATTCGTCTTTATTTTTTCGACATCATTTTTTAATATTCTATTGAGATTTTTTCTCATTAACCCATTATAATAAATCAGTGAGAATTAACTTTTGAGAACCAAAATGAACTACAACCTTGCTTTATTACCTAAAGATGAAATGGATAAGATCAACGTTGACCTTTTAGCCTCCGGTGTTGCATTCAAAGAACGCTATAACGTCGCCGTCATCGCCGAAGCCGTCGAACGGGAACAGCCCGAGCACCTAAGGGAGTATTTCAGAGAAAGGTTGGTTTATTACCGCCAACTTTCACAAAATTTTGCGCGTATGCCTTATGAACCCAGAAATCGCTAAATTGATTACTCGGTTTACTACCCAATATTTTTATTTGGTCACGAAGTAAATTTATTATCCATACACTAAAAAAGGGAGCCTTTTTCGGCTCCCCTTTAGTTACATTAATACGAAAGAAAATGGGTCTTTTCTTTGTTAACTAATATTAACTGCCTATTTAGTTGCGTTATAGGTAACCGTATTATTTTGGCAATCGACCGAAACAGAATAACGTAGGTCAGATTTTGCCCCTCTCACCACCAATGGAACAGTATAGCCTGTTTCAGTTTTAGTCACTTCACTATCATTGACCCATGCAACTGCCTTTTTACCTAACGTGGCCTTCTCTTCTGCCCAACGCGGTAACCGATTATGCATAAAATCACTTTTAACCTGAGCCGCAATCTGTGGTTCAGTTAATGTACCACAACTGACAAAGGGTTCCGCTTTACCTTCTTCATCGTTTGCGCTTAAAGCAAACGAACTAAAAACCAATGCACATGTCCCCAGAACAACAGCAATTTTATGATTTGCTTCCATAGCACCCTCCGATACCCATATAAGGTAAAGATTTTTGATTAGTTTAGCTGCCCATTTAAACCTATTAGAATATGTTAAATTTACCAGTTACTTACTGGTCATTTTCTAACTAGTATCAATGAATAAAATGACTTAACTAATATTAATCTATCAGGTCTGCGCATAAATGTTAATAGTATGTTTACTAATTATTAATTTTCATCATCGAATAATACGTGAATTTGCTCTTTACCTTGGTGGCTTTCCCTAATTTCTTGAGCCACTATTGCAATGGCCTCTCCACTACTCATCCCTTGCGCCATCAACTGATGAATTCTTTCAACCGCTTCTTGTTGCTCTTCATGATTAAGTGCTGGTATTCCAGAAAGCATGGTTTAAACCTCATAAGTAAAATACTAAAATCAATAATTAAGATTTTAACATCTCTTCGATTATTAAGATAAGAATATATGTTAACCTGTTCAAATCCACTTGTTGCGGAACATTATATTTATCGACATGACTATCAATAAAAAACAGTTACCTTATCGCCCAACTGCGGCAATCGACTATTTTGCGCCTATTGCACATCTGCCATGGGCAATGTTATTACATTCAGGAAATGCAAAACATTCACATAATCGATTTGATATTATTGTCGCTGACCCTATTGCGACACTGACTACCTACCACAGCGAAACAACCATCACAGAGCAAGGTCAACCTTCAACGACTTCGGGTTCAGACCCCTTTGATTTGCTAAAACAATTGCTCAATAAATACAGGTCGAACAATAATGAATGCATAGATTTACCCTTTAATGGTGGTGCATTGGGCCTTTGGAGCTACGATTTAGGTCGTCGCATTGAAAAACTCCCTAACCTCGCCAAAACAGAATTACAATTTCCTGATATGGCCATCGGGATCTATTTATGGGCACTCATTATTGATCATCACACTAAAACAACTACATTAATTAGTTATGATGATATTGAAGCTAGGTTAGCTTGGTTACAGGCACAAAAAAAACCACGTAAAAATAAATTCCAATTAACGTCCCCTTGGCAATCAAACATGTCAGAAGAGACATATCACCAAAACATCGCGCATATTCATGAATATTTACGTAATGGTGATTGCTATCAAATCAATTTAGCTCAAAGATTTAAAGCTAAGTATAAAGGGGACGAATGGAATGCATTTCTAGCTCTGTTAGAAAGTAATGAAGCCCCTTTCTCTTCCTTTATTCGTTTACCTGAAAACGCAGTCATTAGCATGTCCCCTGAGCGGTTTATTTTTTTACAGGATGGCGATATTCAGACACGCCCAATTAAAGGAACACTTCCCCGTCTAGAAAATGAACAGGATGACCTTGCTCAAGTAGAAAAATTAGCAAACTCAACCAAAGACCGTGCAGAAAACGTCATGATTGTCGATTTATTACGTAATGATATTGGCCGAGTTGCCCAGCCAGGGTCAGTGAATGTCCCTGAGTTATTTGCAGTGGAGTCATTTCCTGCTGTACACCATTTGGTTAGTACGGTCTGCGCAAAATTAGATGCACAGTATTGTGCTGCTGACTTATTAAGAGCGTGTTTCCCTGGAGGGTCAATCACCGGAGCACCTAAAATACGAGCAATGGAAATCATTGAAGAATTAGAACCGCATCGTCGACATGGATATTGTGGTGCAATAGGCTATATTAGCTTTTGTGGGAATATGGATAGCAATATTACTATTCGTACTTTATTGACCTATAAAAAACAAATTTACTGTTGGGCTGGTGGTGGTATTGTTGCTGATAGCCAAGCTGACAGAGAATATCAAGAGACATTTGATAAATTAAGCCTGATTTTACCTGTATTAGGAGCACTAAATAAAGATGACTGAACTGAATAACTTTATCAATCGTTTTCAGTTTACTTTGCCGACAACCCGCCAGCCTGTATTCAAGGCGGGTAAATCGGCTGCGGTTCTTTTGCCAATAATCAATAAACCGCACCCAACGTTACTTCTTACGCAACGCTCCCCTTTCTTACGTTCTCATGCAGGAGAAGTGGCTTTTCCTGGGGGGGCAAGTGACCCCGAGGATGGCTCACCCATCAACACCGCCTTACGTGAAGCTTACGAAGAAGTGGCGATCCCTCCGGAAAAAGTTAAAGTACTTGGCCAACTCGCCCCACTCCAAAGTTATGGTGGCTACGAGGTCACCCCTATAGTTGGGCTTTTACCTAATAATATTCGATATCAAGCGAACCCCAGCGAAGTGGCTTCTATCTTTGAAGTTCCATTGTTTGATGCACTTTCACTTCAACGCCATAAATTCGTGGATATAAAGCGTTCAGGGCGGCACAGTCGCATCTTTTTTTACTGGTATAACGGGCGGTTAGTTTGGGGTTTGACTGCCTCAATAATCCACCAATTAGCTTTACAACTAGATTGAGCCTTTCATAACTATTCACCATATAGCGCCGTTATTACAGTGTGATATTTTTAGATAGCCGTTATATAGCGTCAGATCTTACAAAATATCCATCTTTATACTGACTACTTTTTAGACAATTCACAGACATTTTGTGCTATTTACCTTCAATTCACACTCCTCAACTACCTTATTTCAAAAAATACTTTAAACTTACTGGTTAACACTACTAAATAACAGTAAAGTAGCGCCTTTTAAAATAAAGCACTATATTTTCATCTTTTTTTTAAGGAGTCCTGCGTGATAAGCGTTTTCGACATGTTTAAAGTGGGCATTGGCCCTTCAAGCTCTCATACCGTCGGTCCGATGAAAGCTGGGAAAGAATTTGTCGATGATTTGGTAAGCAAAGGCATATTGCCTAACGTTACTCGTATTTCTGTGGATGTTTACGGGTCATTATCGCTTACTGGAAAAGGGCACCATACTGATATCGCCATTATTATGGGGCTAGCAGGTAATATGCCTGCCACCGTTGACATTGAATCTATTCCAACTTTTATCAAAAATGTGGAAGAGTCAGAGAAACTCCCGCTAGCTAATGGAACTCAGGTTGTTGACTTTCCAAATGAAGGCGGCATGAATTTTCGTCAAGATAACCTGCCTTTACATGAGAATGGCATGACAATTCATGCATTTAATGGTGATAAAGAAATTTATACCAAAACTTATTATTCTATCGGCGGTGGTTTTATCGTCGATGAAGAACATTTTGGTCAATCCATCCTTGATAGCAAACCTGTGTCGTATCCATACAATTCTGCTGACGAATTATTATTGAATTGCAAAAAATCAGGTCTTTCTATTTCTAGTTTAATGATGAAAAATGAGCTAGATCTCCATACTAAACAAGAAATTGAAGAATACTTCGCTGATGTGTGGCACACGATGCAAGCTTGTATTGAGCGTGGCTTAAATACTGAAGGCGTCTTACCGGGCCCACTACGCGTTCCTCGTCGAGCACCGGCACTAAATCGACTGGTCACATCATCAAGTAAACTTTCAAATGACCCGATGAATGTTATCGACCTTATCAATATGTATGCCTTAGCCGTTAATGAGGAAAATGCCGCAGGAGGCCGCGTTGTCACTGCCCCTACCAATGGAGCATGTGGTATCGTCCCCGCCGTATTAGCTTATTACAATCATTGTATTGAGCCAGTTACCCCTGAGCTGTATATGCGCTATTTCTTAGCTTCAGGCGCAATTGGCATTTTATATAAAATGAACGCATCAATTTCAGGAGCTGAAGTTGGCTGTCAAGGTGAGGTCGGTGTCGCATGTTCAATGGCTGCTGCAGGCCTTACCGAGCTATTTGGAGGCAGCCCAGAGCAAGTTTGTATCGCCGCTGAAATTGGCATGGAACACAACTTAGGACTAACCTGTGACCCTGTTGCTGGGCAAGTACAAGTGCCTTGCATTGAGCGTAATGCAATCGCATCAGTCAAAGCCATAAATGCAGCAAGAATGGCATTACGCAGAACCAGTGAACCTCGTGTTTCTCTCGATAAAGTGATTGAAACTATGTACGAAACAGGGAAGGACATGAATGCCAAATACCGTGAAACTTCCCGCGGTGGTTTAGCTATCAAGGTGCAATGTGATTAGTTTTAACCTACGGTAAACACGTTAACGCCCTCTTCATTCTATTATCAAGTCGATAGCATTGAGGGCGTTTTTATCTGCAATTAAGCGCTCATTTGGTTAGCACTGTCTTTTCCTACCACAACCTTCAAGTTTAATTAATCATTTCCCCCACAAAAAACCTTGTTTTTTACTGTTTATTATATATTTCATCAACAGCATCAAAATGGAAGCTATGCTATTTTATGCTAAAAGTGCTTCTTTACATTATTTATCAACAATCAAACCCCCCGCCAACCCGCCCATTTTTTAACCAAAAAATCAATGACAGCCTATTTTTGCTTAATTTTTTGTTACCTGTAACACAATAACAATCCACTCAATTAAAAATTGATAAAAATAAAACCTAACAAAAAACAAATAAAAAGATAACAATCGCAAATTAATAAGTGATTTTAGGTATATTCTTATTTTTCTGACGCGAAACAAGTTTTTAGGTTAAAACAAAATGTTATGCTACATATGGACTCGATACTAACAAGATAAGTAGCTGGCTTATGGATACCATGAGTAATTTGTAATTATTCAGCTAATATTATGATACAGGGGAAATTGATAAAGAGGAGTCTAACTTTAGCATCCGTTTTATCTACAGATAATATTTCGTTTTATCTATCTATGAGGGAAAAATAGTGAGTATAGCTATTATGATTGGTACACACGGAGTCGCTGCAGAACAGCTTCTTCGAACAACCGAGATGTTAATAGGCGAACAAGACAATGTTTCGTTTATTGATTTTATCCCTGGGGAAAATGCAGACACCCTGTTTGATAAATACACTCAAAAACTAACTGATTTAGATACTTCAAAAGGCGTACTGTTTTTAGTTGATACATGGGGAGGTAGCCCATTTAATGCCGCAAGTCGTATCGTTAATCAACATGAAAACTATGACATCATCACTGGCGTAAATGTTCCAATGCTAGTTGAAACCTTTATGTGTCGTGATGATAACCCCACCTTGAGCGAACTGATCACTGTAGCATTAGAAACTGGTCGTGGTGGCGTTCGTTCATTTAAGTTCAAAGAAGTTGAAACAGCGCCCGCAGCAGCGGCACCAAGTACTCCTGCTCCAGCGCCAATCAAAGCTGGTCCGGGTGAACATATGGTAATAGCCCTTGCCCGTATTGATGACCGTCTAATTCATGGCCAAGTGGCAACTCGCTGGACCAAAGAAACGCAAGTTAAGCGAATTATTGTTGTCAGTGATGAGGTAGCAAAAGACCAAGTCCGTTCAACATTACTCAAACAAGTCGCTCCACCTGGGGTAACCGCTCATGTTGTTGATGTCGCTAAATGCATTCGCGTTTATAACAACCCGAAATATGCAGGTGAGCGTGTTATGTTGCTGTTTACTAACCCAACAGACGTTAAACGTATTGTCGAAGAAGGTGTTGAAATCAAGTCCGTTAATATTGGTGGTATGGCTTACCATGATGGTAAAACCATGGTAACCAATGCGGTTTCAATCAACCAAGAAGACATCGATGCATTTAATTATTTGAATGACAAAAATATTGAGCTTGAAGTCAGAAAAGTTTCATCTGACAACAAAGTCCACATGATGGACTTAATTAGCAAGCTCAAAAAATAATGCTTAATACAATTTTTTATTTTAGTTCTTTATCCATTACTCAAACAGATTTTAAAACTTGTTGGTTACAGGAGATTAAACAATGGAACTTACCGTTGTTCAAATAGTACTGGTCTTCATCGTTGCATGTATCGCGGGGATGGGGTCAATCCTCGATGAATTCCAGTTTCACCGCCCTCTCGTTGCCTGTACGCTTATTGGTATCGTTTTGGGAGACATGAAAACAGGTATCATCATCGGTGGTACTTTGGAAATGATAGCTTTGGGGTGGATGAATATCGGTGCCGCGGTCGCACCTGATGCTGCACTCGCCTCAATTATTTCAACCATTTTGGTCATCGCCGGTGGGCAAAGCATTGGTGCTGGTATCGCATTAGCCATTCCTCTTGCAGCTGCTGGGCAAGTATTAACCATTATCGTACGTACCATTACTGTTGCGTTCCAACACGCAGCTGATAGGGCTACAACGACTGGTAACTTGACTTATCTAAGCGTAGTTCACGTTTCAGCACTGGTCTTGCAAGCTATGCGCGTTGCTATTCCTGCGCTTATTGTTGCTGTTTCTGTAGGGACATCCGAGGTTCAGCAACTGCTAAGTTCAATCCCTGAAGTTGTCACAAGTGGCTTAAATATCGCTGGGGGTATGATTGTTGTTGTTGGTTATGCAATGGTCATTAATATGATGCGTGCAGGCTATCTGATGCCGTTCTTCTACCTAGGCTTTGTCACTGCAGCCTTTACAGATTTCAACCTCGTTGCTCTGGGTGTCATTGGTGTTGTCATGGCCGTACTTTACATCCAACTCAGCCCTAAATACAACAAATCTCAAGTTGTTGTGAGCCAAGGGAATAGTAACAACAATCTTGATAATGAATTAGACTAGGAGGAACGCAATCATGGTTGACACAACTCAATCTACAGAGAAAAAACTGACTCAGAGCGATATTCGCGGTGTTTTTTTGCGTTCCAATTTATTCCAAGGCTCTTGGAACTTTGAACGTATGCAAGCTCTCGGCTTCTGCTATTCAATGATCCCTGTTATTCGCCGCCTTTATCCAGAAAATAATGACGACCGTAAACAAGCGATTAAACGCCATTTAGAATTTTTCAATACGCACCCATACGTTGCAGCGCCGGTCCTTGGCGTGACGATGGCAATGGAAGAACAACGCGCTAATGGTGCAGACATTGATGACGGGGCAATCAACGGTATCAAGGTCGGTCTCATGGGGCCTCTTGCTGGTGTCGGTGACCCAATTTTCTGGGGAACAGTACGCCCTGTCTTTGCGGCACTCGGTGCTGGGATCGCGATGACAGGTAGTTTACTCGGCCCATTACTCTTTTTCTTTTTATTCAACCTAGTACGGTTACTCACCTTATACTATGGAATTTCATATGGTTATAAGAAAGGGATCGATATTGTTCAAGATATGGGAGGCGGCTTCCTACAAAAATTAACAGAGGGAGCTTCAATACTTGGTTTGTTTGTTATGGGGGCCTTAGTAAACAAGTGGACACACGTCAATATTCCACTTGAGGTTTCGCGCATCAAAAACCAAACTACAGGTGTAGAAGATATTACGACTGTACAGATGATCCTAGACCAATTAATGCCTGGTTTAGTGCCATTGTTATTAACCTTCGGATGTATGTGGCTCTTACGCCATAAAGTTAATGCATTATGGATTATTATCGGTTTCTTCGGTCTTGGTATCTTAGGTGCTTGGCTGAAATTCTTAGCACCATAATTCTCTTGTAATTATTTGAATTGGGAGGTTGCAGCCTCCCTTTTTTAATTTTAAGCTCTGCACATGTTTACTTATCCAAGGGCGCTCCAATGACTTTCAATGATGCCATTCTCGCTATTATCATTTTGCTCATGCTTGTGTATGCAATTTATGACGAATTTATTCAGCATTTACTGAAAGGCAAAACGTTATTAAAGATCAACTTAAAACGAAAACATCGTATTGATGCCACCATTTTTATTGTATTAATATGTATTGTTATTTACACAAATATTGTTCGTCATGGTAATTTATTAACCACTTACTTATTATTGGTTACTATATTCATGTCTATTTACTTGGCATTTATAAGAACACCTAAGCTATTTTTTAAACAAACTGGGTTTTATTTTGCCAATACTTTTATTTTATACGAAAGAATAAAAACAATGAATTTATCTGAAGATGGCATATTAATAATAGGGTTAGAACAAAAGAAAATTTACATAAAAGTATCTCACCTTGATGATTTACAAAGAATTTATGAGTTTTTAATTAATCATAAATAATCATTATATATATTCATAATAAAACTAAGGTTAATTAATTTTATAATTAACCTTTTTTTTCTTAATACCCTAGTTGATAATAATTCTCACTAACGTTTAATATCCACAATTAATTAATTGTTGCCTTTAAAATAAAATGTGGTATCTTTCTTTCAACGTCATTGGGGAGTAGCCTGTTCTGGTATTATATATATACCAGAAAGTCCGTATCAACATACTCGTTTGGTTTCAAACGTGGTGCGGACACCAGATTCGGTTGGCAAGACCATAGACACATAAATAAGCCTTTTGGTTGGGGGTAATTTATGTGTATATGGAAACACCCAACCGAGGTTCTTGTTATGAGCTTTTACGCTACCCTTATCTTAGCCCTTGCACTATCCATGGATGCCTTTGCTGTAGCCATTTGCAAAGGTGCTGTTTTGCATAAACCTCGCTTCAGAGAAATTCTCCGCACTGGATTTATTTTTGGCTTCATTGAAGCCATAACCCCAATTATAGGTTGGGGTATTGGGATACTTGCAAGTCAATATGTCATTCGTTGGGATCATTGGATTGCATTTGCTTTATTATTTGTTTTAGGTGCTCGTATGATTTGGCAGAGCATTAAAACAAAAGATGAAGAATGTTGTTCAAAGCCGTCAAGTCATAGCTCAACAAACCTAATATTATCAGCGATAGCCACTAGTCTTGATGCAATGGCAATCGGTCTTGGTTTAGCATTTTTACAAGTAGACATCGTTCATACTGCAATGACTATTGGCTTAATGACGATGATAATGGCGACTGTTGGGATGATGATCGGCCGTTATGTCGGCCCATTATTAGGGAAAAAAGCCGAAATTGTAGGTGGATTAGTATTAATTGGTATCGGGTTTAATATCTTATTCGAGCACCTTGAATTATTTATGTACGCTTCATAATTTTGTTGCCCCCTAATTATCTTAGGGGGCAATTTTAAGCGTTCTACTCACCCTGATATTGGTAAACCCGGATCAAGAAATCAGCAGTATAATTCTTCACATTAGATAATAATAAACCTTGCTTAACTTCTTCAGACGCACGCCAAGCAAATGGCGTCATTGCTAGCAATTCATAAGCTTCGCTGCCTGCCAGTGACATTTTATAATTTAACCGTGTTTCGTCTAATAGAACAAAATTAGGTAGATTTTCTTCTTTAACAGGATGCAATTTCACTTCATCATAAATCAATGCTTTTAATTCTTGCAGATGTTCTGCTGCTGGAGTGACGGTAATTAGAGTCCCCTTAGATATTAAGATACGGCTTAATTCTTCCCCTTTGCATGGTGCATAAATTCGGACAATACTACCGAAACTTGTATCCGCAAAAGGTAATCGGTGGCTAGTCCCCACACAAAAATGTACTGATTTATAACGCTTAGCCGCGTAACGGATTGCCGCTTTAGACACATCTAACCCAAAGACCGTGGCTTGCTCGTCTTGCTTTTTCAGTTCTTGTGCAAAATAATCAGTGTAATACCCTTCCCCACAACCAATATCTAGCAAACTCATATTTGATGACGGAATAAATTGGGCTATTTTTTCTGAAACTTTGTCACGCATCAGGTGATAATGCCCCGCATCAAGAAACTGCCTACGAGCCTGCATCATCTCTGCGCTATCACCGGGGTCTTTTGAACGTTTATGTTGCACAGGTAATAAATTAACATAACCTTCTTTTGCACAATCAAACTGGTGGTTAGCTTCACAACGAAAGCTATTTTGTACTTTTTGAAGGGGTTTAAAACAAAGGGGGCATTGATAGTTCATAAACATCACTGATTTAAAAATAATGAGCAGTATACCATATCAGCCATCATGCAGCGCCATAGAATTATTTCCCATGACACCGTGACGTTAACGATATTCCATTAAATTATTTTACAGGCTTACCCGCCTGCGCAGATTTTTCTTTGCTCTCTTTTTTCTCTGCTTTTAATTTATTATCATTAAACTGATATTATATTCTTCACCTAATGCAGAACTAAAAATAAAAGCCGGACTCATATCTGACTGAGCGGCTTTCATTCTTATTGCAGAATATCCTAAGCAATATACTTAGAAATCAGCAAATTCAGGGATTGGTTTACGCCCATGAGATTCAAGAAAATCAAGCACACGACGTGGTGTTACATTCAGGATCTGAGATTGTGGGAAATCAATAGAGTCCAGCATTTCAATGACACGGTCAAAACGACCTAAGTAACCTGAAAAGTGAGAGTCAGACCCCAGCGAAACCCAACCTCCACTGTCTTTAACCGCTTTTGCAATTTCTAAACAGTTCTTTTGACTACCCGCTCGGGAATGGAGAAATGATGAGTTATTCATTTCTAAAGCAACATTACTTTCTTTCGCCGCTTGAGCAACCGCTTTAATATCGATGGGGTACTTAGGGTTTCCAGGGTGCGTAATGATTTGCACTTTACCACTGCGGATCGTTGCAATCATGGCTTCTGTATTATCAGCTAAACTTTGGGGCTCTAATACCGGCTCATGAAAACCCGCTAATATAATATCCAGATGACGTGCTATTTTTTCATTACAGTCTGTCTCACCCAGCTTATTTTTTATATTAGCTTCAATACCATACAGTAAACCAACACCATCAACAATCCGAGGTAAGATAGGCATATTACCAAAATGCCATTCATGAGGGGCATCTTGCATTTCAGGTCCATGGTCTGTGATCGCAAATAGCTTTACACCACGGCTTGCCGCTTCCGTAAAATATTCACTCACCGTACTATATGCATGGGTGCTGGCAATGGTGTGCGCATGTAAATCAACTTGATACATAATATAATATCCTTCTAATTCTTCTATTTGCTTTATCACTTATAACGACTTATTCAAGCTAACATATCAAGGTTAAGGTTTCGATACTAATTAAGCTAAACAGCACTTTATAGACCTATACTTTATAAACTTATAACAATACATTGCACTTTATCTGGAATCGTATTTAATACGCAAAAACCCGCGATAATCGCGGGTTCAAGTTGAATATTTCGAGATTAAAACTAGTCGACTAAAACACGTTTATTTGTTGCGCCCCACAGGATCGACATCTCTGTAAAAAGTGCGCCACTGATATCTTCAACTTCTTCAGCCGTTATCTCGGCATTCCCTTGTTTACCAAAAAATACGACTTCATCACCTGGGCTGACTTGTTTTAAATCAGTAACATCCACCATGACGGTATTCATTGATGTTTTTCCTAACACAGGAACAGTTTGGCCATTGATCAATGCATGACCAGTATTACTAAATACTCGACGGTAGCCATCAGCATAACCAACAGGAATATTGGCCAAAACAGAATCTCGTTTCAAAGTATAAGTTCTGTCATAACCCACAGTATTTCCTTTAGGGTAATGATTCACCGCAGCAATATTTGATTTAAGCGTCATTACGCGTTTATAGTCGTTCGTTGCAACGGTGTCACCATAAAAGATCCCTCCTACACGCACCATATCTAGCCACGACTCGGGGACAGTAATAGTTGCATAAGTATTCGCCACATGCAGCATCACATCTTCACGCTTTATTCCAGTTACCGCCAAGACTTGTTGTGATCCTTTCTTGAATTTTGCAAGATCTTTACGGATTTGAGCTTCATCTTCCTCTGGATAGTGAGACATAATTCCCACGATTTTTAATTGCGGTAATTCTGAAATCTGCTTCGCTTCATTCAAACCAGCGGCATGGCTTACTTCGAGTCCATTACGGGACATCCCTGCCGAATTTAGCGCTAAATGAATAGGAATGATTTTATTTTGTTGTTTTGCAATCGCATTCAAACGTTGCGCCATTGCTAAATTACCAATGAGTTCTTCCGTGTCATATTGTGTCGCTTGTGCCATTTCCTGCTCAGTCGCATTTCTCACTCGCATTAAACGGCCTTTAAAACCTAAGTCTCTCACTGTTTTTAATTCTTGGTTGTTTGTTACGCCAATACATTGAACATTGTTTTCAATCATAATGGGGGTAACTAATGAAAGGTCATGACCGTAAGCATCCCCTTTCAATACCGCGCAAAGAGAGGATTTATCGCCTAATAGAGCTTGAACTTTTTGCACATTAAATTCTAATGCGCCTCGTGAGATTTCAATCCATGAGTTATTAACCACTACGGATTGGGTTTGTACTACAGGTGTTGCTACATCATTAGCATTAGTATTAAACGGTTGTTGGCATGCTGTCGTAGCAACAAATAGCGGTAGTAATGCAAGATATTTTAAACGAAAAGCCACAAATTATTCCTTAACTATAGTGATATTCACCCCAATCCGTTGTTGTTCTCATTTTGGGGACGTTGACCTGCATAAATACATTTCACCGTGATAATATCAATTTGAATAATTTGAACAAGTAATAATTCACTTTTAATGCATAAAAAGTCACACTACACGCATAAATATAATCAATGTTTCTTATCGCACCTAATCCTCCCAAACCCATTACTTATGTTTATTACACTGTTACCATCCATTTAGCTTATTTCTTGGTGGCTTGATAGCAGCTTATTTAATGCTTGCCACATGGTTATCTTGCATATCATATTCGCCCATTATTGGGGCTCTATAGGGCTATTTTTAATTACATTCGTTACCTCATAGACAACATTGACATAGGGACATCATGATGTCATGATGATGGTATGAATATTAATCCTGAACACTTACCGCTTTACGCAAAAATCGAATCAGCTCTCGCGGCTGATATTTCCAATGGTATATACCCCCCAGGCAGCCAATTGCCATCCGAAGATCGCCTAATAGAAAGGTTTAATGCAAGCCGCACAACAGTACGCAAGGCGATTGAGAACCTTGTATTGCGCGAACAAATTGAAATCCGGCGTGGTAAAGGGACCTTTGTGACCATGCCTAAAATCAACCAAGAACTCACTGAGTTGACTGGGTTTGTTGAGGATATGCAAGCCCTTGGTCGTATCCCAACGGCTCGCCTATTAGACAAGCAAATCGTATCTGCCGATACACATGTAGCTGAGCAACTTGGCATCTTACCTGGAAGTGCCGTAATGCGGCTCCAGCGTGTCCGCCTTGCCGATGGCATCGCCATGTCTTTCGATGAAACCTATCTCCCTCAAGAAATTGGAGAAAAAATTATCACACACGATTTAGATGCTGAACCCATCTTTTCTCTACTCGAAGATAAATACGCTATCCCATTAACTGAGGCAGAATATCGCCTTGCAGCTATTACAGCCCCTTCTAATGTCGCTCTTGCTCTCAATATTGATACAGGTAGTGCTATCTTTTTAATCGAACGAACATCCTATACCACAGGCCACCAGCCCATTGATTATGAAAAGCTCTACTATCGCGGTGATCTGATTAGCTTCGTCACGCGTTTAACTCGTCGTCCACGCACCTCACCGAAAGCCTAAATAATGGACGCTCTATTACTGTTTATCGCGGCTTGTGCAGCAAGTGCGCTTGGTGGAATACTGGGGATGGCAAGTGGCATTTTTATTGTGCCAATTCTCACGCAAATTTTTGGTGTAGAAATCCACATCGCCATTGGAGCAAGCCTGGTCTCCGTCATAGCGTGTTCATGTGGTAGTGCAGGTCAGTTTCTCAAAAATCGCCTAACCAATACCCGTCTAGCCATTGTACTTGAAACAGCCACTACATTTGGTGCCTTGACAGGGGTGTTGTTAATTGGGCTCATCTCACCCCCTGTACTGTATGGCCTCTTTGCCATGATCCTCACAATTTCAGCTAAACAGATGTTAACTCGCCGATATGAAGTCATTGCTGCTACTCCAATCAATCAAACTCGCTGGGCTACAACCTTACGCTTACATTCTAGTTTTCCAGAAAGCCAATCTAGGCAGGAAGTCCCCTATTACGTCAGTCGTGTTCCTCTTGGTATGATATTCATGTACGGGGCGGGGTTGATTTCGGCATTATTAGGAATTGGCTCTGGTGTACTCAAAATACCTGCCATGGATAGCGCCTTGCGCCTTCCCATTAAAGTTTCAAGCGCTACATCCAATTTCATGATTGGGGTGACAGCAGCAGCCAGTGCAGGGGCTTATTTTGTTCGAGGGGATATTGACATTAATGTTGCTGGCCCTATCGCCTTAGGTTCAGTTATTGGCTCAATTATCGGAGCACGCTTACTTATAGGGCTACCTGCCGATAAATTGCGTATCTTTTTTGTCATCATTCTGGCGTTTTTAGCATTTCAAATGCTTATGAGCGCTTTTGATATACACATTTTTGCTGGAACACTATGAAGTCTGAGAAAGGGTATTTAGAATTACGGGACCAAGTCATCGCTCTGTTACTTCGCTACGGAACATGGTTAGCGACAACCTTGATTGCCATTGGTGTAGCCTTAACCGCTTTAAAACCATTTTGGGGCACATCCCTACTTCCACTACATGGCTCTGACATTGTGAGTGCGGGCATTGCATTGTTTATTCTTTTGCCTGTATTACGCGTTATTTTAATGCTAGCCTTTTTTATACGTGACCGAGATTATGTTTATGTCGCGATTACGACTCTTGTACTCGTCTTTATCGCCGCAGGCGTTATTATTGAACTGTAATATTGATCCCTGCTTATTTCCCTATTGACCCAGCGAACTAGATATTTCAAGTCAGTTATCTACTTTTTTCAGCATGTTAACTTCGTTACGATAAAAATCTTCGAGTCGATCACCTCCTACAGGTTCACCTAAGTGGCTTTCCCCCATAAATGTCAGAAAAAATTCAATTGGGCCATAAAACTTTTGCGGCGTGAAATGCCGAACTGCAAAAATACTTCCCCTACGAACCCAGTCAGGGAGATAGCTAATTTTGATATTTTGTCCTAAAGCTTGGGCTGCACAATTGGCAATATCATTTAGAGAAAGCACTTCAGGCCCTCCCACGGATAGTTCCTGCCTTACTTGCCCCTGATTAAGGGCCTTAACGATAAATTCAGCCAAATCTTTACCCGAAATTGGGTTAATTTGCACATGACCATCACCGAACAAATAAACTCGCCCAGAAGCTGCCATCTTCAAAAAATCCCCCATATCACTAAAGTAGCCGTTGGGACGAACGATAATAGAAGAAAGAGAAGATTGTTTGAGTTCATCCGCAAAACGTTCTTTTGCTTCAAATATCTTTAAGTGTCGGTTTTTATCGCCATCGATAGCTGAAACATAAACAAATTGCTTTACCTCATCAGCTATTGCTTCATCTAATAGGTTGATATTACCTTGATAATCAACATCCATATAGGTCAAACCATCTTTTTGTCGGGTTATTCCAACCGCACTAATAACGACGTCTATTCCCTCAGTAACACCATGCAGTGTGTTCGGTTCCGTCACTTCCCCAACATAGATATGATCGGCACTAGCCACCAACCCTTGTTGGTTTTGTCTCCTGACAAGCGCTCTGACCCAATAACCTTGTTTTTTTAATTCTGCAACGAGATATTGCCCCAAATAGCCTGTAGCACCTGCAACTAAAACTTTTTTCACATTTAAACCTTAGGGTAGCCACAAATTAAGTTAATTGAATACTGACATTATCGTCTTTCAAAATTAACCCTACTCTATGCTCTGTGATACCGTCAATAATACCGTCAAAATTATCTACTATTACTCGTAATTAAAAACGATAAAAATAAAAAAATCGTTATGGCTATCTGGAGCGCTTAGCGAACCGGTGGGATACTCCGTTGGCTTTCTCTTACTAAGCTCCCCAGAAACTCAACTGGTAGTGGCCTGATTATGTGTATAGGGCCCCCTTAAGTTGCCACTACAGATTATCTACGGTATCATGAATAGTTATTTTTATAATCTAAATTCTTTATAATCTGAACTCTTATAGAAAGGAACTCGTTTTGCATATTACGCCACCCTAGGCGCCTGACTCTCCTCTAAAGTCACATTTATCAACGTGACTCACTTTATGCCGTATCCACCAATGGCAGGTCTTTGGTCGAACAAATTCACCCCTAGTAAAAAATATGACAATCTGCGCATGAAGTTAATCGTTGTTGCGATTTAATTTTGTATGCCTGCATTGTCTCTCAGTTTATAAGGCTATCTATGCTCGAAAAAATGAAACTTGAATGGTTTTCCAACATCAAGGGAGACCTCTTAGCAGGTACTGTTGTTGCCTTAGCGCTAATACCTGAAGCGATTGCATTTTCCATCATCGCAGGTGTTGACCCCAAAGTGGGTCTTTACGCTTCATTTTGTATTGCAGTTGTTATAGCGTTTGTGGGTGGTCGCCCGGGTATGATCTCCGCTGCAACAGGCGCAATGGCATTACTCATGGTTACGTTGGTAAAAGAGCATGGTCTTGAGTATTTGCTTGCTGCAACATTGCTCACCGGTTTGATCCAAATAGTTGCTGGCTACCTTAAGTTAGGGAGCCTAATGCGTTTTGTATCTCGTTCTGTCGTAACAGGTTTTGTTAATGCGCTTGCTATTTTAATTTTTATGGCTCAATTGCCTGAGCTTACCAATGTCACTTGGCATGTGTATGCTATGACGGCGATAGGTTTAGCTATCATCTATTTATTTCCATATATCCCGATTATCGGCAAAGCTCTCCCTTCACCCTTAGTATGTATTGTTGTTCTCACCGCATTTGCGATGATCGTAGGTTTGGATATCCGAACCGTTGGTGACATGGGGGAATTACCGGACACGCTTCCTATTTTTCTATGGCCTGATGTGCCACTAAATTTCGACACGTTGATGATTATCCTTCCTTATTCCTTAGGTCTTGCCATTGTAGGTTTATTAGAGTCAATGATGACAGCCACGATTGTTGATGATTTGACGGATACTCAAAGTGACCGAAACCGTGAATGTAAAGGTCAAGGTATTGCCAACATTGGCTCTGGATTACTCGGTGGTATGGCTGGTTGTGCCATGATAGGGCAGTCTATTATCAACGTAAAATCTGGCGGTCGTGGGCGACTATCTACCTTTAGTGCGGGCCTATTTTTACTTATCCTTGTTGTATTCTTGGATGAATGGATAAAACAGATCCCGATGGCGGCGCTGGTGGCCGTTATGATCATGGTTTCAATCGGAACCTTCTCATGGTCATCAATTAAAGACTTAAAAAAGCATCCATTATCAACCAATATCGTCATGATCACGACCGTTATTGTTGTGGTGGCAACACATAACCTAGCGATTGGTGTCTTCGTTGGTGTTTTATTGGCAACGTTATTCTTTGCAAACAAAATTGGTCGCTTCATGGTAGTTAAAACAGCGCAAACTGATGATGCTTCACGTACTTATCGTGTGGTTGGTCAGATTTTCTTTGCCTCATCTGAACAGTTCATTGATTCCTTTGATTTTAAAAAAGCGGTTGATAAGGTAACCATTGACTTAACCCAAGCGCATTTTTGGGATATTACTGCCGTGTCGTCTTTAGACAAAGTCGTTATTAAGTTTAGGCGGGAAGGTGCGACAGTTGAAATTATTGGAATGAGTGAGGCGACAGAAACTATTGTTGATAAATTTGGCGTCCATAACGATCCAAAGGAAGTTGAAAAATTAATGGCAGGCCACTAAGGAGAAACTTATGAATAAGATAATTACCTGTATTGATGGCTCTGCGGTTTCTGACCAGGTATGTGCAGCCGCTTGTTGGTCTGCTAAACAGTTGAATAAACCTGTTTTGCTACTGCATGCTATTGAAAAAAATCACTCACCAGCTACAGAAGATTTAAGTGGAGCCATTGGCCTTGGCGCCCGCTCTTCACTTCTCAATGAAATGGCCGCTTTAGACGAACAACGCAGTAAAGTTGCTTTATCCCTTGGTAAGGAAATCTTGGCACACTCCAAGGCTCTTTTGGTTGCCAACGGTTGCCATGATGTTGAAAAAACACAGCGTCACAGTGGTATTGTTGAAGCCATTTGTGCTCTTGAAAATGATGCAAGACTCATTATTATTGGGAAGTCTGGTCAACAACATGCTGGATATTTCAAGACACTTGGCTCTCATATTGAACAAATTATTCGTAGAGTCCACACACCAATACTAATTGTGAATCAGTCATTTAAAACACCTAGAAGCTTTATGCTTGCTTATGATGGCAGAGAAACTGCGGACCAAGCCGTGCAACGTATTATTGAAGGTGGGCTGTTACATGATTTGACCTGCCATTTAGTCACTGTAAAAAATAGCGCACCAAACATAGAAAAAAAATTCCAGCAAACGAAAGAGTTATTAACTAATAGCGGCTTTGAGGTGAAAGCTAGTTTATTAGAAGGGAAAATTTTTGATGCTTTAATGAAGTACAAAGAAAGCAGTGGTGTTAATATGCTTGTGATGGGTGCTTTTTCTCACTCTAAATTAGCAAGTATATTTTTAGGTAGTAATACAATGGAAATGATTGAGCAAACAGAAATACCTATGATTGTTTTGCGCTAACTTTGTTCTACTTTGCAAAAATGTGTATTTTTTAACTTTGTAATTGGAGAGATTGATTAGCCCTCTGTAGATTATAGGCGGTCCGTGACCGTCTTTCTTCGTAGCAATTAGCTCGGTATCGCATACCGAATGGTGTCCAAGGCTTGCTTAAAGTCCTCCGGCATCGTTCGGCCAGTTTCAGCCTAGTGGTACATGACCCTGATTTATTCAGGCGTCAGAGTTCGATCTCTCTGCTCAAACCTAGCAATACTTACTGGCCTTACCAACTCTGCTAGGTTCTCAACCTTCTAGCCTCGCTCAGTAGCCTACCGGTATATCTGGAGTACAATCTCACGCGCAATGAGTCACTGTTGCGGGCCTTCTCCTTCGCTGGCGACTTTCCATCGGCGACCATCCACTTGGCTTCACCAAGTCACTCACGGGCTTTTGCCATAGTGATACCCCCAACGCCATAGCGACCAAAGGTGAACGACTCTTATCTGCCATTAATGGCATCTGCTTGCGATAATACCAACTTTAATACCCCATTCAACTTGTGCTTGACGCTGCTAATCAGTGCCAGATACGGCAAGCCATAAAAACAAAAAAGCCCACTTTTACATGGGCTTAAGTCGTTATTTTGCTAGTCAGTGCCAGCTAATTCTTATTGCAGGATTATTCCCACTCAATTGTTGCTGGTGGTTTACCACTAATATCATATACGACCCTAGAAATACCGCTAATTTCATTGATAATGCGGTTTGATACACGGCCTAAGAAATCATATGGTAAATGCGCCCAATGAGCGGTCATAAAGTCAATAGTCTCAACAGCACGCAGAGAAACAACCCAATCGTATTTACGACCATCTCCCATCACACCGACGGAGCGAACAGGTAAAAACACGGTAAATGCTTGGCTAACTTTATGGTATAAATCTGCCTTATGCAGTTCTTCAATAAAGATAGCATCTGCGCGGCGTAGTAAATCACAATATTCTTTCTTAACTTCGCCGAGTACACGAACGCCTAAGCCTGGTCCTGGGAATGGATGGCGATATAACATGTCGTATGGCAGGCCCAGTTCAAGACCGATTTTACGTACTTCATCTTTAAACAGTTCTTTTAACGGCTCAACCAAACCTAACTTCATGTCATCCGGTAAACCACCTACGTTATGGTGTGATTTGATAACGTGTGCCTTACCTGTCGCTGAAGCGGCGGATTCAATAACATCAGGGTAAATTGTCCCTTGTGCTAGCCATTTAATGTTAGGAAGCTTCGATGACTCTTCATCGAATACCTCGATAAATACATGGCCAATTTTCTTACGTTTAGCTTCAGGATCGCTGATCCCTGCTAATGCACTTAAGAAACGATCTTCAGCTTTAGCATGAATGATGTTCAAGTCAAATTTACCCTCGAACATTTCCATCACTTGGTCTGCTTCATTTAAACGTAATAAGCCGTTATCAACGAATACGCAGGTCAAACGCTTGCCAATTGCACGGTTTAATAACAGAGCCGTTACTGATGAATCAACGCCACCTGAAAGTGCCAGCAATACATGATCATCTCCGATTTGCTCTTTCAAGCGCGCAACCGTGTCTTCTATAATTGCCGCTGGTGTCCATAGTGCCTCACATTGGCAAATATCTTGTACAAAACGTTTTAAGATATTTAAACCTTGGTGTGTGTGAGTAACTTCTGGGTGGAATTGAACCCCATAGAACCTTTTTTCCTCATTTGCCATGATGGCATATGGGCAGCTTGGTGTGCTTGCGATCGTTTTGAAGTCCGCTGGAATCGCAGTCACTTTATCTCCATGACTCATCCACACATCTAAAACAGGCTTGCCAGCTTCATTCAATGAATCATGAATATCACGGAACAGTTCACATTGCTCAGTAACTTCTACATTTGCATAGCCGAATTCACGCTCGCCTGAAACCTCAACTGCGCCACCTAATTGCATTGACATTGTTTGCATGCCATAGCAAATACCTAATACAGGTACGCCTGCATTGAACACGTAGTCAGGAGCGCGTGGGCTATCTGATTCCGTGGTGCTTTCTGGCCCACCAGAAAGAATAATACCATTTGGATTAAATTCTCGAATTTGCTCTTCTGTAACGTCCCACGCCCAGAGTTCACAATAAACGCCAATTTCACGGATACGACGGGCAATCAGCTGTGTATATTGCGAACCGAAGTCAAGGATAAGAATGCGATGCTTATGGATATTTGTTGTCATTTGAGGAGAATTCCAAAAATTCAAGTCAAAAATAAAATCGGTGGTGCGTATTAATTAACCGCACCACCCTGAAACGTTATCGATTATTGCCCCAAACGGTAGTTCGGAGATTCTTTTGTGATAGTAACGTCATGAACGTGGCTTTCTTGGATACCAGCACCACTAATACGAACAAATTCTGCTTTTGTTCTTAACGCATCAATAGTACCACAACCTGTCAGCCCCATACAGGAGCGTAGCCCGCCCATTTGTTGATGAATAATTTCTTTTAAGCGGCCTTTATACGCCACACGGCCTTCAATCCCCTCAGGGACAAGTTTGTCAGCCGCATTATCAGATTGGAAATAACGGTCTGAAGAACCTTTAGACATAGCTCCTAATGAACCCATACCACGGTATGCTTTATAGGTACGACCTTGGAATAAAATAGTTTCTCCTGGCGATTCTTCAGTCCCCGCAAACATAGAGCCAACCATGACACAAGCTGCCCCAGCGGCAATCGCTTTAGAAATATCACCAGAAAAACGAATTCCCCCATCTGCAATCACAGGGATACCAGTGCCAGCCAATGCCTCTGCCGCTTCTGCAATAGCAGTGATTTGAGGAACCCCAACACCAGTAACAATACGTGTAGTACAAATAGAACCTGGGCCAATCCCTACTTTTACAGCACTAACTCCTGCCTCTGCCAATGCTTTTGCACCTTCGGCTGTCGCAACGTTACCACCAATAATTTGTAATTCTGGGTATTTTTGACGCGTTTCACGAATACGCTGTAATACACCTTCAGAGTGACCATGAGATGAGTCAATCAATAATACATCAACGCCAGCAGCAACCAGCGCGTCAACACGCTCTTCGTTACCTGCTCCGGCACCAACGGCTGCGCCGACACGTAAACGCCCCTGTTCGTCCTTACAAGCATTAGGCTTACGTTCTGCTTTTTGGAAATCTTTAACGGTGATCATCCCTAACAAATGAAAGTTATCATCAATCACTAAGGCTTTTTCTACACGTTTTTCATGCATTTTTTGTAACACGACTTCACGCGCTTCGCCTTCTTTCACAGTAACTAAACGCTCTTTCGGCGTCATTACCGCAGTAACTGGCTGGTCAAGGTCAGTGACGAAACGGACATCACGGCCAGTAATAATCCCCACTAATGAATTGTCTTTAGCTACCACAGGGTAACCTGCGAAACCATTGCGTTCAGACAACTCTTGTACCTGACGAATTGTTGTATCTGGCGTCACCGTAACAGGGTCTGTCACGACGCCACTTTCATGTTTTTTCACACGGCGGACTTCTTCCGCTTGGCGCTCGATGGTCATGTTTTTGTGGATAAAACCGATACCGCCTTCTTGAGCTAGCGCGATTGCAAGATCAGATTCAGTAACGGTGTCCATGGCTGCAGAAAGCATAGGAATGTTTAGGCGGATGTTTGCAGTCAGTTGAGTTGATAAATCTGCAGTATTTGGCAATACCGTTGAGTGTGCAGGAACGAGTAAAACGTCGTCGAAAGTTAGTGCTTCTTTTTTAATGCGTAACATAGGCAATATCCCACCAGGCAGCGTTATGGAAAGGTATAAAATATTGCCGCGGAATTATACACACCGTAATCGGTTGCTTCCAGCCTTTTTTTGAAAAAAAACTTGATAACTCCAATGGCTACGTTAGTATCTATCAATTAAGTCCTTGTTTTAAAATTTGATCTAGCTCACATGTCGACATCACAAAATAGTGCTATTTACTCAGTTAGTAAACTAAACCAAGCGGTTCGCGAACTTCTTGATAACCAAATGGGCCGTATTTGGCTAACTGCTGAAATTTCTAATTTTTCGCAGCCAAGTTCAGGTCATTGGTATTTGACCTTGAAGGATGACCGTGCACAAGTTCGTGCAGCGATGTTTCGTGGGCAAAATGCGCGTGTGACATTTCGCCCACAAAATGGCCAACAAGTTTTAGTCAAGGCTACCGTGACTTTGTATGAGCCTCGCGGTGATTACCAATTGATCATCGAAAGCATGCAACCTGCTGGCGAAGGCTTGTTACAACAACGCTTTGAGCTTTTAAAGCAAACTCTAAATGCGCAAGGCTTGTTTGATGCCACCTATAAAAAAACTTTGCCTAGCCCAGCTAAATGCGTCGGTATTATCACTTCGGCAACCGGGGCTGCATTACATGATATTTTAAACATTTTACGCCGTCGTGACCCTTCACTGCCAATTATCATTTACCCTACAGCGGTTCAAGGTGAATTGGCACCAGCCCAAATTGCGAGAATGATTGAGCTGGCAAATTTGCGTCAGGAATGCGATGTATTAATCGTTGGTCGCGGTGGTGGTTCACTTGAAGATTTGTGGGCCTTTAATGAAGAAATCGTTGCTAGGGCTATTTTTGCTAGCCAACTGCCTATAATTAGTGCTGTTGGTCATGAAACTGACGTGACGATTGCGGATTATGTTGCCGATGTTCGAGCACCAACGCCTTCTGCCGCAGCAGAGTTAGTCAGCCGTAACCAATTAGAGATGCTACGCCAGATAAAATCAGCACAGCAACATCTTGAAATGGCAATGGATTATTACGTGGCGGGTCAACAACAAAGGTTTGCTCGTTTACATCATCGTTTACAGCAACAGCACCCGCAATTGCGTTTGGCAAGGCAACATAACCAGCTTAATTTATTGCAACAAAAACTGGCGCAGTCGATGACTCGACAACTACAAAATTCAACGGTTAAATTCGAAAAAGTTAATCGCCGTTTACTGCAAAATGATTTGCGCCCTCAATTGCAAAAACAGCAGCGACAGTTGCAGCAGACACAGTATCATTTGCAGAATATGGTCACGAGTTTGGTTAATAGTTACCGCCAACGTTTCGCAGTAGCTTGTTCAAAAATGGAAGCGGTTAGCCCATTAGCTACCTTAGCTCGCGGGTTTAGTATCAGTGAAACCGCTAAAGGTACAGTGTTGAAAAAAACCAGCCAAGTGAAAATCGGCCAACCACTGAAAACTCGCCTTAATGATGGCTGGGTTGAAAGCCAAGTTACCCATATTGAAAAGGTTAAAGCCAAAAGAGTATCGAAATGATTATTTTATCCACTTATCTCGATAAAAATAACGAGATAAGTGGTATTAAACTGATACGTTGATTAGAAACGCACCTGTCCGCCAATCATATAAGTACGCCCTCTAGCTGTTGCATTGTTTTTACCGCGTTCTTCCATAATAGCGGTAGAATTTGCACGATTTAGTGCATCCGAATAATTTTTATTCGTTACATTATTAATCGTCATCATCAATTTAACGTTTTTATTAACTTCATAGTCTGTATATAAATCAATGATTGTAGGTTGTTTTTCATACTTATCTTTTAGTGCATTTCCATCGTTATCAACGATAGACTCTACACCAATTCGTTTTGAAGGGCCGGTCCATGTAATAGTTGTACCTACGGTTAATTTTTCATCCAATAAACGCACACCTGAATCCAAGGTCACATAATAATCAGGAAGCTCAGTGAAATCTCCCGCACTAAAATCAGCAACCTTAGCTATGGAGTTAGGTTGATCCCCAGTTTCTTTGGTATAGGATAATGTTGAATAAACTATACCTGCATCATAATTAGCCTGTAATTCATAGCCACGTAGATTAACATCATGAGGCTCATTGACATACATATAGCTTTTACGCATAAATTCTGGGAATTCTTTGTCCCATACATCATCATTCATCAAACACCAAGCCAGTTCAGCATTTGATCTTGGGCGACAAAGTAAATAAGGCTTACTCGTAATATAGTCTTTAATTTTTGTATGGAACCATAATGCCTTCATATTAAACTGGTCACCTTCAAAAATTAAATCCGGTTTAAAGCTATTAAAACCAACTTGCCATGTCTGTGATTTCTCTTCTTTTAAGAATGGGTTCATTGAATTACCACCTTCTTGAGAATAAAAAACCTCTTGCGTATTCGGTGCTCTCATTGAATGCGCATAACTAACAAATGGCTGGAATTCAGGAATAATTTCTGCTGATAATAAAACTCCGGGGTTAAAACCATTACCCCGTAAATTTAAAGTCGCGGCTTCTTGTGGAAAACAAAAATCTTGATCGCCACATGCAGGTTTGAAACCTTTTAAGTGGTAATTCATATAGTTCAAATCAAAAATTGCTGTATAGATACCATACTTTGCTTCTAGTTGTGTATAGGCGCTCGCAAGATCTAACGACCCACTTGGCGAGAATGGGTTATAGTTCAACGTATCTTGGTCAATAACAGAACTAACCTCGCGCTCATATTTCGTTTTAGATAACTTAGAACCTACTTTCCATTGAAAATCAACATCACCATATGAAAACCGACTTGTATTAGAAAGATTAAGTCCATCGCCAATATTTTTAGACTTACCTTGCCTTAATGCCCAACCTAATGAGTCACCTTCAAATTGTTGGTCGTTTTTACCATGGCTCGCTAAAACCTCAACATCAATTAACTCATTCAGCGGCGTATATTTATATTTAATATAATAATCTTCACTATTAATTTTTCTTCTCGTGAGCTTATTTTGTAAGAAACGACCACTGAATTCTAATTCATGGCTGTCATTAGGTTTATATTTCAATTTGGCTAATTGCGATTGGGGCTTTTGTTTGAAAGTGGAATCAGTGGCAAACTCGTCACTATCAAACCCATCACCATTTTTATAACTACCAGGAATATTATGGCCACTAACTGCAATTAAGCCGCCAAAATAACCATCATCTTGTAATAATGTTTTCCCTGCAACCGCCACCATTCCATTATAACCGAGACCATTATCTCCCCAACTAGCTTTACTACGGAGCCCATATAAATTATCTTTAAAAATCACATCATCAATACCGATAGTGCGGAAATTTGCGCTCCCTACTAAAGCGTTAACACTATTTCCTCCATTTAATTGCCCTTTTTCTACTTCAATTTCAACAATAAAATTTGGATCAATTAAAGCGCCAAAATCATTATTTGGTTGTTGTCCATGTGTATATTGACTCGGGGAAATTCCATAATAACTCTGCGTGATACCATCAACCATCATATTCACGCGCCCAAAACCACTCAGACCACGGAGATTAACATTCACCGTTCCTTGGCTGCCATCCATTTGGGTATAAGTACCGGGCATCGTGCGGATAATTTTGTCCATCGACTGTAATTTATTTTCCGTACCAACCGCATTGTAAGCACCGGGTTTTTCTAATGCTTTGACGAGCGGGGTTTGTTTCTGCGCACCCGAAACTTTTAACTGGCTAAAATTAACCACATTATTTTTCTGTTTATTTTTCTGCTGCGTATTTTCAGCTAAAGCAACCCCTTGGTAGCTAGTGGCAATAATACCAGCTACCATAATTATTGTTTTATTATTCATTAAACCATTCCTGTAAACGTACTGAGTGTCATACGCTCACATTGCTAACACAGAACAAAATAGTGCCTGTGAAAAGGCCCAGCAACAATGCCATTAATATTGTTGCTGCCCTAAGAACACCTAATTTTTATAGGTTAATTATTATTTTAAATATGGAAAATATTTGGGTTTATCTTCAAGCATTAAGATAAAGCTATATTCACGAGCTATGTCGTCTAGCGCATTAAAACGCCCTGACTTACCACCATGCCCCGCACTCATATTGGTTTCTAATAATAATAATGAATCACCTTGTTTAATATCTCGCAATTTAGCTACCCATTTAGCAGGCTCCCAGTATTGAACTTGAGAGTCATGTAACCCTGTCGTCACTAGAATATGTGGGTAATGTTGTGCTTTGATATTATCATATGGACTATAAGCTTTTATTCTCCAGTAATCCTCTTCGTTTTCTGGATTCCCCCACTCATCGTATTCCCCTGTCGTCAGAGGAATTGACGGGTCTAACATGGTAGTCACCACATCAACAAATGGGACAGCGGAAACCACACCCTCATATAAATTAGGCGCCATGTTCACAACCGCCCCCATCAACAAGCCACCAGCACTTCCCCCCATGGCATAAACATGCCCTGCTTTACCGTAACCTTCTGATAATAACCCTTTGGTTGCATCAATAAAGTCAGTAAAGGTATTCATCTTGTGGATTGTTTTACCTTGTATGTACCAGTTTTTACCTAAGTCACCACCACCACGAATGTGAGCAATCGCGTAAACAAAGCCACGATCAAGCAAAGACAAGCGGGATGAACTAAATGATGGGTCAATTCCGTAACCATAAGCGCCATAACCATAGACTAACAATGAGTTTTGCCCCTGTTTGAAAAGATCTTTACGGTAAACCAAGGAAACAGGGACTTTTACACCATCTCGTGCAGTAACCCAAATACGCTTACTTTGGTAATTTTGTTTATTAAAATCTTTAACTTCTTCTTGTTTTAGAAGCTGCTTTTCTTGAGTCAGCATATTAATTTCATATACTGAAGATGGCGTGGTCATTGATGAATAACCGTAGCGTAGTGTATCCGTATCAGGCTCAGGGTTATTCCCGATCCACGCCATGTAAGTTGGGTCATCAAAGCTTACTTGGTTTTCTTTATGCGTTAACCAACTGATTTGGCGGATATTCACCAAACCATTTTGACGTTCTTCCACAACTAACCAATTATTAAATAAAGCAAAATCTTCCAGATCTACCCCATCACGAGGGGCTATAAAGCTTAACCACGGCGCTGAAATATTGTCTGCAATGTATAAACCAAATAATGGGTGTTGGTGATTAGAGCGAATATAGAATTTACCGTTGAAATGATCAGGATAATACTCAACCCCTGTTTGACGCGGTTGTAGAATTTTAACTTCATTTTGTGGCTGGTTAGCATCAATTAACCGGTATTCAGACGTTTCAGTACTCGTGATACCAATTAAAATGAAATCTTTTGACGTCGATTTCGCTAAGCTAACGTAAAAAGTGTCATCATTTTCTTCATACACCAGTTTATCTTGGGTTTGTTGTGTACCATATTGGTGTTTAACCACTTGGTAAGGCAACAATGTTTGCTTGTCCTTATTCACATAAAATAGTGTTTGGTTATCATTGGCCCAAACAATATTACCTGATGTATTGGTTAATATATTTTCTTGCCATTCGCCCCCCTTAATTTTGCGAAATGACACAGCAAATTCATTACGCCCTTGGCGATCTTCAGCAATAGCTAGCGTGGTGTTATCCGGCGAAATGGCTAATGCCCCCATGCGATAATATTCGGTGCCCTTAGCGCGTTCATTACCATCAACTAAGACAACCCATTCACCATCACTATTAATAGGGCGTCTTTCATATATCGGATAGTTTTTACCCGCAACGACTCGTGAACGGTATGTATAACCATTATAATTATAGGGAACTGACTCATCATCTTGTTTTACTCGAGAAAACAACTCATCATAAATTTCTTTTTTTAACGAACTTCCAGATTGAAGTTGTTGCTGTGTATAGTTGTTTTCTTGTGTTAAGTATTCAATAACTTCTGGTGACTTTCTTGCATCATCCCGCAGCCAATAGTAATCATCGATACGCGTATCACCATGAATAGTCATCGTATGAGGCTGTTTTTGTGCCTTTGGTGCAATCATTCTTTCCTCCGCAAAACTTGCGTTTGTCTGTAGTCCCAATAATACAATGAGACAAAATTTAACGGCTTGAGAGAAGCCTGACAATAGATTTAAATGTGTTAGCATTTCTTACCCTGATTAATCATTGATGATATTAAAATCAATAGGTAACTTCACCGTTACCTTTCCATTAACTAACATATCAATTGGTGGTGGTGGCAATGGTTCAGCTCTCAAAAGGACACGTTGTGCTTCTCTATCTAATGATTGCGTCCCGGAGTTTTTAATTAATACACTGTCTAATACATAACCTTGTGCATCAACCTCAAATTTTATGATAGGACGCCCTATTCTATTACGCCTTTTCGCATCATCAGGGTAGCGCTTAAACTTGTTCAACTGCCCCAGTACCATTGCTTCCCATTGACGTTTGCTATCATCCGCTTGAGAACTGCTATCAACTTGTGCAGCAACGCGCTGTGTTTGTTGTTTAGCCACCGCCTCACTAGTCACCGGGGCAGAACTCGCTTTTGAATTATCGCTTTCAATTTCACTTATTCGTTTGTTACTAATTTCCTTATGTGCTTTTTTGACCTCTGGTTGTGTTTTCTTTTTTTTAATTTTCGCCACTAATAATTCAGCATCTTCATTAACTGGAACAACCGGTTCAAGAAACTCATCGTCAGGAGTTAGCTTTGCTTCGCTTGCTATCGAGAGTTCTTGTGTTTTCCCAATATTAGTTTCAGTTAATTGTTTTGCTTCTGACTCAAAAGAGAGTTCCATTACCACTGAAGGTGATGGTAAGTAATCATCCCATTTATCTTCTATAGTACGAATAAAGAAACCAATAACCATTATGTGTAAAAGAACCGCTAATACAACTGAGCTACTGGTTTTTGTTGCTTGTTCATAACCTAAAGTCATCGCCACCATTTTCATCTTTCTTATCATAAAAAAAGTATATAAATGATAATCAATAACAAATGTAAATGAAAAGCATTTATTGCCTTTAATGTTAAATCATTCGCATAATTAATGAATATTACTTATCTTATGCGAAATTAATTATTCTTTGGCGTATACCAAACATAATCAGCATGTAAGTTTTCAATTTGATTACCCTCTTCGGAGATAATCAAAACTTTAAATTCTATTTCAGGAGCTAAATCTTGTAAGTGTAAAGGAACCCCGATTGCACGGGTTGCGTGGTACCCACCGGCATACAGCAACGCAGGTTTTGGCGCATTGATTAACGCTTGTGCCATTGCCCGATCACGCATCTGCTGAATAACAGTCATTTTTTCTACTTGTTCAACGGTAAGTTCCCCACCATGTGAGCTTTTAATCGTTTTCCGAATTGTATCTTGTACTACTGACTGCGTTGAATACTGGCCTTTTAGTACAGGTGGATTAGCATAAGCCTCTGTAATAACCTGTTTATCTAAATTAGCGCTCAACAAAGGATATGGCTGACTAAGTAAATGCCTTACCAGATTACCGTATAAGCCCCAAGGCCAGCCAGTATTCCACTTAATAGCCGCCTGTAGCTTTTCATCACGTATATAAAGGTTACTTTGCATCTGAGCTTGCACCTTGGTGATATTGTTTTGCTGTGAAGGCGTAATCATTTCAAGTAACACAGAGCCTTGAGGGCGAAGCTGTTGCATTTCCTGAGCAACCCACTGCTCTATTTGGTGATGATACAGATTGTCATGCTTTTCCCCCACAACCACATGAGTGGATTGTGCGAGTTGCTGGATAAGTTGTTGAGGCGTAATTGGTTTTCCGGTAGACAAATCAACCAATTGATTTGGCCCAGTAAGCTGATTATCTAGTTGTACTATGGACGGTGTAACTTTTTGCACACAACCGCTAATAATGAATAACCCGACGATAAAAATGGATACTTTTGATATTAATCTAATTGAAATCATTATACTTTCCGTATGCTGTAGTCTACACTACAAAATACAGATAATGAGAATCATTTTCAATTAAAAAAGACTTCTATTTTATAAAAACAGAAGTCTTTACAGATAATATTAAGTTATTAACACAAAACCTATAGCGGGTTAGTTTGTGCTTCTACAACGGCTAATGCCACCATATTCACAATGCGACGTACTGAAGCAATTGGCGTTAAAATATGCACAGGCTTCGCTACTCCCATCAATACTGGCCCTACAGTAACACCATCAGAGCTAGTCACTCGCAGTAAATTATAACTAATACGAGCTGCTTCCATATTAGGCATAATCAATAAGTTAGCTGAACCTTTTAATGGGCTATCAGGCATCACATCTTTGCGAATTGATTCGATTAAGGCCGCATCGGCATGCATTTCACCGTCAATTTCAAGGTGCGGATCACGTGCTTTAACCATCGCAAGTGTATCGCGCATTTTTTGTGCTGATGCGCAATCCGAAGAACCAAAACTAGAACGAGAAAGCAGAGCAACTTTTGGTTCAATACCAAAGCGACGTACGGTATCTGCCGCCATTAAAGTAATTTCTGTTAGCTCTTCAGGTGTAGGGTCTTCATTAACATAAGTATCGGCGATAAACGTGTTACCGGTTGGTAGTAGCAAGGCATTCATCGCACCTGCGGTATGAACACCTTCACGGAAACCAAATAGTTCTTTGACGACTTCGTAATGTTCACCATAACTTCCGACAGTACCGCAAATCATCCCATCCGCTTCGCCACGCAATACCATGATCCCACCAATTAAGGTTGGGTTATTGATTACAGCACGACGTGCCATTTCTTGTGAGACGCCTCGGCGTTTCATAATCTGGTAGTATTCTTGCCAGTACTCTTTATACCGTGGGTCATTTTCATTGTTTACTACTTCAAAATCTTTACCTAGTTCAATATGTAGGCCAAGCTTTTGAATGCGCATTTCAATCACACTAGGACGCCCAACTAAAACAGGGAACGCTAAACCTAATGAAACTAATTCTTGAGTCGCATGCAATACGCGCTCTTCTTCCCCTTCCGCCAAAACAATGCGTTTTTTCTCTGTTTTCGCTTGAGAGAAAATAGGCTTCATAAACAAATTTGTTTTATAGACAAACTGATTTAATTTTTCGATATACACATCAAAGTCTTCGATTGGTCGTGTTGCAACGCCTGAATCCATAGCGGCTTTTGCAACAGCAGGAGCAATCTTAACAATTAAGCGTGGGTCAAATGGTTTAGGAATAATATATTCAGGGCCAAAAAATAAGTCCTGATTACCATACGCAGAGGCCACTTCTTCACTTTGTTCTGCCAAAGCCAAATCTGCAATGGCATACACACAAGCTAGTTTCATTTCTTCGTTAATGGTTGTCGCACCCACATCCAGTGCACCACGGAAAATGAATGGGAAGCATAAAACGTTATTAACTTGGTTAGGATAATCAGAACGACCTGTACAGATAATGGCGTCAGGACGAACCTCTTTGGCTAACGGTGGAAGAATTTCAGGCTCTGGGTTGGCAAGCGCCAATATGAGTGGGTCTTTTGCCATGGTTTTCACCATTTCAGGCGTTAAAAGACGAGGACCAGAACAACCTAGGAAAATATCGGCATTTGGTATCGCATCAGCTAAAGTACGCTGGCCGTTATCTTCAATCGCATAGGCCGCTTTAGTGACATCCATTTTTTCGTCACGACCCTTATAAATAACACCTTTTGAGTCACAAACTGTGATATTTTCACGTTTTAAGCCTAATGCGACTAATAAATTCATACAAGCGATTGATGCGGCTCCCGCGCCTGAAACCACTAGACGGACGTCACCAATCTCTTTTTTTACAATGCGTAATCCATTGATAACCGCAGCAGTACAGATAATCGCTGTCCCGTGTTGGTCATCGTGGAATACGGGTATTTTCATGCGTTCACGCAGTTTTTGTTCAATATAAAAGCATTCTGGCGCTTTGATATCTTCCAAATTAATACCACCAAAAGTTGGCTCAAGCGAAGCAATGATATCAACCAGTTTGTCTGGGTCTGTTTCATCAACTTCAATATCAAAGACATCAACGCCAGAAAACTTTTTAAATAGTACGCCTTTCCCTTCCATGACAGGTTTACCTGCCAAAGCACCAATATTACCTAACCCAAGAACTGCCGTACCGTTGGACACAACGCCAACAAGGTTACCTTTAGCAGTATAACGATAAGCTTTAAGTGGGTTTTCAGCAATTTCAAGGCATGGAACAGCAACGCCGGGGGAATAAGCTAATGCAAGATCGCGCTGGGTTGTTAATGGTTTAGTTGGAGTAACAGTAATTTTCCCAGGATGTGGAAACTCATGAAAATCAAGAGCACTTTGTTTTAATTTATCATCCATCGTCAAGTCCTTTCAAAATTGGTAAGGTAAGAGCGCTAACAGTATAAACACATCTCACTAGCAAATCATGATCATGCTGGCAATTTCCAGAAAAATCTTTCGGTTACGATGATATTATCAGCAATATGTCTGCAGATACCTTACCTGCGCTATCGTTTTATCCATTCAAAGTCCCTCTGCCTCTACCAATAATATAAGTGATAACAGCAACATGTTTAAGATATTAATCTATTTCTCACAGACTAAGATATTTATTAATTTTATATAAATCATATATCATTATGTACTCCTTCAATTTAAAAAACATGCAAATTAAATTGTGAAAATATTATTTTCACTTTCATGATTATTTTTTTATCATTATCATATTAAAATATTAGATATTATTTACACCAATTTAATGTATTATCAAAATTTGTGATTATTATTTTTATATCGTGTTCTCATAACATATTTCAGTAACTTATTTCAGCAATGCAGGCAATATATAACAACCTAATACATAGTGACAAAACACTATTATATATATTAATTATATATTAAATAAATTATTTAACAGCCCACTCTCTATATGGAAAATATGATATTCCTTAAGACATGACAAAGGAACCGACTATGTCTAATTATTCAGTAATGATTATTGATGAACACCCGATCATACACTTCGGATTACGTCAACTTATAAATACCGATGATTACTTTACTATAATTGCTGAATGTTGCTGCTGTAACGACGCTTTGAATGTCGCAACACAGTTACACCCTAACCTAATAATAATTGATACTAATATTCGAGGGAATAAAACGTTTGAGACCATACGCTCACTTCGTAAGCATTGTATAAATAGTTATATATTAGTGTTATCTGCATCTACTATTAAGACTGATGTGTATAATGCTATCGATTCCGGTGCTCAAGGTTATTTATTAAAAAACAGTGATCTAGATATGCTATTTTATAGTATGAAAAAAGCATCAGAAGGCCAGCATGTGTTTAGTGAAAAAATATATCAACTGCTTATTACACGGCATCAATCTACTGACCCTTTATCAACACTAACTCGACGCGAATGTGAAATCATTCACAAAATGGCACTAGGCTTAAAAAATAGGGAAATAGCTAAATTGTTTTTTATTTCAGAGGAAACGGTGAAAGTTCACATACGCAATATTCTTAAGAAGCTACGTGTCCGCTCACGACTTGAAGCAAGCTTAATATATATGCGCTCAAAATAAATCTATATAATTTAATATTAACGCTCAGTTTAATTCATTTAATATTTATGAAATAAACTATATGCAAGCAAATAATAACCTTGATATCTATTTACCATTTTGGGGTAGATCCTCAATGCATTTTCCCGCATTATATAAGGTATATCGCTATTTTTTGAGGACCATTGTATGTCGAACACCCCTGCTGCTTCTCCTTATATTATGTACGGAATTAAAAATTGTGACACCATAAAAAAAGCTCGCCGATACTTAGAGGATAATGGGGTTGATTATCAGTTCCATGATTATCGGGTTGATGGAATTAGTGATGCATTACTTTCTACACTGATGGATAACATTGACTGGGAAATCCTCGTTAATAAGCGTGGTACTACATGGCGTAAATTGACTGATGATGAAAAAAATGCCGTTATCGACGCTAATAGCGCTAAAAAGGTATTACTTGCAGAGCCTGCGATGATCAAACGCCCTGTACTTGTTTCCGCTGATAACCGTTATCTAGTTGGGTTTAATGCGGATGAGTACCAAAACTTCATTAAATAATCAGGTGATTAAAATGGATTGTCCGGTTATTCAACTTGCCAAAGAACTTATTGCTCGCCCTTCAATCAGCCCTGATGACCAAGGCTGCCAAGCCTTACTTATTGAACGCCTAGACAAAATTGGCTTCATTATTGAGCCCATGCCCTTTGGGAATACATTAAATTTTTGGGCATTTCGTGGCGCAAAAGGCCCTACTTTAGCCTTCGCAGGTCACACTGATGTTGTCCCTGCAGGTAATAGTGCTCAGTGGCAAACACCACCATTTACACCTACGATTATAAATCAGCATCTTTATGGCCGTGGTGCTGCCGACATGAAGGGTTCAGTCGCAGCAATGGTCGTCGCTGCAGAGCGATTTGTTGAAAAACACCCCAACCATCAGGGTCGTTTAGCCTTTTTAATCACCTCAGATGAAGAGGCAGATGCGTTAGACGGTACTGTTAAAGTCGTTGAAACTTTAATGCAGCGCCAAGAACGCGTCGACTACTGTTTAGTCGGTGAGCCTTCTAGTCAAGCTCAATTAGGTGACATTGTTAAAAATGGTCGCAGAGGTTCAATCACAGCTAACCTCACTATCATCGGCGTACAAGGCCATGTCGCCTACCCACATTTAGCAACTAACCCAGTTCACCGCGCAAGTGCGTTTTTGCATGAGCTTACGACCACCACATGGGATACTGGTAATGATTTTTTCCCAGCAACGACGATGCAAATTGCTAACATCCATGCAGGGACAGGGGCAAGTAATGTGATCCCTGGAGAATTATCTGTCCAATTTAATTTCCGTTTTAGTACTGAGTTGACTGACACACAAATACGTGACAGGGTCACTGAAATGTTATCACGACATGGACTTGAGTATAAAATTGAATGGGTACTATCTGGGCAACCTTTTTTGACAGAAAAACGCGAATTAGTTACCGCTACATTACAAGCAATTCATGAATTAACGGGTCAAAACGCTGAACTTTCAACCAGTGGTGGTACGTCGGATGGCCGTTTTATCGCTCAAATGGGCACTCAAGTGATTGAACTAGGCCCATTAAATGCAACAATTCATAAAGTTGATGAATGCGTAAAAGTGGATGACCTACAACAATTAGCTTTAATCTATGAGAGGATCATGGAGTTGTTAATACTATGACCACCAATAATATGCTCACTATTGAAATGCTAACTGGCCGCTCAACAGACCATTTAGTTACGCTTGGCGGGTCACATCGCTTGCAATTTAATGCAACAAAAGCGTTTCTTGCAATGCAACAAACCGCGACTAAAGCGGGCTTTAAATTACAGTCAGCAAGTGCTTTTCGTGATTTTTCACGTCAACAACTTATTTGGAATGAAAAATTTACCGGCCTGCGCCCTGTTCTTGATACTCATAGTCAACCATTAGATATCAGCCAACTTTCTGAAGGGGAACTATGTGAAGCTATTCTGCATTGGTCCGCATTACCCGGAGCCAGTCGCCATCACTGGGGCACAGAGATTGATGTTTATGACCCTTTGCGTATCCCTACAGGGCAAACATTGCAGTTAGAACCATGGGAATATGAGGCTGGGGGCTACCTTGCAGAGCTAAATGATTGGCTTACTGAAAATATGTCAACATTCGATTTTTATCGCCCGTTCACAGCAATTGATGCTGGTGTCGCATACGAACCGTGGCATATTAGTTATTGGCCTTTAGCGCATGAAGCTGAGCAATTATTAACACCTGAAGTGATTAAACAAGTGTTACAGCAAGAAGAGATCTATGGTAAAAATTGGCTAATCAACAACTTAAATTATGTATTTGAGCGTTATATTCGCCTAGATGTATAAGACTAGCTAAGACATTTCCCCCTATTATATTGCGTTTCATAGATTGGAATTCCCCGTCTATGAAACCTTCTTATTTTTCCCTGAAATTTGTTCATCAACCACTGGAAGCCTATACATAAACATTAACAACCAACATAACAGTACCAATAAGCTTATTTTTAACCAAAGGTAACTAACAACCCAAATAGAAAATGAAAATGTTAATAAGATTAAAATAATAGCCTTAGGTTTAGCCCCCTTTGGTAACCCTTTATGTTTTTGCCAATGACGAATATAACTACCGAACCACGAACGATATAGCAACCAGTGATGGAAACGTGGTGATGAGCGAGAGAAGCACCAAGCAGCTAATAATAAAAAAGGGGTTGTTGGCAAAACGGGAAGCACCACACCAGCAAAAGCCAGTACAACAGCTAACCATCCAATGGTAATGAGGAACAATTTTTTCAAAACTCCTCCTCCTTTATAAAGAATAAGAAATAAGCAGATACTAAGGTAAAATACCTTACAAAATCTGTGGTAACTCATAGTAATATCAATGATATACTGTAATGGTAAATAGGCGTAATGAAAAGTCGATTTTGCCGATTGAAATGATTATGATTACCTTTATTTTAGCGTGCTGAAGGTATTGTCCGATTTTAACGGGTATAGCTATATTTTTATCATACCGTTTAATTTCTAATAAAGGTGATAGGAAACTCGCCTAGTCACATACCCCCGTATGTGACTAGGGTAACTGAGCGAAATCAACGCACAGACAGCTCAAAGAATGACTGTTCCATACCCATTCTAAATTATTTGAGTTGTATGAAGGCGATAAGAGAAGGCATCCCTAGGAGCATACACCCGTATGTGACTAGGGTGACTGAGCGAAATCAACGCACAGACAGCTCAAAGAATGACTGTTCCATACCCATTCTAAATTATTTGAGTTGTATGAAGGCGATAAGAGAAGGCATCCCTAGGAGCATACATCCGTATGTGACTAGGGTGACTGAGCGAAATCAACGCACAGACAGCTCAAAGAATGACGAATGGAAGGTGAATATGCAATGGCTAGCTGACTACTGGTGGATAATTTTACTCTTACTAGTCGGTATTATTTGGAACTCAGTAAAAGAAATGCTGAGACTTGACCCCAAAAAATACCTAGATGATAAACCTGAACTCCCTCCTCATAAAGATAATAACCACTTATGGGACGATGAGGATGACTGGCCTAATGACAAAAAGAAATAATCTTTTGTTTTATTTTGCTAAGCAAATCGGGTTGGTATTTTTTTACTTGTGTACCAACCTCTTTTCTCGCTAATTGTAGCCATTGTTTTTTCCCTGTTAATGCCATATCAGCGCAAATTTGAGTTATCGGCTCTAATGATTGCAAATGCCTACTTAACAAAGGTAGTTCATTTGAAGTTACAGTTAACAAACGCATAATGGCACTTTTACTTGCTGCTAGAGGGCGTTTAAACTCACTAAAACCGACTAGTTCTAACCAATCTTCATCCATTAACTGCTGTTGGTCACTTACTAGTAAATTAAACGCTGATAAATCCTCACGCCAGGCTACATCCCGCTGTAACAACAATTCACCTTGCTCACAAAATTGAGATGCGCGGCTCGAAATCGGTAATATTGCCATCGCAGTAAAACACCCGCTACTCGCTTCTTTATGGTCCCCTATGCGAATTAACCGAAAACCTGCTTTTTGCCAAAATGCGAGTAAATCAGGGGTTAACCCAAAACTGACTGATAAAAAATCCAAACCCTGTTGTTTCGCAATAACCTGTTGCTTTTCTAATAATGTTAAACCAACTTGTTTTCTTCGATAATGGCTCTCAACGGCAATACGCATTACCCTACGTGATTTCCATTGAGCAACATTCGGAAAATAACTGTGTGCGGCTAATGACTGTACAACTAAATTCCCTCTAGGCCGGCGTAAACCAGCCCAAATTAGCCAGCCTAGCGCTTCAGTTAATTGCCCCTCATCTACCATCCATACAGCACCAATGAAAGTGCTTTCATGGCCGACAGCTTTTGCCGCCATAAAATGTTGTTGCTTTGCGTCCAATAAACGCCTTAAATCTAAAGGAGATGTTCGATAATGCGCACTCATCAATAAGCCATAAAAAGCGCTAAGTTGGGTATAGTTAGCCGCCAATTCCATTTGAGTTATCCCTAAATACTCAATGGCATCAACCTTATTTTTCTGACATTCTGGTTCTTGTAACAGGAGTGCTTGGTTAAGCCATAGCTCTAAAGGGTCATTTCGAGCAAAACGCATCGGCTCATCAAGCTGAAGTGCTGTGAAATTTTGCAAACTAGCACAAAATTTCAACATAAAACCACGCCCAGTTCCCTCATAACCATCAACGGTCGTCGTCAATAAAACTCGAGGAAAGTATTCTACTAATTCACGCAAAATATAGCTTGGGATGGCTGAAGCTTCATCAATAATTAACCAATCTGCAGTAATGTTTTTTTTCTGGCGACAAAACGACAAAAGATTATCTGGGGACCAAAACGTAATTGGCTTACCTGCCCGTTGTGTTAACACTTCTGTCGCCACTTTCGCTGGAGCACAACACCAGCACTCCCCAGGCCATTGTTGTATTAGCATCCCCGCAAGGGTCGATTTCCCCCGCCCTCTAGGTGCTATTACCCCCCAAATACCACCTTGAGCATGTAATAATTGGCTAATAATTTTTTTTTGTTGTTTGGTTGGTTGACCTGTTGCTGGCAACCATTTGGTTTTATTTTCCAACAATGAAAAACTGGGGGTATTCCCCTGCTGGTAAAATAATACGGTATCCGATAAGTGAATTGTGTGTTGTAAGTGCGATACAAAATTAGGAGTGGGAATAATACCGTGTTGCTCATTCCAGCGTAGGCTATCCACATCTTCACTGGCTGCCCATCTCGACGGCTCTTTGGTACATAAAACCAACAGACTGCCAGCCTTCAATGCCCCAGATAATATTGCCAATGCTTCACTATGTAGGCCTTTACGCGCGTCAAAAATACCGTGTAAAAACTCCCGACCTAACAACAAGTGTGCATTTTCAGGTAGAACCGCCCTCGGTAAGCTAGAGGATAGCGTTAACCAATCCCCCTTTAGTGTTTCTTGTAAGTTTATCAGTTGTTGCTCGACCCAAGCATCGTCTCCTGAAAGGAGCAAAAGACGCCGCATGCCCAGAAAACGAAGCTGTTCTACAATGGGAGATAATAGTTCAACCATAGTAATGTTATGATTTCCCAATTAATAATGACAAGATCCCAGCCGCAATTAACGGCCCTACAGGAACGCCGCGGAACAAAGCGACACCAATAACTGTCCCGACTAATAACCCTGCGACTGTAGAAGGTTGATGTGACATTAAAGTCACCCCACGGCTACCTAGCCAAGAGACGGCAATACCAATCACGATGGCAAGGATTGATTTCCAATTTACAAATGAGCTCAGGACTTCGTTCGCTGTTATTTTGCCACTTGCGATAGGAGCCATCACCCCAATAGTGAGAATAAGAATGCCGATTGTTAACCCATATTTTTCAATCCATGGGAAATAATTATTCAATGGCGTGATCCTAACCACCAATAAAAATAACATCGCAAGAGTGACCGTCATATTATGACTTATGATCCCTAACCCAGCTAATACCAGTAGGATGATTAATGTTGGATCAACATGACTCATAGATTTATCCCTGTAGAACGCGTAATTATTATTTTACGAACAGCTAAAATGATTGGTTTCAAAACATGTTATTGGCTCATCATCAAAGAAGCAAATATATACATGCTCTATTTTGTTTTTGCTAACCTATTATTATAATGAATAATAAAACTGACTGTCTCCTTCCATCATATTAACTTAGTAATTACACTTGTATTACTTATTAATATCAATTGATGCTGTTTAATATTTTTAGCTTTATTCTAACTAAAGGCATGTATGAATACGAATATTGCCCATCTAGCATACTGAACTATCCCCAAAGCTATACCATCCGAGGATGGTTTAAACGGGAATAGTAGACATTTCCCTTAGCAATTTATCCATATTAAAGAAAACACTCGCTAGCATAAACCATGGTTATCCGTTTATCGTGCTCAGAAAAACACCGTTAAGTTTAAATCCACCTGTAAGCAATAAAACTTAAGCTAAATATTCGGGATATTCATAACTCTTTATTTTTTTATTTCTTCATTTTTCCCATATTCATCACCATAAACACCAACTTACAGTGCGTTTTACTAAAGATGCACTCAAACACCTTTGTTCCCAGACAATTGGTAATTATTGAGTATAATATCCATCAGTTATTAATATAAAAAGTCATAAACCAAGATAATTGATAATTTACTAAATTGTGTGGCACTTATTACTAGCACAATAATTAGGATTAATGATATGACCCACCCTTTACCCCTTTATTCCAACGCTCGTTTTATTGCTATCCGCTTAGTACCCGATGAAGATGTGATTTTATCCTTACGCCAACAAATTGCACATCATCGTCTGCAAGCTGCGTTTATTGCTGGGAGTGTTGGCAGCTTAACCAATGTTGCTCTACGTTTCGCTGGGCAGGATATAACGCATCATACAACAGGTAAATTTGAGATTGTCTCTTTAATCGGTACGTTGGATGCCCAAGGTGAACACCTTCATCTGGCGGTTGCTGACGAAACTGGCAAAGTGCTTGGTGGCCATATGATGCCCGGTTGCACAGTGAGAACCACATTAGAACTGGTGATTGGTGAACTTGAAAAAACCAATTTCACACGTGAACCGTGTCCTCTTTCAGGTTACGAAGAACTTATTATCACCTCTCGTTAATTTATTATTCCATCATAGCAAGGAATACGTTGTCATGAGCAAAACGTCGATTATTTCTAGTCGCACACTGACTTTAATTGTTTTTTCGATCGCGATTAATATGATTATTGGGCAATTAAGCTCTATGTTAAAACTGCCTATTTTTCTCGATTCTATTGGAACGCTAATTTGTGCGTTATTAGCAGGCCCTTGGGTCGCCTTGTTTAGTGGCTTATTAACCAATTTATTGTGGGGATTACTCAGCGGGCCTATCGCCGCAGCATTTGCCCCCGTAGCCATGATGATCGGCCTCAGTGCTGGGTTGTTAGCCCGTGCCGGCTGTTTTCGCACCTTACCTAGAGTTATTTTATCCGGGGTCATTATTACCTTTGCATTAATGCTCGTTGCTGTCCCTATTCGCACTTACTTATTTGCAGGGACGACGGGTAGTGGAGCTGATTTTTTCGTTGCCTATTTCCATGCCGTTGGAGATAACTTACTTGAATCAGTCGCGATTACCGTTCTAGGTGCCAACATCGCAGATAAAGTTATTTCCGCTATTGTTGCTTGGCTGCTGGTTCGCCAATTGCCGGAGCGAGTGCAACGCAACTACCCCAATATGGCTAAGGTAAGTTAAATGCACCCGTTTACCTCGCTGACGCTTTGGCTCTGGCTGAGTGCGAGTTCACTATTTTTGCCTTTGGGGTGGCCTTTAGCTCTGCTAGGTTGTAGTACTTTTATGGTATTACTATTATGGCAACCCGCTCGTCATCGTTGGCGTGTTGTCGCGTGGATTATGATACCCATGGCGGCAGGTCTCTGGCTTATCCATAGTGGTTGGTTAGCCCAGATACTCACAGGGGATACGTTGAAAAATAGCCGCCCAGATTTTGCCATGGCATTATGGTTTAGGTTATTAACTATTATTAGTGGCTCCCAACTTTGGTTGCAATTTGTCCCGACGGAGCGGTTTATTCGAGCCCTATTTGCTAGCAGGTTGCCCGCAAGCTTTGCCTATTTATTGGCAGGTCCACTATTACTCGTTGAACAACTACGCCAACAGTTGATAACTATCCGTGAAGCTCAAATTGCTCGCGGAGTTCCCTTAAATGGCGGGATTTGGCAGCGCATCACATCATTGCCGGCCTTATTATTTCCACTAGCCAGTAATACACTCAATGAGTTGAGTATCCGCAGTGCCGCGCTGGATATGCGTGGCTTTCGATACAGCTCTAACCGTACGACCCTTAACCCTCCCGCTGACAGTTTATGGCAAATATCCTTACGCTACGGGTTAGTCATATTTATTTTTATTGAAGGTGGTTTAGCTCTGTGGTGGTGAATTTGCAACAAATGTGCTTTATTCCACAAGGAACAGAGCAAATTTTATTAGGGCCGATAGATTTACATCTCGATCCAGGCCAGTGGCTATGTGTATACGGGGGCAATGGCAGTGGTAAAAGTACATTAGCCCAACTACTTGCGGGCTGGCATGATGATTTAATCCGTGGGAAAATTGAAGGTGTCGCCAATGTATTACACGGAACATTGACAACAGGCTCATTAATTCAAGCTTCAACTAGCCGGCAACTCATTCAACAATCCCCACATTTACAGCTATCAGGCTGTGCTTTTACCGTCGAGCAAGAAATAGCCTTTGGGCCTGAAAATTTAGGGTTAGCACCAGAAGAGATAGATAGGCGGGTTGAACAAGCAATCCGTTTAACCTTCTGTGAGCCTTTACGTACTCGGCACCCTTCAACCTTATCGGGTGGTGAAGCTCAGCGTGTCGTCTTAGCCAGCGCTTTAGCAATGCAACCGAAATTACTGCTACTCGATGAGGCATTTAGTCGGTTAACACCTAGTGCGACACAGCATATTTTAATTCAACTCAAGCAATACACCGAACAAACTGGTTGTAGTTTAATGTTATTTGAGCGCAATTTATTACCCGCAACCCATTTTTGCAGTACTTTTTTGCTATTAAGTTCTGGTAAAGCATTTTTAGAAGCAGGAAAAATGCAAGCCGTCGGCAGCTTGAATGATATTTTTCTTGCTGCACTTGAAACTATTAATATGCCAGACGCATGGCGAGCCGTGGGAGAGCTAGTCAAACAAGGTCTTTGGGTTGGTAATATCCCCCATAATGAAAGCCAACTGGTGCAAGCATTTAAGGAGCGGTATGCTGCAACTCGATAAGCTAACTTACCGTTGGCCAAGTTCTAGTCATGATAATATTAAGAGCTTATCTGTCTCCATATACTCTGGAGAATGGGTAGCTTTAGTGGGGGATAATGGCGCGGGGAAATCAACACTATTGCGACTTTTAGCGGGTTTATTGCAACCCACCAGCGGTCATATACACCTCGACAATCAAAAGCTCAGTGCCATTACTGCACCCCATAGAGCAAACCAGATCGGTATTTTATTTCAAGAAGCTGAAAAACAAATTTTTCATAGTCGAGTCAAAGACGAAATCGCCTTTGGTTTAAAGCGACAAAAATACGCTAAAGCTGAAATTCAAACACGTACATTACATGCGCTAAAGACTTGCGGCCTCACTGATGTTGCAGATAAACACCCTTTAGATTTGCATGCAGGCCAACGAAGAATGGTTGCTGTTGCCTGTTTAGAGGCTATCTCTCCTAAATTATTATTACTCGATGAGCCTAGCCGTGATTTCGATGCATGTTGGATGCGCCGATTCGAGCATTGGCTAACATTGCAACGTGAAAAAGGGGTTACGGTGGTCACCATTAGCCATGACCTTGACTTTGTAGCACGCCATTTCCAGCGGACCTTACATTTATCAAATGGGGAGCTCATCGCTGATGGGTCGCCATTATCTATATTATGTCATCCTAAACTGCAAGTTGAGTCGTCTCTTCCGGCCCCAACACTGATTTCACTTAGCCAACAGTTACAACTGGAACAACTGGAACAACTGGAACAACTGGAACAACTGGAACAACCTTATATCACCCCATCGTCTTGGGTAACCAATTTTCTGAACCAATCGTCCCTTAAGTAACATAACTCTTCGTCAAAATCAGCCTGAATAGCAGGCTGATCCATACCTAAAATAATGGAAAATTGATTAATCTAGCGGTACACCAATACGACGAGCAACTTCTTCATAAGCCTCAATCAAGCCGCCAAGGCTTTGACGGAAACGGTCTTTATCCATTTTATTAAGGGTTGCTTTATCCCATAAACGGCTACCATCTGGAGAGAATTCATCCCCTAGTACCACTTGGCCTTTATATAAACCAAACTCTAGTTTGAAATCGACTAAAATGAGCCCGGCATCGGCAAAAATTTTGCTCAGAACCTCATTTGCTTTGTAGCTCAGTTCACGCATTGTTGCCAGATTGTCTTTGCTAACCCAACCAAAGGTTTCACAATAAGACTCATTGACCATTGGGTCATGCTTCGCATCATCTTTTAAGAATAAGTCAAATAAAGGTGGGTTCAATACCATACCTTCTTCAACACCTAAGCGCTTAACAAGTGAACCCGCTGCGCGGTTACGAATAACACATTCAACTGGAACCATATCTAGTTTTTTGACTAGTGCTTCAGTGTCAGAAAGCAGTGCCTCCATTTGTGTTGGAATACCCGCCTCTTCTAATTTGCTCATAATAAAATGGTTAAATTTATTATTAACCATGCCTTTACGATCAAATTGTTCGATACGCTCACCATCGAGTGCTGATGTATCATTACGGAATTCCAGAACCAGCAGATCAGGATCCTCTGTGGTATAGACAGTTTTTGCCTTACCACGATACAACTCAGCTTTCTTTTGCATCTTACACACTCCAGAGATGTGATTAATCTATATAAAAAATGATATGGGAATTCTGTCATCATTCTGTCTTTACAGAAAAGATAATTAACAGAAGAAAAACCATTTAAAAATACGGTTCACTGTTAATTTTCTACTCTGTTTCAGCTAGTTATATGCCAATGTAAAAGCTTATGCTAACCCACTGATATACAATATTTTATATTTTAGCGCTAATTATGATAATAAAATTCTCAGGCGGACGCAAACGATTACTTCAGCATAAACACTGATTTTTTGTCCATTCGTTTTATGGCATCTCATATTGGCAAGATAGCAATAATATTTAAAATGATTATCTATCTATAAACTTATGATGAGCTAACTCATCCCTTTTCCCCAATTTGAACACACTCAATTTGGCTAAAATTTCCCATAAAAAAACCGCGACTTGTATTGCAAGCCACGGTTTTTATTTGTTTTACCAAAATGAAATATAATTATTTATTCGTTGGAACTTTACTAAACGCCGCTTTTAATGCCGCGACCATTTCATCATTTTGTTTCTGTGTTAATGCGACACCTTTAGTGGTGATAAATTGCAGCGTACTACGGTTGTTTAAGTCACCAACCTGCAATTTATAATCCGCTTCAGGGATAGATGGGTCATCAACCCCCAGAGCTTGCCATTCTGAGCTACTTAAGCCTTTGTAAGTTACCGTGACAGAGCCACTAGAGCGAGAACGGTCGCCAACTTTCATGCCTACACTTTCTAGTGCATGAGGTAACCTTTCCCAAACCGCATCAAATGGCGCACGGACAACGACTAAAGGAAGGCCTGTATCGTCACTACCTGTTTGAACATCTATGATCCCATAGGCACTTTGGATACTGTTTTTATTTGAAGTATCACGCAACGTATATAAATTATCAGTTAATTCGTTTAACAATAATTTGTTATAACGTTGAACTTCAATAGTATCAGTAATAGTTTCATCACCTTGGCGTAACCCTAAACTGGTGACTGTTAATGCCATCATGCCGTTTTCAGGTTTAACCGTAATTTTATGGCGGCTTTCAATAGGCACGTTTTCGTCAGCACGATCCCACTTGACCCAATTGGTTTCAATTGAGCGAGAGCCATCATCTTTCGATGAAACTGGGATGCCTCTTTGTTCTAGGATCATGGTGACTTGTGACCAAAGAGCACTATTTTCAGGTGTATTTTCTAGCAACAAACGACTTGCTTGCGCGCTATCTTCCGTGCGTGAACCCGCTAATTGCGAAATTGTCAGTACAGGGGGACGAATATCTAAAGCTTTCCCTACTGCGCCTGTTGATGTGGCTTTAGGGATATCATACTCACCATTTGCTTCTGGTAATGTAAGCCCTTGTGGCACATTTAACACTTTCAATGGCGCAGCATTGAGGTATTCCTCATCACCGCTGACCTGACGTTTATAGCGCTGATCGCTGGAGCAGGCTGCCAGTAACACGACAAGTGACAGGCCAGCAACCTTCATAACCTTCGATTTTTGCAATAATGTTGCCATTAAAATTCCCTAAATTTTACAGTAACCCAGCGAGTTTCAAGGCTTCTTCCACTTTTTGCTGGCCTGAGCTGGTTAGCGGTGTCATAGGTAACCGCAATGTACCATCTGTAATCAAGCCTAAGCGATGACAGCCCCATTTCGCTGGAATTGGATTTGGTTCAACAAACAACTGAAGATGTAACCCCATCAGTTTTTTGTTTAATTCGCGCGCTTCAGTATATTTGCCTGCAAGCGCTAAGTCACACATTTTTACCATCTGCGGTGCAGCAACGTTAGAAGTTACTGAAATAACACCCTTTCCACCGAGTTGCATGAAATCGAGTGCTGTCGCGTCATCACCGGTTAACAGTACAAAATCATCATCAACCAGTTCTTTGATTTGATGAACCCTAGCTAAGTTCCCTGTCGCTTCTTTAATTGCGACAATATTCGCCAATTTCGCTAAACGCCCTACGGTTTCAGGTAACATATCGCAGCCTGTCCGTGATGGTACATTATAAAGAATCTGTGGCAAGCTAGTGTTCTCTGAAATTGCTTTAAAATGTTGATATAGCCCTTCCTGAGAAGGCCTATTATAATAAGGTGTTACCGTCAGGCAAGCAACTACCCCACTATTTTCAAATTCATTGGTTAAAGAGATAGCTTCTGCTGTCGCATTTGCACCTGCACCAGCAATAATTGGGATACGCCCATCAGCAAGTTCTAAGGTGGCTTTCACTACATCCACATGTTCTTTGTGAGTTAAGGTTGCTGATTCGCCTGTTGTACCAACAGAAACAATGGCAGATGTTCCGCTTTCAACATGGTAATCCACCAGTTTTTTCAGACTGGCTTTATCTAAACGCCCCGCTGAGTCCATCGGTGTTATAACTGCAACAATGCTTCCCATTAAAAAATCTTTATAATTTGCGTTTCCATTAGCCATGACGATACCCCCTTAATAATTGAACCCCCATGTTACTTTTTCATTTCCAAGAAGAAAACCACCCAACAGCAAGATTTTAATGAATTTTGTTAATGCCAGAGACATTAACTTAAATAGAAGTAATAATTCGCTGATATTTCTCGCAAGAGTGTGTGCTTTCTCTTGGCAGATGCCATTTTTTATGGTTTCCTTACCTGCATCTGGCGTCAGTTTTATGACAACTGTATTTACTGCTATATTCTAATTAAGTGTTTAACTGACATAATCAAAAACATTAAGGGACAGACTTTGCCTAAGACTGAACAGCAATTTCTTGTGATTACTGCGCTAGGAACAGATCGTCCGGGCATTGTGAACACGATTACTCGCCTCGTTAGTGAGTGTGACTGTAATATTGAAGATAGTCGTTTAGCGATGTTTGGCAAGGAGTTTACGTTTATTATGATGTTATCCGGCAGTTGGAATGCCATCACTCTATTAGAGGCGACATTGCCTCCTAAAGGGGCGGAACTTGACTTGCTGATTGTCATGAAAAGAACTCAAAGTGTTCAAACAACCTATTACCCATCGACAGTAACGGTGAACGTGGTTGTCGACGATGCACCACGGATTGTCGAGCAATTCACAAATTTATTCACAACTTCGCAATGTAATATTGCAGAGCTTGTTTCTAAGACTCAACCAGCCAATAATGATATGCCCGCTCAACTGGAAATTCAGATTACTGCACACGACCCGTTGGACGATAACGGCATAATTATAAAAAACAAATTTCAACAACTATGTACAATGCTAAATGCTAAAGGCAACATAAGCATTATCAACAACCCCAATATGCAGAGTTAACGGAGATATATGTAATGAACCCATTGAAAGCCGGTGATAAGGCGCCTCAATTTAGCCTTCCTGACCAAGATGGTGAGATCATCAATCTTTCTGATTATCAAGGTCAGCGCGTATTAGTTTACTTTTATCCTAAAGCGATGACTCCAGGTTGTACCGTTCAAGCGTGTGGTTTGCGTGATGAAATGGACACACTAAAAGCGAAAGGTGTCGAGGTTTTAGGGATTAGCACAGACAAACCAGAGAAACTTTCTCGTTTCGTTGAAAAAGAAATGTTGAACTTCACTTTATTATCAGACGAAGAGCACCAAGTATGTGAGCAATTTGGGGTTTGGGGTGAAAAACAATTTATGGGGAAAACCTATGATGGCATTCATCGTATCAGTTTCCTCATTGACCCAACAGGGAAAATAGAACACGTATTTGACAATTTCAAAACCAGCAATCACCACGAAATCGTCCTCGAATACATTACCGCGAACGCTTAATTTTCGGTCTTTATATAGTGCTGTATGGGCCATACAGCACTATTTTCTAAACTTATTTTACTAATTCGTTGGTGTCTTCAGGCCACACATGAATAACCGCTTTAATAAGCGTTGCCAATGGGATTGCAAAAAATACCCCCCACACTCCCCATAAACCACCAAAAACGACAACAGATAAAATAATCACTAGTGGATGTAGATTGACGGCTTCTGAAAACAACAAAGGCACCACAACATTGCTATCCAGCCCTTGGATCACTAAATAAGCCAGCATCAAGTACCAAAACTCACTACCAATACCAAATTGAAATAACCCAACAATAACGACAGGAATTGTTGCTGCTACCGCACCAATATACGGGATCAAAACAGCAACCCCTACCAACACTGATAATAATACTGAGTACCGCAGGTCAAAATACGCAAAACATAAATAAGTGACGACACCCACAATCACCATTTCTGTTACCTTGCCACGTAGATAGTTGGTAATTTGCTCATTCATTTCTACCCAGACTTTACCTACTAATAAACGGTTTTTAGGTAATAGCTTTAAAAAACTTTGGCTAATACGTTCTTTATCTTTTAATAGGAAAAATGTCATCAGTGGAACTAAAACCAAATAAACAGCTAAAGTAAAAATGCCAATCAGTGATGCCACAGACGCTTTTACGACAGAGTCTGCAATACCTGACATGCGACTGCGTAAATTATCAGCCATCATATCAATAATGCCAACATCAACCAATGCAGGGTATTGCTCAGGGAGTTTCTGTGCAAATTCATTGAAACGGTTAACCATATTCGGTAGATCGGCCATCAAATTAATACCTTGCTGCCAAGCTGTCGGGGCAATAATTAAAATCACCATGGCACTTATTCCCGCAAATAGGGTCAAAATGATACTCACAGCAAAAGAGCGTGATAACCCCGCACGTTGTAGTAAATGCGTCGGCCACTCGAGTAAATAAGCTAAAGCAATTGCTGCCAATAACGGAGCTAGTATACTGCTGAAAAAGAAGATGATCACAAAACCAGAAACCAGTAGTGTAAAAAGTGCAACGGCTTGTGGGTCAGCAAAACGCCGACGATACCACTGTAAAAACAATTCCAGCATTTGTAGCTCCTGGGGAAATAACACAAAGGACAGTTCTTAAATTATCGAAAATTATACCGAAGAACAGATTTAACGATAGCTTTTGCTATCATATGTTTTAAACTTTTCGAGTTATTTGCTGCCTTACCCTATATACACTCGAAATAAAGTCGGTACTTACCCTAAATTTTAAATGTTGTATGGGATACTCACGTTTCATGAAGAAAAAATTCAAACACCCATTATTGGCTTTCATGATCGCCGCACTGATGAACGGTGCAGTTTTACCTGCTTATAGTGCCATAGAAGACACCTTACCTGATATTGGCACCACTGCTGGGGGCACACTGAGCATCAACCAAGAAATTATTATGGGTGATGCTATTACACGCCAAATCCGTGCTAGTACACCACTCATTTACGACCCATTGTTGACTCAATATGTTAACAAACTTGGTATGCGGTTAGTAAAGAATGCCGATTCAGTTAAAACACCGTTTAAGTTTTATCTCGTTAATAACCCTAATATTAATGCTTACGCCTATTTTGGCGGTAATGTCGTATTACACTCCGCGCTATTTCGTTACAGCCAAAATGAGAGCCAACTTGCTTCGGTGATGGCTCACGAAATTTCACACGTCACCCAACGGCATCTTGCCAGGATGATGGAGGATCAAAAAAGTACCACCCCTCTTGCGATTGCGGGGACGATTGGTTCTTTATTATTAGTGATGGCAAATCCGCAAGCAGGTTTTGCCGCACTGACAAGCACGATGGCCGGTGTGCAACAAGGCATGATCAGCTTTACACAAGCGAATGAACAAGAAGCTGACCGTATTGGTTTACAAACACTAAGGCGTTCTGGTTTTGACCCCCATGCAATGGCTGATTTTATGCAAACGATGTCAGACCAAACACGCTATATGTCTAAACCCCCTGAAATTTTGCTAACGCACCCCTTACCAGATAGCCGCTTAGCGGATGCTCGAAACCGTTCAAATCAATACGCTAAAGTCAGCGTGCCATCTTCACTGGATTTTATGTTAGCCAGAGTCCGTATATTGGCAATGTATAGTTCAGACCAAAAACATGCATTAGACCAGATTATTGAAAATTATGGGAAAGGCTCTGCACAAGAACAAATAGCCGCGCAGTATGGTAAAGCCTTGATTCTGTCGCAAGATAAAAAATACGCAGATGCAGGTAAAATCATGGCTGAATTATTAGCTAAACAGCCTGATAACCCTTGGTTTATCGATACTATGACGGATATTGATATTGAGCAAAATCGTGTATCAAAAGCCGTTACGCGCTTGCAAAATGCCTTGAAGAAATCCCCTCAAAATACGGTGTTTATTGTTAATCTTGCGAATGCATTAATTAATGACCATCAATATAAAGAAGCCAGAACCTTGCTAAATAAATACACTTTCGATTATCCAGATGACCCCATCGGTTGGGATCTACTGGCAGAGGCGTCTGCTAAACAAGGTAACCGTACTGAAGAGTTAGCAGCTTATGCTGAAGGTATGGCACTGCGCGGAAATTATGATACTGCGATTAATTATCTCACTGATGCTAGCCGTAAGAGCAAATTAGGCAGTTATGAACAACAGCGCTATGATGCGCGAATCGATGCACTGATAAAACTGCAATTACGTGATAAAAATGCAAAACCGTAAGGAGTTAATATAATGACGGATTCGATTAAGATTTACCACAACCCTCGTTGCTCTAAAAGCCGTGAAACCTTAGCCCTGTTAGAGCAAAAAGGCATTGTTCCCACTGTGGTTGAATACTTAAAAACACCCCCAACAACGGGTGAAATCAAAAAACTGCTCAAGATGTTAGGGTTTAAAGATGCTCGTCAGTTAATGCGCACCAAAGAAGATTTATATAAAGAATTGAATTTAAGTGATAACGGCTTAACACAGGATCAACTAATTAAAGCGATGCATGAAAACCCGAAGCTGATTGAGCGCCCTATTGTGGTTAACGGCGATAAAGCACGTTTAGGCCGACCACCTGAGCAGGTACTTGAAATTTTATAAAAACTGTTTGGTGATAAAAGTCGTACTCAATATATTATTGAGTTTGACTTAAGTTATTTCTTTTCTACCAAACATTGTTTAAAAGGCGATATGCATGAGTCTATCGCCTTTAGTTTTATATATTGATTTAATCAATAATATTGACTAGAGCTTTAAGATATCTTTGACAAATGGAATGGTGAGTTTTCGCTGTGCAACAATCGAGGCATGGTCAAGTTTATTGAGAATATCGAACAATGTCCCCATTTTTCTATCAAGACGTTTTAACACAAACCGGCAGACGTCTTCAGGAAGCTCAAAACCACGGATACGTGCACGTAATTGAAGAGCCCATATTTTATCTTCATCGCTAAGTGGATGCAGCTTGTAGATTTGCCCCCAATCAAGGCGAGAGGCCAAATCCGGTAATTTCAACTCAATCTGCCGTGGGGGTCTATCACCCGTAATTAACAGGCAAGTACGGCCAATTTCTAAAATACGGTTATATAAATTGAAAATAGCCATTTCCCATTCTTCATCACCCGCTATACATTGGATGTTATCGATACAAACCAATGATAAATGTTCCATGCCATCTAATACTTCAGGAACAAAATATGCACGTTTATCGAGTGGTACATAGCCTACAGCAACACCCTGTTCAGAAAGCTCAGCACATGCAGCATGCAATAAATGGCTTTTCCCACCACCTTCACGCGACCAATAATAGATATAGCTACCATGTGGTTGAATAATTGCAGACTGAATAGCAGACAACAACGCCCCATTCTCCCCGGCATAGAAGCTAGCAAAGGTTTCATCATCTGGAAGATATAGTGGTAATGAAAGCTGTGATGGTGTGTTCAGAAGCGCCTCTGGCTGTACAAATCAATTTTCATCTCCCAGTTTACCATAAAAAACGAGGAGAGATGAATAAGAACGGTTTCCAATTGCCGCCCAATATTTTGAGCGGCGTATTGAAAACAATGTGAATTATTTTTTATGACTATTAAGCTCTTGCACTTCTGATGTCACAAACTGTTTCTCAGGCCGGACAAAGGTAATAAAGCGGAATAACAATGCCATACAAATACCAACAATCGTAGCCAGTGCCATACCTTTAAGTTCTGCTTGACCAATATGGATCACCGCCCCACTGACACCAATAATTAAAATCACTGACGTCAAAATCAAGTTTTGCGGTTTGTTGTAATCCACTTTCGAATCAATTAGAACACGGATACCCGATGCACCAATTACCCCGTATAATAAGAGTGATACCCCACCCATCACCGGTACCGGCACTAATTGGATCGCCGCAGCTAACTTACCAATGCAAGAAAGTAATATCGCTATTACCGCTGCACCACCAATAACCCAAGTACTGTATACCTTAGTAATGGCCATAACACCGATATTTTCGCCATATGTCGTATTCGGCGTGGAACCAAAAAAACCAGAAATTACAGTAGAAAAACCGTTTGCAAACATAGAACGATGTAAGCCCGGTGTTTTCATCAAATCCCGTTCAACAATATTTGCAGTCACAACTAGGTGGCCAACATGTTCTGCAATTACCACTAATGCAGCAGGCAAAATGGTTAAGATAGCAAACCATTCAAAGCGTGGCGTATAAAAAGTTGGAATTGCAAACCAAGGTGCTTCGATTACGGGTGTAAAATCGACAATGCCCATAAAGTAAGAAAGTGCATAACCAACTAAAAAACCAATTAGAATCGGAATGATAGATAAAAAACCACGAAAAACAACCGCACAAAGGATAGTTACAGATAATGTCGTCAGGGAAATGATTAGTGTATTGCTATCGACTGTGGCGCCATCTTTAGGCAATAAACCAGCCATACTTGCTGCTGTTTGAGCTAATTCTAAACCGATAACGGCAACAATCGCCCCCATAGCCGCGGGTGGGAACATCACGTTAATCCACCCCCTTCCCGCAACTTTAACAATCAATGCAACAAGACAAAACAATACACCACAAATAATAAAGCCACCCAGTGCCAATTCATAACCGAGTGGCAATAAAATCAATACCGGCGAAATAAAAGCAAAACTAGACCCTAAATAAGCAGGAATTTGCCCTTTACAGATAAATAAATACAACAGGGTGCCTATCCCGTTAAACAATAATATTGTTGCTGGGTTTACGCCAAACAGAATCGGTACGACAACGGTTGCGCCAAACATAGCAAATAAATGCTGGAAGCTCAGTGGTATGGTTTGGAGTAATGGCGGTCTTTCTTCAACACTGATGGTGCGACGTGTCATTTTATTTTATCCCCTTTTAGCAATTTTTTACTGAATTGGCTTATCACTTTAAATACAGTGGTTCTCTACGAATAAATCAAAAAAAAGCCGACTTCTCAGTCGGCTTATCATTATTTTGTACCAAATATCTTATCACCCGCGTCACCCAGACCCGGAACGATATAACCATCTTCATTAAGACGCTCATCTATGGAAGCGGTATATAATTCAACATCAGGATGTACAGCTTCTAAAGCTTTAATACCTTCAGGAGCAGCCACAAGCACAAGTATCTTAATTGACGTACAACCTGCATTTTTTAACAAGTCGATAGTCGCAATCATTGAACCACCCGTTGCTAGCATTGGGTCAACAACGAGTGCCATACGCTCTTCAATGTTGGAGGCGAGTTTTTGAAAATAGGGAACTGGTTGTAGTGTTTCTTCATCACGATAAACACCAACCACACTGATACGTGCACTTGGAATACTGTCTAACACACCATTCATCATACCAATACCTGCACGGAGAATTGGTACTACAGTGATTTTCTTACCTTTAATTTGTTCTATTTCTACAGGACCACACCAACCATCGATAGTCACTTTTTCAGTTTCAAGGTCAGCGGTTGCTTCATAAGTCAGTAGGCTACCAACCTCTGAGGCCAGTTCACGAAAGCGTTTAGTGCTTATATCATGATCTCGCATCAGGCCGAGTTTATGTTTAACGAGAGGGTGGTTTACCTCAACGATCTTCATGGTTTTCTCCTACTATTTAAGACGTCGGCGGACAAAAAAATCGCCGGATTATACCTCTTTTAGCTACGATTGCCACTAGATTACCCTTGACTTTGGTCAAAACAACAACAATTAGACCCATTTTTTTCATATTATAGCTTATCTCAGCTAAGTTGATATTTGATAAACAGCAATCACCATCTCCGTGACCTCATTTCTTTTGGCTGATGTTTATTTACTGAATATTGTCATTTCTTTTCCCCTGACAATGACAAAAATTTTCATTGATAAAGCTATCGCAAACGTTTGCCTAGCCTGTTAGAATAATGCTAATGAAGTTAATTTTCTCAAAATGTAATTGCCTTGGGGGCCGTAGTGACTGATAAAACCTCTCTTAGCTATAAAGATGCCGGTGTCGATATTGATGCAGGTAACGCCTTGGTTGAACGTATTAAAGGTGTGGTAAAGGAAACTCGCCGTCCAGAAGTCATGGGCGGGCTTGGGGGGTTCGGCGCATTATGTTCCCTGCCTCAAAAATATCGTGAACCTGTACTCGTATCAGGTACTGACGGTGTAGGCACAAAATTACGTCTAGCAATGGATTTAAAACGCCATAATACTATTGGTATTGACTTGGTTGCGATGTGTGTCAATGACCTAATCGTTCAAGGTGCTGAGCCACTGTTTTTCCTCGATTATTATGCAACCGGTAAACTTGATGTCGACACTGCGGCAAGCGTTATCACTGGTATCGCAGAAGGCTGTAAACAATCAGGCTGTGCATTAGTTGGCGGCGAAACAGCAGAAATGCCCGGCATGTACCATGGGGAAGATTACGACGTTGCAGGTTTCTGTGTCGGTGTCGTCGAACGCTCCGAGATCATCGATGGCAGCAAAGTCAGTGCAGGGGATGCATTAATTGCCTTAGCCTCAAGTGGTCCTCATTCAAATGGTTATTCTTTGGTACGTAAAATTTTAGACGTTAGCCAAACTAATCCGGAAACCACACAATTAGACGGTAAACCTTTAGCTGACCATTTATTAGAACCAACCCGTATTTATGTTAAAAACGTATTAGAACTGATTGCTAACCGTGATATCCATGCAATCGCACATATCACAGGGGGTGGTTTCTGGGAAAATATTCCTCGTGTATTACCTGATAACACCCAAGCAATTATTGATGGAAATAGCTGGCAATGGCCTGCTGTCTTTGACTGGCTACAACAAGCTGGGGATGTTAGTACCCACGAAATGTACCGCACTTTTAACTGCGGTGTGGGCATCATCGTCGCCTTACCACCAAGTGAAGTTGAAGCTGCTTTAGCATTATTAACCCAACTTGGTGAAAAAGCTTGGCAAATTGGTACTATTGGTGAGCTTCCTGTGGGGGAAGAGCAGGTTGTGATCCGCTAATGAAGAAAATTGTTGTTCTCATTTCAGGCAGTGGTAGTAATTTGCAGTCATTAATTGATAGCTGCCATTCAGGGGAAATTGATGCTCAAATTGCCGCGGTTGTGAGCAACCAAGGCAACGCTTATGGTCTTGTCCGTGCACAGAAGGCTGGGATACCCGCCTTCTACCTTGATGCGACACAATATACCGACCGCCAAGCTTATGACACCGCCCTGTTAGAATATATTGAACAATACCAGCCAGATTTAATTGTTCTAGCTGGTTTTATGCGGGTTTTAACTGCACCTTTCGTTAATCACTTTACGGGGAAATTGCTCAATATCCACCCTTCTTTATTGCCCAAATACCCTGGGTTACACACTCATCGGAAGGCGCTGGAAAATGGCGATAAAGAACATGGTACATCCGTACATTTTGTTACAGAACAGCTTGACGGTGGGCCTGTAATTTTACAAGCCAAAGTACCTATTTTCACTGGTGATACCGAAGAACTTCTTATTGAGCGCGTAAAAACGCAAGAACATACCATTTACCCAATCGTTGTTGAATGGTTTATTAGTGGCCGTTTGTCGATGCACGATGGTAACGCGTTATTAGACAACCAAATTTTACCACCGAATGGTTATTCTATTGCATCATCAACGCTATAATTTATATTGTTAGCTAAGGGCGGAGTTTCCGCCCTTTTCTCTTTTATTTTTAGCGGTTAATCAAATCCCTCTGCATAAAGTGAACTATTCTTCAACAAGGAGTAGATCTGTCTGTGCTGTGTCATTATTTTATCGAAAAACCATGTTATCCTAGACGCAACGTTTTTATAAATAACATTTTACTCACTAACTTAGAGGTGTTTTATGACTACCGGGCAAGTTCATCCGTTTAGGTTGCGCCCACTTGAACGTGAAGATTTAGCATTTATTCATCAACTTGATAATAATGCCAGTGTTATGCGTTACTGGTTTGAAGAGCCTTATGAGGCCTTTGTTGAGCTAAGCGATCTTTACGATAAACATATTCATGACCAATCCGAACGGCGCTTTATTGTTGAGAATGATAGCGAAAAAGTGGGTTTAGTTGAGCTTGTTGAAATTGACTATATTCACCGTCGCTCTGAATTCCAAATTATTATTGCACCAAGCCATCAAGGTCGTGGCCACGCAAGTCGTGCAGCAAAGCTTGCAATGGACTATGCTTTCTCTGTATTAAATTTATATAAACTTTACCTAATTGTTGATAAAGAAAATATCAAAGCTATCCATATTTATAATAAACTAGGCTTTCATACTGAAGGTGAGTTGATTGACGAATTTTTCGTAAATGGGCGCTACCACACGGCTATCCGCATGTGTATTTTCCAGCATCAATATTTTGCGATGAAACAACAGTCTGCTAACCCAGAAAGTGTTGTTGCTCAAGATAAAGCGATTAAACAACATATTTAGTTAGCTGGCTGAAATCAAAGCCTTAAAAAGTAACAAGCGTCTAATACGGAGTTATAATGTCCCAAGAACGTCTCTATCATGAAAAAGAGTTAAGCTGGCTATCTTTTAACGAGCGCGTTTTACAAGAAGCAGCCGATAAGCGTAACCCTCTTATTGAGCGTATGCGTTTTTTGGGCATTTACTCCAATAACTTAGATGAGTTTTATAAAGTTCGTTTTGCTGATGTGAAACGCCGGATTTTAATCAATGAAGAACGCGGCTCAGCAAGTGGTGCCCGTCACTTATTAAAGCGCATCCAATCTAAAGTTGCCAAACAGGAACAAGAGTTTGACGTTCTGTATAATGATTTGTTACTTGAGATGGCTCGTAACCAAATATTTTTAATCAATGAACGGCAAATTTCCCCACGTCAGCAGATTTGGTTACGTCAGTATTTCCGGCAAAACCTACGCCAGCACATCACCCCCATTTTAATCAATCCAGATACTGATTTAGTCGAGTTTCTGAAAGACGATTACACCTATCTTGCGATAGAAATCATTAATGGTAACCACATTCAATACGCCTTATTAGAAATTCCATCTGATAAAGTTCCAAGGTTTGTTAACTTACCACCAGAAAAGCCGAAAAGACGTAAATCAATGATATTAATTGATAATATCTTACGTTATACCCTCGATGAAATTTTTAAAGGTTTTTTCGATTATGATGAGCTCAACGCCTATTCGATGAAAATGACCCGTGATGCCGAATATGACATCGCCTCAGAAATGGAATCGAGCTTGCTTGAGATTATGTCTTCAACGTTAAAGCAACGTTTAACCGCAGAGCCAGTTCGTTTTGTGTATCAACGTGATATGCCTGATGAAATGGTTGCTTTGTTACGTGAAAAATTGGGGTTATCTAATGACGACTCGGTCATTGCAGGTGGGCGCTATCATAACTTTAAAGACTTTATTAACTTCCCTAATGAAGGGAATAAAAACTTATTGAACAAACCTCTACCAAGGTTACGTCACCGCTGGTTTGATAATTTCCGCAATGGCTTTGATGCTATTCGAGAACGTGATGTACTGCTGTATTACCCTTATTATACCTTTGAGCATACTTTAGAATTACTGCGTCAGGCTTCCTTTGACCCTAATGTATTGTCGATAAAAATCAATATTTACCGTGTTGCGAAAGACTCTCGCATCATTGATTCCGTGATCCACGCCGCCCATAACGGTAAAAAGGTCACCGTAGTCGTTGAACTGCAAGCACGTTTCGATGAAGCCGCTAATATACATTGGGCTAAAAGACTAACCGAAGCGGGTGTCCATGTTATTTTCTCTGCCCCTGGCCTGAAAATTCATGCGAAATTATTTATCATTTCACGTATGGAAGAAGGCCAAATTATCCGCTATGCCCATATTGGGACAGGTAATTTTAATGAAAAAACCGCTCGGTTATATACCGACTATTCATTACTCACCGCTAACGAACAAATCACTAATGAAGTGCGCCGAGTATTTAGTTTTATTGAAAACCCGTACCGCCCAGTCACCTTTGACAACTTAATGGTCTCACCACAAAATACTCGCATTAAATTAATGGCTTTAATTGACCAAGAAATAGCCAATGCACTTTCGGGGCTTCCAAGCGGCATTACATTAAAAATTAATAATTTAGTTGATAAAGAACTCACTGATAAACTGTATGATGCCTCTAATGCAGGGGTTAAAATTCGTTTATTAGTCCGTGGCATGTGTTCTTTAGTGGCAGGTCAATCGGGGTACAGCGAAAATATTCAAGTCACCAGCATCGTTGACCGCTTTCTTGAACATGACCGCGTCTATGTTTTCACTAATGCAGGGGACGAAAAAGTGTTTATTTCATCAGCGGATTGGATGACTCGTAACATAGACTATCGTATTGAAGTTGCAGTGAGTTTAGTTGATCCTCATTTAAAACAACGTGTTTTAGATATTCTAGAATTGCAATTTAGCGATACAGTAAAAGCCCGTTATGTTGACAAAGATTTGAGTAATCATTATGTTCCTCGCGGAAATAAGCGAAAAATACGTTCTCAACTTGCTGTTTATGAATATTTAAAATCACTTGAAACACCAGATACCAGAGCTTGATACTATGCCAATAACTTCAACATCATCACCAAGGCCACAAGAAATTGCGGCAATAGATTTAGGCTCAAACAGTTTTCATATGGTCATCGCACGTGTTGTCAATGGGGCATTACAAGTGCTCACCCGCCTTAAAAAGCGTGTCCACCTTGCTGATGGGCTGAGTGATACCAACGAACTCAGTGAAGAAGCAATGGAACGAGGGCTTTCTTGTTTAGCTTTATTTGCAGAGCGTTTGCAGGGTTTTTCGCCTGATAATGTTTGTATTGTTGGCACCCACTCATTACGCGTTGCAACCAATGTGAAGCAGTTTTTGCAACGCGCCAAAGAAATTATCCCCTATCCCATTGAAATTATTTCAGGCCAAGAAGAAGCAAGGCTAATTTTTATGGGAGTTGAGCACACCCAGCCGGAGAAAGGTCGCAAGCTTGTTCTTGATATCGGGGGCGGCTCTACGGAAATCGTTATCGGTGAAAAATTTGAGCCACTACTCATTGAAAGCCGCAGAATGGGTTGCGTCAGTTTTGCTCGCACTTACTTTCCAAACGAAACCATTTCCCCTGATTTTTTTAATCGTGCTTATCTTTGCGCCTGTTTAAAATTAGAAAGTACGGCTATTTTATTTAAAAAATACACATGGGATGTTGCAATGGGGGCTTCTGGCACAATTAAAGCAACACATAGTGTATTACAAGAACTGGGCTATAAAGACGGTATTATTACTCGAGAACGACTGGCTGAAATTAAACAAATGGCGTTGAAATATAAGTCATTTAGCGCATTAAACATTCCCGGCTTGTCCAACGAGCGTAAGCAGGTTTTCGTTCCAGGACTGGCTATTTTATTGGCTGTATTTGATTCATTAGATATTAAAGAATTACGGTTATCCGATGGTGCTTTACGTGAAGGGGTTCTGTATGAAATGGAAGGCCGTTTTCGCCACCAAGATATCCGTCAACGCACTGCATTAAGCCTTGCCGAGCACTATAATATTGATAGAGAACAAGCAAAGCGCGTTCTAAAAACCATGGAAGAGCTGTATTACCAGTGGGGTCAGCAAAACCCCAAACAGCTTAATCCTCAATTAGAATCTATTTTGATTTGGGCAGTTATGCTGCATGAAGTCGGGTTAAGTATTAATCATAGTGGCATGCACCGCCATTCTGCCTATATTTTACAAAACACTAACCTACCCGGTTTTAATCAAGAGCAGCAATTATTATTAGCCACGCTAGTCCGTAATCACCGTCGAGCCATAAAATATGACGATATTCCCAAATTTAATCTGTTTAAAAGAAAACAATTTATGCCGCTAATTCAAATCTTGCGGCTTGCCATATTATTAAATAACCAACGCCAATCAACAACAACCCCGACTTCATTACGAATAGAAACAGATGAAGGCCACTGGGCACTCTATTTACCAGAGGAATATCTCGTGCAGAATGCCTTGATGGCCCTGGATTTAGAAAAAGAAAGTGATTATTGGGAGGATGTTCCTGGTTGGTCATTACGTATTAGTGCGGAAACCAAGTAACTTACGCCATTATTGTAGTGATTTCTTCTGATTTTATTGGTTGATTACTGTGAAATCACTGCCTATTTAATTCAACTGTTTGAAATATTATTTAAATGGGCGACAATAATGATAATAAATTTCGTCCCCTCGTAGGCGAATTAATATAAAGCGCTGTGCGCTGTTATTGCTTTAAGGATTAAAATGTCACAACCTGCTTTCTCAATCGATGCGGTACCAACAGTAAACCCGCACTCACAAAAACTGGCGCATATCCGCCAGCAAATTCTGACGTTATTTTTAGACGACGAAGAGTTCGTCCATGCACTTGTTGAAAATGATCAACACGTCAGTATTGATGACAAAGCAATTAGTGAAAAAATCAATACTGTAAAAGAGTTACTTCTTGACCTGCACACCGCTGATATCGCGGATATTTTAGAGATGCTCCCATACGATGAGCGTCTCGCACTATGGCGCCTTGTTGATAATAACGAACGCGGTGAAGTGCTAGTTGAAGCCTCTGTTTCTGTCTGGGACAGTCTAATCAAGGATATGTCAGATAGAGAACTTCTGCGCGCAGTTGCTAACCTGCATGTTGATGAGCAAGCTTATATCGCGGAACACTTACCCCGCGATACGATGCGTAGATTACTAACCTATTTAGAACCCAGCTTACGTAGCCGCATCCGAGAAGTCTTGCAATACGCAAAAGATAGCGTTGGGCAAATGATGGACTTTGAGTTCGTCACCGTCCGTCCAAATGTCGCATTAAAAACGGTTCAACGTTATCTACGGCAACGAGGCAAAATCCCAGAAGCAACGGATAAAATTTTCGTTGTAGATAACAATAATTATCTACAAGGTGAATTACCATTAACCACGATTTTAACACAATCACCCGATAAAATCGTTGCTGAGGTCATGCGAACAGACACCGTCACCTTCTTACCCGATGAAAAAGGCGAAGATGCAGCAAGCGCGTTCGAACGCTATGACTTAATTTCCGCCGCTGTCGTAGACAGCAATGGCTTGTTAATGGGCCGTCTCACCGTTGAAGATATCGTTGATAACATCAGCGAAGAAAATGATAACAGTATTCGTCGTATGGGGGGGTTAAGTCCTGAAGAAGATGTCTTTGCTCCCGTAGGCCAAGCAGTCAAAACCCGTTGGACATGGCTTGCTATCAATTTATGTACCGCCTTTGTCGCTTCCCGAGTTATCGGGGTGTTCGAAGATACGATTTCCCAATTAGTTGCCCTCGCCACTTTAATGCCTATCGTCGCTGGTATTGGCGGTAATACAGGTAACCAAACTATCACTATGATTGTCCGTGCTATAGCGCTTCACCAGATTCAAAGCGGTAGTTTCTCTTTCTTAATGCTCAGGGAGCTTGGCGTTGCCTTTATTAATGGTATTGTTTGGGGAGGTATAATGGGTGTCGTTACCTACTTCCTCTATGGCGATATTGCGATGGGAGCAGTCATGACACTGGCTATGGTTCTAAACTTATTAATGGCCGCGATTATGGGTGTGCTTATCCCGCTAATCATGATAAAACTAGGTAAAGACCCTGCTATTGGCTCCAGTGTGATGATCACTGCAATTACAGATACAGGCGGTTTCTTTATTTTCCTAGGCTTAGCCACCCTTTTCTTAGTTTAGCTGTCTCTATGCATGTCCAGTTACCTTTCTGGGCATGCGTCTTTATCACTAGTAATCCCTTTCTTTAATACATTTCAAATTGTTAACTTTTAGTCACTGTCGGCTCTTTAGTCATGTTCATTTTTGCTAAAGATGTTTAGTTAGAATAATGACTATTTAGGATCACAGTATTTCCCTAGCAACTCTTATAATATTTTTTGTTATTCAAAAACGTAAGAAATTATTAAATTAATATTAATTAGCTAAATAAAACCCTGTTTTCGATATACGATATTCTGCAAATTTCATAATATTAACATCATATAAGGCTATTCACTGCCAGAGTGGGCACTTAATTTAACTAACAGCAACTAACCAGAATATGATTCTTGTTTTTGGTGCCGAGGTTTACAAAATATAGAATTTCCTGCTATAAATAGCATATGCAAAAAGATACTGTGTATTAAACTAAGTTATACCCATCCAACGTTTATGCCTCTTATCTGCACCCAATAAATATGATTAACTCATTATTTTGAGCAACTGCTTGTTATCTTGAATTTATCCTATACTGATATTTCAAGTATTTTAGAAGGAAAGTGTTATGACATCGCAACCAGCCAGCCAACCCTCGGCGCGGCCCTTGGGTAAAGAAGATTATAAAACATTAGGTTTATCCTCTTTAGGGGGTACGCTTGAGTTTTATGATTTTGTTATTTTCGTTTTTTACGCAAAAATTATTTCTCAGCTATTTTTTCCTGGGGATAACGAATTCCTTGCGTTAATGGCTACTTTAGGGTTGTTTGCTGCTGGTTACCTAGCTCGCCCACTTGGTGGGATTATTATGGCCCATTTTGGGGATAAAATTGGTCGTAAGAAAATGTTCACCTTAAGTATTTTCTTAATGGCATTCCCTACCTTTGTAATCGGTTTCCTGCCAACCTTTGAAACAATTGGTGCAGCAGCACCGTTATTACTATTATTGATGCGTATTATGCAAGGTGCTGCCATTGGTGGGGAAATGCCTGGGGCTTGGGTGTTTATTGCCGAACATACCCCTAAACAACGTTATGGCTTAGGGGTTGGGACATTAACGTCAGGTATTACAGGTGGTATTTTACTTGGTTCTATCGTGGCCATTATTATTGAGCGTTCTTATACCACTACTGAAGTCCACGACTTTGCATGGCGTATACCGTTTATTCTCGGGGGTATTTTTGGCTTTATCTCCGTGTATTTGCGCCGTTTTTTACAAGAAACCCCCATATTTAAAGAGCTAGCCGCGAAAAAAGCATTATCTCAAGAGTTACCCGTCAAAACGGTCATTAAATCACACAAACAAGCTTGTATGATTACCGCCGCGCTAACTTGGTCCTTATCAACAGCGATTGTTGTCACTATTTTGATGACCCCAGATGTCGTTTTAAAAGGGATCTACAATATTGACCGCAATGTTGCATTGCAAGCCAACTGTGCTGCGACATTGACCTTAACTTTAGGCTGTATTTTCTGGGGATGGTTAGGCGATAAAACAGGGACTCGGACATCCATGACTTTGTCTTGGGGTGGTTTAGCTGTTACCGCGATTTATTTCTATTCATCGTTATCTTCAGATATTTCAGCAACTAGCTTAATTTTTAACTATGGCTTAATGGGCTTCTTTGTAGGTGCGATTGCAACAACGCCTATTATCAGCACGCGTGCATTCCCACCTGAAATCCGTTATTCAGGGCTGTCATTTGCTTACAATGTTGCTTATGCAATTTTTGGTGGTTTGACCCCAATTCTGACGGGGGCATGGTTACAACAGTCCCATATGGCACCTGCATACTATGTTGCTGGTGTATCGCTATTAGCTGTAGCGGTCGCATTTTTACCTCTTTCATGGAAAGGCTGGACGGCAAACAACCAAGATAATGAAAGCCATTCAACAGTTTTAAATACGAGTACGACACCGTAATTAAATCGTTAACTTTCAAACGGTCTGATGTACGTATCTTGGCGTCAGACCGTTTCTATTTATTGCATCTTACTATATATCTAGACCAATAGTTTGATCTAGTTTAATACCCTGTATCAAACCTGCATTAACGCTACTCGATTCTAAATGATTACTACTTGATGAACCATCTTCCTTAAAAGCGCTTATATATGAAGCCATGATTTGTTCGCATTCTTTAGATTCTTCAGCTGTCATTGCCCCTATCTCGGGATAGTTAAATTTATTTCTTACAATCAACTCTTTAATATTTTTTTCTGTTTTTGCTATTTGTTGTTTAAGGTCTCTTTTTTTTCCAGATAACGATAGGATTTTATCCATTAGCTCATCATTCTTAGCTCCACTCGGTATATATTTTAATATTTCCATTTTCACTATTATATCTATCTCTACTTTTTTAAAATCATCATTCAACATTTTATATTTGAAAAGCTCATCCCCGAAGTAGTCAACACCGCTATAGCTGCCCTCCTCCTCAAGTTTTACAATATCCTTTTTTTCTGCTAGTAACGTGTTAATTAGCCAAACTTCTTTATCATTAAGATTCTGTTCAGTATTTAATATTTCCAATGTTAAAGATTTAATTTCTGGGAATTGCACTGCTGCCTTACTATGATATTCACTCATATTTTTCACCCTATCATCATAATATTTTTGGGTGTCAACTTTAAAATCAAAGGGGTTTGATACTATTTCATTTGGGAAGTGATGGTCACTATCACTGCAGCAGAGTTGCTTTTGGGTTATCATAATAACATCATTTATATAATGCTTTATATTATAGGTGTTCTCTACGAATTGTACTTTATTTTTATAGCTATACTTAATATCTTCCAAATAGCTTGCCATTCTTGGAGCGTATATATCCTTCTTTGTAGGTATATTAGCGAAATTTTTTATAGTTTCGTTTATATATTCCTCAAAGTGCATAGGTGTTTTTGATATGATTTTTATAAAACCATTCATATTCTCCTTATTAGACTGAGACATTTTTTGTATAACATCTGTAATTTTTTCTATATAGCCATTGTATGTTTTGATATATTCTTCTATTAATGCTTCACTTTTTTTCTCTAGCTTTAGTTGAAGAGCATCTAGTTTATATTTTATATCAATTCGTCTATTTATCTTTCTATGTAACAGTTCAAGATCAATTGTTTTTTTATACTGGTTCACTGTTTTTTTTAACTGTTCTGTTCTAATTTTAACTAAATTCATATATTCTCCCTATAGATAAATAATTAAATGGTCCCTAATTTAATTTGACATTAATTTTAGGGACCATTTTGTTAATACTAACTACAGCGTTGCAATAGGTAATTCAAGTGCATAATGAATATATTTAAATCCACTATCTTGATTTACAGAGATGACTTCATCTTGCAAAAGGCTATTTGATGCAGAAACCAAAGCATCGCTTTGTACAGAGGTTTCAATATCTAATAAATTAACCTTACCAAGCATAGCCAATATTTCTTGTGCTTCAGAACCTATTATTTCCACTTCAGGAGTATTAACTTTATAATTCTCGGTATGGTTAGACTCCACATTTTTATTTACTTGTGTTGATACATTTAAATTTTGAACCTGAGAGAATATTCCTTTCACTTCTGAAGTAAGCATTTCTACCTCTTCTGTGCCGGAAACTTGTGCTGCAAAAGTTTTAGTGTCATAAATGATATCTGATAAAATTGAAGTATCGTATAAAATCATTGATTAATTCCTTTTAATATATACAGTTATTAAATTTCTAGACTCTTTTCAAAGAGTGAGCAAACGTTATTATTTTTATATTAATTAAACTAATTTTTAATTAATATAAAACAAATTAATTCATTTACAGATCAAACTTGTAAGTTTTATTAGATTGATTTTTAATGCTTTTTTGGGGTTTTGTTGTTTTTGGAGAATGTCCTAAAATTGTTCTATGCTTAACAATTAATCACTATATGCAGCAAAGCAAACATAAATTGACACTTATTCATATTTCCTCCATTTTTCTTTGTACCTATCACGTTAAACTATTAATATGCCTAACTAACTCTTTTCAGTTAGTTTTTTGCTCTAAAAACTCACTGAGCTTCCTTTTTTGTATTGAGCGACCAACCCAAAATGAATAAACAAAATCGCCGTAAAACATTGACTCGTTCTACTATTTTCGTTGCTATCCTTGTTGCAGCCGGAGCCTCTTGGTATTTTTATCAACAATCACAACAATCTGAAGCGCCTAATGCCAGTAACGTGGCAAAACCTAACTCACAACGCAGCGCCATGGGACGTCCACCTAGGGTACTCGCCCCTGTCCAATTTGCACTGGCAGAGCAAAAAGAGGTACCACGTTTTCTATCGGGGCTCGGTACAGTTCAAGCCGCTAATGTTGTCACCGTCACTAGCCGCGTTGAAGGCCAACTGATGCAGCTTTATTTTACTGAAGGTCAACATGTCAATGCCGGTGATTTACTGGCTCAAATAGACCCTCGTCCATTTGAAGTTCAGCTTTCACAGGCGCAAGGACAACTTGCTAAAGACAAAGCAACGTTAGCCAATGCACAGCTAGATTTGACTCGCTATCAAAAACTTGCTGGCAGTAACGTTATTTCACAACAAGAATTAGACAACCAAAAAGCGGCCGTTTTGCAAGCTCAAGGGAGTATTAAAGTCGATCAAGCCGCGGTGGATAATGCAAAATTACAATTAGCTTACAGTGAAATCACAGCGCCAATTTCTGGACGAGTTGGCCTAAAACTTGTTGATGTCGGTAATTTTATTCCCTCAGGAACTTCAACTCCGATTGTTGTGATCACTCAAACGCAACCCGCTGATGTGCTCTTCGCTTTACCAGAAGGGGATATTCCTGCTATCCAACAAGCTCAATCTTCCGGTCAAAAAGTTTTAATCGAAGCTTGGGATAGAAATAATATTGCCCTGATCGCTAGTGGTGAATTATTAAGTACCGATAACCAAATTGATGCCGCCACCGGAACATTAAAAATTAAAGCCCGCTTCACGAATGAAGATGAAACATTATTTCCTAATCAATTTGTTAATATAAAAATGCAAGTCGAAACCTTGCAAGATGCCGTGGTCATCCCAACTGCCGCACTACAAATGGGTAACGATGGCCATTATGTCTGGGTTTTAAGTGACGATAATAAAGTCAGTAAACACGCTGTCACTGTTGGGATGCAAGATAGCCAGCAAGTGGTTATCGAAAGTGGGCTAGCCGCAAATACCAAAGTGATTACGGATGGTGTTGATAAACTGACTGATGGCACCACCGTAGAAGTCGTTAACCCTGAGAGCATTGCAAAAAAAGCCCAAACGCCTCGTAAAGATAAACCAAATAGCGCGGAGAAAGCGTAATGCAGCCTGAAATGCCAAAAGGCGGTGGTCCTTCTCGCTTATTTATTTTACGCCCTGTCGCCACGACATTATTCATGGTGGCTATTTTACTCGCAGGGATCATTGGCTATCGTTTTTTACCTGTTTCGGCGCTTCCAGAAGTCGATTACCCAACAATTCAAGTCGTTACACTCTACCCAGGCGCCAGCCCAGACGTGATGACCTCTGCGGTCACCGCCCCTCTGGAAACTCAGTTTGGCCAGATGTCAGGCTTAAAACAGATGTCATCGCAAAGTTCAGGCGGTGCATCGGTAATCACGTTAATGTTCCAACTCACCTTACCTTTAGAGGTTGCGGAGCAAGAAGTTCAAGCCGCGATAAACTCAGCGAGTAGCCTATTACCTTCTGATCTGCCTTATCCACCAATTTATAATAAGGTTAACCCAGCTGATCCACCGGTTTTAACCTTAGCGGTTACCTCTGATGCGATGCCGTTAACACAAGTTCAAGATATTATCGAAACACGTATTGCACAGAAAATTTCCCAAGTTAATGGTGTAGGTTTAGTGACACTAGCCGGTGGTCAACGCCCTGCGGTACGGGTAAATTTAAACCCACAAGCCATGGCAGCAAAAGGCTTAGATAGCGAAACTATTCGCCTAGCAATTAATAACGCGAATGTTAACTCTGCAAAAGGGAGTTTTGATGGCCCGACCCGTGCAGTCACTTTGTCTGCTAATGACCAAATGAAATCCCTTGATGATTACCGCAAACTTATTGTGGCTTTTCAAAATGGTGCTCCTGTCCGACTTGGTGATATTGCGACCATAGTACAAGGTGCTGAAAATGCCTATTTAGGTGCTTGGGCTAACAATCAACAAGCTATTGTTATTAATGTACAGCGCCAACCCGGTGCTAACGTTATTGAAACGACAGATACTATCCGTGCCTTATTGCCTGAGTTAATTGAAAGTTTACCTAAATCAGTGAATGTCGATATTCTAACGGATAGAACCAGTACTATCCGTGCCTCGGTCAGTGATGTTCAGTTTGAGTTAATGTTGGCAATCGCCCTTGTTGTAATGGTAATTTACCTGTTTTTGCGCAATGGGATAGCCACATTGATCCCAGGAATTGCGGTGCCACTTTCCTTAGTTGGTACTTTCGCAGTGATGTATTTCTGCGGTTTCTCTGTCAATAACCTCACGCTGATGGCCCTGACTATTGCGACAGGGTTTGTCGTCGATGATGCAATTGTGGTAATCGAAAATATTTCCCGTTACCTTGAACAAGGGGATAAACCCTTAGTGGCGGCATTAAAAGGCGCAGGGGAAATCGGTTTTACCATTATCTCCCTCACCTTTTCATTAGTGGCTGTGTTAATTCCATTATTATTTATGGGGGATATTGTTGGTCGACTATTCCGCGAATTTGCCATTACCCTTGCCGTCGCAATTTTAATTTCTGCGGTGGTTTCTCTGACTTTAACACCGATGATGTGTGCTCGCTTATTAAAACCTGAATCGCAACATAAACATAACCGTTTTGAATTAGCCTGTGAGCGTTTTTTTGACCGTATGGTGGCCGGTTATGCGATTTGGCTAAAACGTATTCTAAATCACCAATGGTTAACCCTGTCAGTTGCTGTGGGCACCATGGTATTGACCGTATTGCTTTATATGTGGATACCGAAAGGTTTTTTCCCATTGCAAGACAGTGGAATTATCCAAGGTTCAATTGAAAGCCGCCAATCTATCTCGTTTGCGGCAATGGCACAAAAACAACAAGAGGTCGTCTCTAAACTATTAGCCGACCCTGCCGTTGATAATGTCACCACCTATGTCGGCGTCGATGGCACCAATGCAACGCTTAATAATGCACGTATTCAGATTACGTTAAAACCACTAGATGACCGAGCAGATCGTGTCGTGGCAATTATTGACCGATTGCAACAATCAGCAGACAAAATTTCTGGCATCAATTTATATTTACAACCCATGCAAGACTTAACCATTGATACACAAGTGGCACGTACTCAATATCAATTTACCTTGCAAGCCGGTTCTTTAGATGAATTAGCAACTTGGGTGCCTCAGCTATTAACCGCGTTAGAGCAACAACCTGATTTAGCCGATGTCAGTAGCGATTGGCAAAATAAAGGGTTAGTCGCTTATGTTAATGTTAATCGCGATACTGCCAGCCGTTTTGGTATCACTATGTCTGCAATTGACAATGCCTTATATAATGCATTTGGCCAACGCATGATCTCGACCATTTATACCCAATCTAATCAATATCGCGTCATTTTAGAGCATGATACCCAAACCCGTCAGGGGATGGATGCACTAAACGATGTTCGGTTAAAAGGGACTGATGGCGCGATGGTCCCATTAAGCACACTAGTCAATATTCAAGAAGGTACTGGCCCATTAGCGATTAATCACCTAGACCAGTTCCCTGCGGTTACCTTCTCATTTAACGTTGCCGAGGGTGCATCCCTTGAAGCCGCTGTTAATGCTGTCAAATACGCCGAATCGCAGATTGCCATGCCTAAATCCATTACCACACAATTCCAAGGCGCTACATTGGCTTTTGAAGCTGCATTAAGTAGTACTATTTGGTTAATTGCCGCAGCTATTATTGCGATGTATATCGTGTTAGGGATTTTGTATGAAAGCTTTATTCACCCTATTACCATTTTATCTACACTACCAACCGCTGGTGTTGGTGCACTACTCGCACTGATGATGGCGGGAAAAGACCTCGATGTCATTGCCGTTATTGGTATTATCTTATTGATTGGTATTGTTAAAAAGAATGCTATCATGATGATTGATTTTGCCCTTGCGGCAGAACGTGAAAAAGGGATGTCCCCTTATGATGCGATTTACCAAGCTTGTTTACTGCGTTTTCGCCCAATATTAATGACCACAATGGCTGCCTTGTTAGGTGCACTGCCATTAATGCTGAGCACGGGTGTCGGAGCGGAATTACGTCAGCCTTTAGGGATCAGTATGGTTGGTGGGCTTATCATGAGCCAAATTTTAACCCTATTTACTACCCCTGTGATTTATTTATTGTTTGACCGTCTTTCTCATTATTTTAAGCGACGCCGTCAAACCAATAAGGCGCAGGTGTCATAATGAAGCGCTTTTTTGCCCTGTTTGTCAGTCGCCCTGTCGCGACCACACTTATCAGCGTCGCCATAACCTTATGTGGCGCTTTAAGTTTTCTATTTTTACCTGTTTCCCCGTTACCCCAAGTAGATTATCCTGTGATAAACGTGACAGCGTCACTTCCTGGGGCTTCACCAGAAACAATGGCATCCTCCGTGGCTACTCCCCTTGAACGCTCTTTGGGGAGTATTGCAGGGATCAGCGAAATGACATCCAGTAGTGCTCTAGGGCGAACAACAATCACCCTTGAGTTCAACCTAGATAAAGATATCAATAATGCAGCACGTGAAGTACAAGCTGCTATTAATGCTGCACAAACACTACTGCCCAGCGGTATGCCAAGTCGCCCACGCTATTATAAATCCAACCCATCTGATGCTCCGATTATGATCCTAACGATGACATCAGAAACGATGAGCACTGGTGAAATTTATGATATTGCTTCAACACGCCTCGCTCAGCGTATCGCACAAATCGAAGGAGTCAGTGAAGTATCCGTTGGAGGCGGTTCACTCCCTGCTGTTCGTGTTGAATTAAACCCAACCGCCTTATTTAACCAAGGTGTCTCTTTAGATGCCGTCCGGTCTGCGATTAGCAGCGCCAATGTTCGTCAACCTCAAGGGTATATTAATGATGATGAAAAACGCTATCAGGTACAGACGAACGATGAACTAAAAAAAGCGGCAGACTATCGCCCTATTATTGTTCACTACCGTGATGGTAATGCCGTCCAATTGAGTGATGTTGCTAACGTTAAAGATTCTATTGAAAACATTCGTGCGGCGGGTATGGCTGATGGCAAACCCGCTATTTTAATTGTTATACGCCGTGAAGCGGGTGCCAATATTATTGAGACAGTTAACCGCATACACGCTGAATTGCCTGAATTCAATGACATGATCCCCGCCGCTATTGACTTAAAAGTCGCACAAGATAGAACGCCGACTATCCGTGCATCTTTAGCAGAAGTCGAACGCGCTTTATTGATTGCCGTTGCCTTAGTTATTTTAGTTGTTCTGCTGTTCTTACGCTCAGGTAGAGCGACTTTGATCCCTGCGATTGCCGTGCCCGTTTCGCTGATCGGGACTTTCACTGCTATGTATTTATGCGGGTTTAGCCTTAACAACTTATCATTAATGGCACTGACAGTGGCAACTGGTTTTGTGGTTGATGATGCCATTGTGGTGTTAGAAAATATCTCTCGCCATATTGAAAATGGAACTAAACCCTTTATCGCCGCAATACGAGGCGTCCACGAAGTTGGATTTACCGTTGTCTCTATGAGTATTTCTCTGGTAGCTGTTTTTATTCCGCTACTGTTAATGGACGGCTTGGTCGGCCGCTTATTCCGCGAGTTTGCAATTACACTTGCCACCGCAATTGGGATTTCACTGGTTATCTCTTTAACACTGACGCCAATGATGTGCGCTTATTTGCTGAAGAAACGCGGTAGTAATATCAAAGCAAAGCATCGGGGATTTGGTCGAGTATTACTACGCCTACAAGAAAGTTACGCAGTGGCTTTAAACTGGGTATTAAATCATCGTCGTAGTGTTCTAGCGGTATTATTCGCGACTATTGGGCTCAATGTTTACTTATATATTACCGTGCCAAAAACCTTTTTCCCTGAACAAGATACTGGCCGCATTATGGGCTTTGTCCGCGCTGACCAAAGTATTTCTTTCCAATCCATGAAAGAAAAAATGACCCGCTTTATGCAACAAGTGAAAGATGACCCCGCTACCGATAATGTCACTGGTTTTACGGGTGGCAGCCGTGTGAACAGTGGTTTTATGTATATTTCATTAAAACCCCTTAGCGAACGCACTGAAAGCTCGGCTCAAGTAATCAACCGGTTAAGATTGAAACTCGCCAATGAGCCTGGGGCTAATTTATTTATGATGCCCGTTCAAGATATCCGTGTCGGTGGCCGACAAGCCAATGCCAGTTACCAATTTACCCTTCTTGCCGATGAGCTATCTGCTTTACGCGATTGGGAGCCTGCTATCCGTAAGGCATTAGGCGATTTGCCCCAATTAACCGATGTTAACTCAGACAAAGAAGACAAAGGCGCTGAAATGGCCATTACCTATGATAGGGATTTAATGGCGCAGTTAGGTATTGATGTTCGTGAGGCCAATAGTTTACTGAATAATGCCTTTGGCCAACGTCAAATTTCTACCATTTATGAAGCAATGAACCAATATAAAGTCGTGATGGAGGTCGCTCCTGAATACACCCAAGATGTCAGTTCCCTCGACAAAATGTTTGTGATTAATAATCAGGGACAAGCGATCCCCCTTTCCTACTTTGCGCGTTGGCAACCCGCCAATGCTCCATTAAGTGTTAACCACCAAGGGCTATCCGCTTCATCGACCATTGCATTTAACGTAGCCGATGGTTATACCTTGGATGACGCAATAGTCGAAATTGAAAAAACAATGACCGCCCTTGGCGTTCCTTCAACAGTCAGGGGGAGTTTTGCGGGTACCGCACAAATATTCCAAGAAACGCTAAAATCACAATTATTCCTCATTTTAGCCGCAATTGTTACGGTGTATTTAGTTCTGGGAATTTTGTATGAGAGTTATATTCACCCACTGACCATTTTATCAACACTGCCATCAGCGGGTGTAGGTGCATTATTAGCCCTAGAATTATTTGACACCCCATTTAGTTTAATCGCCTTAATTGGCATTATGTTGTTAATCGGTATTGTGAAGAAAAATGCCATCATCATGGTCGACTTTGCTATTCAAGCACAAAGAACCGCGGGACTTACCGCTCGTGAAGCCATATTCCGTGCTAGTTTGTTACGTTTTCGCCCAATACTCATGACAACATTAGCCGCAATTTTCGGTGCACTTCCACTGATGTTAGGTAGCGGTGACGGTGCTGAATTGCGCCAACCCCTTGGTATCACAATCGTCGGAGGGCTCATTATGAGTCAGCTACTGACTTTATTTACCACCCCCGTTGTATACCTAAGTTTTGATAGTTTAAGACAATATTGGCAACGTAAAAGAACAATTCCAACGGCAGTTAGTGGAGAGTAATCATGAAAATCAGGCTTAATAGTGTAAGTACCCGACTTTTTGTGGCTATTTTTGCAACCTGCCTGTTGTTAGTGGTGATCATGCACCAAGGTGTGCGTATGAGTTTCCAACATGGCTTTATTGATTATATTAAAGAAAACGATCAACAACGCCTCGAACTCGTCTCTGCGGCACTCGCTGATCAGTATGAAGAAACGGGTAACTGGCGCTTTCTCCTTAGTGATGAAAGGACATTCTTTCGCATTTTGAGATCGGTTGAGCACCAACAGCATCGTGGACCCATGCGCCAACGTTGGCGCACCATATTTTGGGTCTATGACACGCAAGATACTCTGATCTTTGGTCGGGACACCCCCTTACCGAACAAGGTACTCCGTGAGCCTATCATCATTAATAACGGTAATACTGTTGGCTGGTTAGTGGCGAGTTATGAAGATGGCATTAGCAGTGCACTGGACCGACGGTTTGATAGTAAACAAATGTATACTAGTTGGGTTATCGCTGGCTTATCACTATTTGTCGCACTGATAGCCACTATCTTTCTTGCCCGCAGCTTTTTAAAGCCTATCAAGCGCTTGTTAGAAGGTACCAACCAACTTGCCAATGGGGATTTTACCACTCGAGTACCTGATACAGGTCGTGATGAACTCGGCCAATTAGCAAAAGATTTTAACCATCTCGCTTCGACTCTTGAAAAAAACGAGCAAATGCGCCGTGATTATATGGCGGATATTTCCCATGAATTGCGCACACCGTTATCGGTGCTTCGTGGGGAACTTGAGGCCGTACAAGATGGCGTACGCCAAGCGACGCCTGAAACCATTAATTCATTACTAAATGAAACTCAAACTTTAATTAAGTTAGTCAATGACCTGCACCAACTTTCCCTATCGGACAGGGGTTCGTTAGTTTACCGCAAGCAATCAACCGATATTATCCCATTGATTGAAATGGCTATTGGGCAAGCTCGTTGGCGCTTAGAAACAAGGCAATTAACCGTTGAAAAGCAATTAAGCGAACAAGCGATTATGTTTGCAGATCCAGACCGCATAACCCAATTGTTTTATAATTTAATGGAAAATAGCCTGCGTTATACCGACCCTCAAGGAAAAATAGTCATTAAGGTGACACAAGGCCCACATCAACTTTGTATTGTTTGGCAAGATAGTGCCCCCGGCTTAACCACTGAACAATGCCAGCACTTGTTTGAGCGTTTTTATCGTGCAGAAGGCTCACGAAATCGCGCAAGTGGTGGCTCCGGTTTAGGGCTTGCCATTTGCTATAATATTGTTGAAGCCCATAATGGGGAAATTACTGCCACTCCTTCTTCATTAGGCGGTGTAAAAATAACCATTAATTTACCTATTCAATCAAAGGATAAAGGTCGTGACCATGGTGGAAAATAGCAATTTGACCGTATTGATAGTGGAAGATGAACCTAAACTTGGGCAACTCCTTTATGATTACTTACAAGCTGCTAATTACCAGCCCGCGTTACTTTCGCGTGGTGATGAAGTGCTCCCTTACGTACAACAACATCAGCCCGCGCTCATTTTATTAGACCTGATGCTACCCGGCTTAGATGGTATTTCAATTTGCCGCGAATTACGTAAATTCAGTGATATCCCTATTATTATGGTCACCGCCAAAACAGAAGAAATAGACCGTTTATTAGGGCTAGAAATTGGCGCTGACGACTATATTTGTAAACCATTTAGCCCACGCGAAGTCGTTGCTCGTGTTAAAACGATTTTACGTCGCTGCCAACCTAACATTGTTCCGCCACAACACCAAACCAAACTGATTATTGATGAAAATGCATTTCAAGTTCGTTATGGCTCCCAGTTACTTGAGTTAACTCCTGCTGAATTTAGGTTACTGAAATTTATGTCTGATAATGCGGGAACAGTTTTTTCGCGCGACCAATTACTTGATATTTTGTATGACGATCACCGTGTTGTTACTGACCGTACTATCGATAGCCATGTAAAAAACTTACGCCGCAAATTAGAATCTCTTGATAGCGAAAAAACTTTTATACGTTCAATCTATGGTCTTGGTTATCGGTGGGATGAATACTAACCAATAGACATACTATTTTTGTGGGATATTTGGATTTTGACTGAAATAGAGTTAAAATCGCCATCCCTTAAAAACACTATCTCTCCCGAGTTAGTGCTGACTTGACATCAGATAGAGAATAACCATGTTTACACCAGAGCTTTTATCCCCTGCCGGTTCATTGAAGAACATGCGCTATGCCTTTGCTTATGGCGCAGATGCAGTATATGCAGGACAACCTCGTTATAGCTTACGCGTACGTAACAACGAGTTTAATCACGAAAACTTAGCCAAAGGTATCCAAGAAGCTCATGACCTTGGTAAGAAGTTTTATGTGGTCGTTAATATCGCCCCACATAATGCTAAATTAAAAACCTTTATTCGTGATTTAACCCCAGTCATTGAAATGGGCCCCGATGCGTTAATTATGTCAGACCCGGGTCTTATCATGATGGTACGCGAAGCCTTCCCTGCAATGGATATTCATTTATCCGTACAGGCCAATGCGGTTAACTGGGCATCGGTGAAATTTTGGCAACAAATGGGCTTAACACGCGTTATTTTATCCCGTGAATTATCACTCGAAGAAATTGCAGAAATCCGCCAGCAAGTCCCTGAAATCGAGCTTGAGGTTTTTGTCCACGGTGCATTATGCATGGCTTATTCTGGTCGTTGTTTGTTGTCTGGTTATATTAATAAGCGTGACCCAAATCAAGGCACATGCACTAATGCTTGCCGCTGGGAATATAAAGTTCAAGAAGGCAAAGAAGACGATGTCGGTAACATTGTTCATATCCATGAGCCGATCCCTGTCCAGAATGTCGCACCAACGCTGGGTGCTGGCGCACCAACCGATAAAGTCTTCATGATTGAAGAAGCTAAGCGCCCTGGGGAGTACATGACTGCCTTTGAGGATGAGCATGGTACTTATATCATGAACTCTAAAGACTTACGGGCGATTGAGCATGTTGAAAACCTCACTAAAATGGGTGTTCACTCGCTTAAAATTGAAGGTAGGACTAAGTCATTCTATTATTGTGCTCGAACAGCACAAGTTTATCGCCGTGCGATTGATGATGCTGTAGCTGGTAAACCTTTTGACCCGACTTTGCTCTCCACTTTAGAAGGGTTAGCACATCGCGGTTACACCGAAGGGTTCTTACGTCGCCATACTCATGACGCCTATCAAACCTACGAATATGGCTATTCCGTCTCCGACACCCAACAGTTTGTGGGTGAATTTACCGGTAAACGTGTTAATGGGTTAGCAGAAGTCGACGTTAAAAATAAATTTAGTGTCGGTGATAGCCTAGAAATAATGACACCTGCTGGCAATATTGTCTTTACCTTAGAAGCACTAACAAACCGCAAAGGTGACGCCGTTGAAGTCGCTCCGGGTAATGGTCATATTGTTTATCTACCAATTCCTGAAGATATCGACGTCAATTTTGGTTTATTGATCCGCAACCTTGCTGGTGCGACAACGCGAGACCCACATCAAACTCAGTCAGAAAACCACCTTGCGGGTTAGTTAGATAAAGATAGGTTTACTAAAGTATCCTATAATATACAAGCTAAGAATTTGAAGGTTATTTATTCAAATTCTTAGCTTTTTTTGCTAATAATACCGTTGTTCATTTCACTTTACATGCTCTTCTCATTTGATAATCATTCTCGTCATTGACATTTTCATTAAAAAGTGCACCTAATATCCAATTTTATGCAACAGATCACATCAATTGGCTATTCAATATCGTATAGTCACTCTCGAAAACGAAGAACTAGAAAGTCATAAAATAAGACTAGGAACCACCTCCTTGGCTGGCTCAATCTCCCTTGAGCTAGCCATTTCTTTTTTGTTATTTTTTCTCTTTCTCCTATAATGCTCTTGCTCTCTCTTTTTCTGTAACAAAATAAGCAAAACTCTTTTATACTTATTTTAAATATTAGCCGCATGGATAAATATTTATGAGTAAATATCAATCAGCTATGCTTATTCTTAATGGTAAACAATCTAATAACCCCGAATTACGCAAAGCAATTGCTCACCTACGCGAAGAAGGCCATCAAATACAAGTGCGTATTCCGTGGGAAAAAACTGACACTCGCCAGTTTATCGCCCAAGGGATAGAAAACGGTGTTGACACCATTATCGCGGCTGGAGGTGATGGCACCATTAATGCGGTTGCAAGCACGTTGATGCAATTCCCCTCAGAGACACGCCCTACTTTGGGTATACTCCCCATGGGGACGGCAAATGACTTTGCCACCAGCGCAAATATTCCTTTAGATGTTGAGGCCGCATTAGCACTTGCGATAAAAGGCAGGTCGGTCGCCATTGATATCATACGGGTTAATGAAAAGTATTATTTTCTTAACATGGCAACAGGCGGTTTTGGTACGCGGATCACCACAGAAACTCCCGAAGCCCTAAAATCTGCATTAGGCGGTGCGGCTTATGTCATTAATGGCCTATTTCGCCCTGACACTCTAAAAACGGATATTTGCCATATTGAAGGCAACAACTTTAGCTGGGAAGGCGAAACTTTAGTTATCGCTATTGGTAATGGCAAACAAGCTGGTGGAGGGCAACAACTTACCCCTCAAGCATTAATTAACGATGGTGCCCTTAATTTATTGATTATCCCTGCCAGAGACGTGATCCCCGCATTTTTCACCAATTTATTTTCAACCGATAAGAATGAGCATCTTATTGAAAAGAAACTATCATGGATTAAAATTTCCTCTCCCCATGACATGATACTAAACTTAGACGGTGAACCCCTTTCAGGGGATACATTTACGTTTAAAGTACAAGCTGGTGCAATACAATGCCGATTACCGCCGCAATGTAACTTATTAGCTTAATACAATGAATTAGCCCTTGAAGAAGGGCTTAGCAATCACCACCATGCATGGAAATGGTGTACAGGGCCGATCCCTGTTCCAACTTCCAAACTATCCGCTTTTTCTAACGCGGCCTGCAAATAGGCCTTTGCTTCTGTGACAGTCGTCTGCCAATCTGCATAACGAGGTCGTAATGCAGCTAATGCGGCGGACAATGTACACCCAGTACCATGGGTATTTTTCGTGTTAACACGAACAGAAGTAAACCGCCACTCACCTTCTGGGGTAATCAACCAGTCAGGGCTTTCTGCATCGCTTAAATGCCCGCCTTTCATTAATACCGCTTGGCAACCTTTTTGAAGTAACTTATAACCTTGAGCTAGCATTTGGCTTTCATTTTGCGCTATTTTTTCATCGAGCAATACAGCCGCTTCTGGCAAATTTGGTGTGATGAGTGAAACTAACGGAATTAACTGTTGCCTCAGTGAGTCAACCGCATCAGGTAGCAGTAATGGATCGCCACTTTTGGCTACCATTACAGTATCCAAAACAACATATGGAATATTATACTGTTTCAGAGCCTCAGCCACTACGGTGATGTTACGTTGATTAAACAACATACCAATCTTAGCGCTATCGATCCGGACATCACTAAGTACAGACTCTAACTGCGCAGCAACAAACTCAGCAGGCAAATCCTGTACTGATTGGACGCCTTTCGTATTCTGAGCCACTAATGCCGTCATCACACTGGTACCGTAGGCCTCTAATGCTGAGAAGGTTTTTAAATCGGCTTGAATACCTGCCCCACCAGATGGGTCTGTCCCAGCGATGGTTAATGCGTTGATCCTCATGAGTGCCCTCCTTTTTATGTGAAAGCGTATGAATGCAACAATCACATTCACGCTAGAAATCTATTAGCCGTTATCAGTTACTGGAAATGTGCTTAAAACCAGACAATAAATTGCCATGATTGTCTCATATCATTTAACAAATACCAGCAATTAGTGTGTGAAATTGAATGACTTAGATTTAAAAAAGGTATATCTCACATAAAAAGGATTAATTCATCTTATAAATATACGTTAGGTAAATAAATATTCCTAACACCACGGCGCTGAAGTTGCTGGGCAGAATCGTCTACTTGCACTTTGGTTGCTGACGGCCAATTAGCCGCTTCATTTTTTACACCATGTTGCTGAAATGCATTAATTTTTACCCGTGTATCCGTAGGAAGCCTAGTTAAAAAATTCGCTAATTCATCAATATGATGTAAATAATCTGTTTGCTGCGGAATAAATAATAGGCGCAATTCATACAATTTATTCGCTTCAGCCAGCAATTGAATACTTTGAAATACCCGTTGGTTATCTCTACCCGTTAACCGCAATGCACATTCATCACTCCATGCTTTCAGGTCTATCATTACACCATCCGTATATTCGATAACTTTGCGCCAGCCTGTAGAAGCAAGATGCCCATTACTGTCAATAAAGCAGGTTAAATGATTCAGTTCAGGTGAGTTTTTAATGGTTTTAAACAAATCAATAATAAAAGGCAACTGAGTGGTCGCCTCCCCGCCACTGACCGTGACCCCATTGAGGAAGGCAACATTTCTCGATAGGCTATTTATAGCATCATGAACACTAAGAACCGTGGTCATTGGGCTCGCGTTTTTACTGCAAGTCTGCAAACACGTATCGCAAAGCTGGCAAGCTACGTTATCCCAAACGACTTGACCATCAATGAGTGATAAAGCACCGTGGGGGCAAGTTACAACGCAGTCCCCACAGTGATCACAAATAGCCATGGTATAGGGGTTATGGCAGTTTAAGCACCGTAAATTACACCCTTGCAAAAATATGACTTGCCGATTACCGGGGCCATCCACGCAAGAAAAAGGAATAACCTTATTCAGTATAGCGCATCGATTGCTCATGGCTAATCACTCGTTGCTGACGGGCGGTAATATTACAATTCTTAGTCGCTTCTTCCCCTAACCACGTTGTATTACTTCTAGAGCCTTCCGTTTTATACTTTTCAATATCAGATAAACGCACCATGTACCCGGTGACACGGACTAAATCATTACTTGCTACGTTTGCGGTAAATTCACGCATTCCGCAGCTAAATGCCCCTTTGCATAGTTGTAATAGTGCTTGTGGATTTTGTTTGATAGTTTCATCGATAGTCAAAATATCGCTGATGCCAGATAAATAGTATTTGTGATGAGGTGCCACCGTTTGGATATGTGAAACTGGGTCTGGCTCTTCCCCATATGGAATACGCGCCCCAGGTGTGGTTCCAGTATCAGAGCTAATCCCTGATTGCGCATGTAGCATTGCTCGGTTTTTATAACCATATTTTACGGGGGTCGTTTCAACGAAATCCGCCAGTTGCTCACTAATTTGATAAGCTAGCGGTAATGCAGGGGAATCTGGTGCGTAATGCCCTTGAATACCGTCTTTTTCCATCAAAATATTAACGGCTTCTGCTAATCCATAAATCCCAAACATCGGGGTAAAACGCTGCGGCTCAATTAACCCTTCATGCACAAGAAAACTGGTTTGGAAGAAATTAGATCCTTCAAATAAAAATGCACTACGCGTTTCGATTAACTCCATTTGCAATTCACAGTACTTTTTCAACTGGACAGTTAAAAAATCTGCCGCATTTTGGCTACGTAATGCAACTTCCCGTAAATTTAGCCGTACTAAAGTGCTACCACCACCCGCTATCGGTAGTGAGTTATAACAACTGACAATACCATAACCTAGGCCATCAAATGCCGCACTATGAATAATATCATTCGCAATATGTGGCTTACTACATTCACAAATATTTTCAATTACTTGAAGGAAAAGTGGTTCAGGGGTGCGCTGCGGGTGGTACACAAATGTTAAGTTCGGTGCAACTTGTTTTAACTCTGCGTCAATACGTAGAATCAAACGACAAATTAGGTTGTCATCTGGGCCAATATTCGCATGCATAAACGCATCCGGCAAAGTCCGGTCTAGCTGTATCCAAAATCGTTTTAATTTTGGATACAGCTGTTCCTCAGTAAGCTCGCCAACATAAGGCATCAATAGTTGGTCTAAATACCCAAGAAATACAGGAAAATTTGTTACCGACGGGACGTGATGATACACAATCATCAAGTGGTTTAATGCATCATCAAAATCCGCAGCAGGAGGAAGCTCTAAATAATCGGAACCTTGCTTAAGGTACTTAGCGTAATCAGGTAATACATAGCGAGGTTTATACGGCGCATTCCCTTCATACATATCGCAAATCACACCATTTTCTAATGCATCAGCTAAGGCTTGGCTGGTTGCTAGGTAAGGAATATGGCTATCCGCTTCTATCGCTAAAAAATTCGATTTTTGTTTAGGTGATAATATTTTATCTGTCGTAATCGCCAAACATTTGGCTTGATATTCAGTAAGTTGTTTCTGGCGCTTCATCATAGTGATGGTCCTCATTATTTAAGGCACTGATGGTTTTCCCTGCTACGTTCCAGAAATGATTACCACTAAAATGGTTAAAAATTACTATTTTATGAGACTCATCATCTGAAAAATCAAAGGAAAATCAGCCCTATCATCATTCACCTATTTGGCAGTTTGTATTTCCTATTTATAACTTCCATTTCATCCCATTGCGCCTACTGATTATTTGACATTCATCATGCTTTTTTGATTTGTTTACATCGTTTTTTCTATAAATGTCTACGCCATCTACATTATTAGCTGTATTCACTTATTTTCTTGAGATTACAAGTTGTTACTCACTCGCATTACGGGTGTCTCCTGCATTTTTTATCCCGTTTTCTACCACTTCTATCACTTGATACTTCGTCAATAGAATATCTATACTTAGTATTGATGCGTTTTTTAGGAAAATTGGACTCTTGGAATGGTTGTTTTATAAGCTAGAATTATACTTAATGTTAAATAGCTATGGTTTTGGACCTTCAAAATTAAACCGTTTTGATATGGCTATTGAGTTATTCCCCTTAACAAGGCAATAAATACTATGATATTGCGTATATCTTAATTAAAATAATTAGGCTCAAAATTATTATAATAATGCTAGTTTTATGATTATTAGCGAGCTAATTGTCATTATTATATCTGCGATACAAAACTGGATTTACAATGAGAGTTTATAAAAATATACAATTTATGGTAAGCGCATCATTCGTTATAGGCGCTGCAATCAGCATACCATCGCCCGCGATTGCCGACGGTCAATCAACAAACTTATGGAACAAGTTTACCAACAACGTGAGTAACACATGGGACTCCGATAAATATGAACTCTATGTTCCTGCCGTCACGTGGCATAACCGTGCAATGTATGACAAAAAGAAAACAGACGAATACAACGAAAGGCCTTGGGGGTTTGGTCTGGGTAAGTATCGTTATGATGAGGATAATGATTGGCATGCTCTCTACGCAATGGCATTCAAAGATTCACATAATGACTGGGAACCGATTGCTGGATATGCATTTCAAAAAATGTGGGTTCCTGGAGACATAGATGGTTTTCGCATGGGGGCTGGTTTTACCTTGAGTGTCACGGCGCGTCGGGACATGTTTTATATTCCCATCCCAGCGCCACTTCCCTTAGTGTCAGTGGAATATGACAAGCTCTCACTGCAAGCTACTTATATCCCAGGGACCTATAATAACGGGAACGTCTTATTTGCTTGGTTACGTTGGCAATGGTAATTAACCCTTTTTAGTGACCTGATGAGATACCATAAAAAATGGCCGGAGATTTTTATCTGCCGGCCATTTATATATAAATCAATTAACTAAGCTTGCTCTGTTTGTTGTTTTTTAGCAAGCCCCTGCTTTTTAGCCCCAGAGAATTGGTAACCGACCCATAGAACGGCTATCCACAACGGAATAATTAATACCGAAATACGTAAGCCATCCATCGTCAAAATAATCCCTAGAATCAATAGCAAAAAGGCTAGGCACAGGTAATTACCAAATGGATACCAAATACTTTTGAACTTCGTTTCAATGCCCTGTTTATTCATTGCAGCTCTAAACTTCAAGTTTGACACACAAATCATAATCCAATTAAGAACCAATGTGGTTACCACCAGAGACATCAATAATTCGAAAGCCTTACCTTCCATCAGAAAGTTAATTAAGATCCCACCTGAAGTTGCAATACCAGAAACAAGTAGAGCCATAACAGGGACACCACCCTTATTCACTTTTGAAAGGAATTTTGGCGCATTGTTTTGCTGCGCTAAGCCATACAACATACGGCTAGTCGCATATGCTCCACTGTTATACACGGAGAGTGCAGCTATTAAAATAACGACATTCAACGAGTTTGCGACCAGTAAATCACCTAACTCGTGGAAAATTAACACAAATGGGCTAGTCTTTCCGTCAAGGTCAACCCAAGGGTATAACGCTAACAACACCGCTAATGACCCAATATAGAAAATCAATATACGGTAAACCACTTGATTGATCGCTTTGGGAATACTTTTATCTGGGTTTTCTGCTTCAGCAGCCGTAATACCCACCAATTCCAAGCCACCAAACGAAAACATGATAATCGCAAGAGCCATAATTAGCCCATTAAAGCCATTCGCGAAGAAACCACCGTACTCCCACAAGTTACTGACTTTCGCCTGTGGCCCACCATGACCGCTTAATAATAAATAACAACCAAAGATGATCATGGCAATAACAGCAATAACTTTAATTAACGCAAACCAGAACTCTGTTTCACCATAAGAACGCACATTCACTAAATTGATGGCATTTACTGCGATAAAAAATACCGCGGCTGACACCCAAATAGGTAATTCAGGCCACCAATGTTGCATATATTTCCCTGCGGCAGTCAGTTCAGTCATCCCAACGAGGATAAACATCACCCAATAATTCCACCCAGACAGAAAACCTGCAAAACCGCCCCAATATTTAAATGCGAAATGACTAAATGAACCTGCCACAGGCTCCTGAACTATCATTTCGCCCAACTGACGCATAATGAGAAAAGCAATAAACCCACATAATGCATAACCAAGTAAAACAGATGGCCCTGCCATTTGAATTGTTGTTGCAATCCCGAGGAATAACCCTGTACCAACAGCGCCCCCCAAAGCAATCAACTGGATATGCCTATTTTTTAATCCCCGCTTTAGCGTCTGTTGCTGTTGCGCCATAACTTTACCCTTTCGTCCTATTACTTGCTTTTTATCGTCCAAAATTATGATAATCGTACAAGTTTATTTGAATTTTCTTATTAACACTACATTCTTCTGGCTCTGTTTCACATTAATACAGCCCATCAGGAGGTGTTATTAGTTGTTTTTATTTTTCATCGTATTACATAACGATACTGGCAGAAAATTATCCCGACTCAATATCAAGTATTGTGCATTAAAAAGCAAATTCAAAATGGTAACAAGTCAGTTACACCGCAAATACCAAAAATAAAGTTTTCTCCTCCTTGATCGCAAAGGCTGTCCATCGCTAAAAGATAGAGAAAAAGGCAACTTAAGATGACGATAATAGCAATAAATATTTTACGACCAAACACCTAACATTCCTTCAAATATCAATGATGATTTTATTTTTCAAATGATTACAATGGTAAGGCGCGGTCGCTTTATCATTGACTGTGCTAATTACATTAGCTGCAATACATTCGCAGAATGAATACTACTCTAATTTGCGGTCACAAATTTGAGGAAAATAAGCAATTAACCTGTTTTTACAAAAATCTTGCTCATTTTAAGTACTATTGCCCGTTAACTTATTCTGATTGTGCTTTTTTTGCCCAAAAAATGAGAAATACCGCACAAGCAGCCTTTGTCATGGTGAAATGAAGTTGTGTATACTTCTGCTACCGTAAAACTAGAAATAATATAAGATGCCACAAGATAACCACTTAGCTCTTGTTTATGCTTTGAGTAAATGGATAGAAGAACACTTAGGACGCGTGATCCACTTAGAAGAACTCGCGGCTTACTCTGGCTATTCACTTTGGCATATGCAAAAAATTTTCAAAGAAGTCACCGGGATTTCACTAGGTAAATACATACGCCAACGCCGCCTTGCTGGTGCGGTTAACTTACTGCGTAACAGCAACCAATCAATCTTCGATATCGCTTTGGATTTCGGTTTTGGTTCACAATCCCATTTTACGTACATGTTCCGTAAAGAGTATGGCATTACGCCGTTTGATTTCAGGCAAAATGAACAAATTCAGCTTGATGTCAAACAACCGTTGCACTTAACTGGTGATTATGAGTGAGTATGTTTTTATCGCATTAATTAAAAGCTTATTACTATTTTTAGTTTTAATGCCATAAAACATTGTCATTTCAATCGGTTTTCTGAACAGTCACATTATCTTGTGTTCTGTTCGCCAGTATCTTCTTGCGGTCTTATACTCTTGATCACACCTGTTACATCGAGTTAGGTAATTTACATTCTAAATAATTGGAGTAAGGTACTGGGAGAAAAGTACTAATTTTAGGAGGCATTGGATGTCAATCAAACTGGTCGCCATTGATTTAGATGGCACGTTACTTAATTCCCAGCACCAAATATCTCCCGCAGTAAAAGACGCTATCAAGCAAGCACAACAAAAGGGTGTTCATATTGTCTTAGCATCAGGCCGCCCTTTCTCTGGCATATTCCCATACTTAAAAGAATTAGGTTTAAATAGCTCTGACAATTATTGTATAAGTAATAATGGTAGTGTTATCCATCAAGCAAATGATGGCAGCCACCTCATTGAAAACCTGCTAGATTTTGATGACTTCCAATATTTTGAAGAGCTGGCTAGAAATATCGGCGTTCACATGCATGCCCTCGCAGATAACTGTATGTTTACCACAAACCGTCATATTAGCCATTACACTGTTGCCGATGCTTATTTAACCAACACACCGCTGATATATAGCCCTGTTAATGAGATGGATAACTCGCTCGCTTTTACCAAGTTTATGATCATCGACCACCCAGAAAAACTGGAAGTCGGCATTAGCTATATCCCTGAGAATGTGTTTGATAGTTATTCATTAATCCGAACCAGCCCTTACTTTCTTGAAATATCGACAAAAACCTCAAGTAAAGGTGCCGCCTTACAATGTATTTGCGAAAAATTAGGAATCACACCCGACAAAGTGATGAGTATTGGCGATCAAAATAATGATATCCAAATGCTACAATATGCAAGTGTTTCAGTTGCGATGGCTAATGCTTTAGAGCCTATCCAGAAAATGGCAAAATTTGTCACAAATACAAATGATGAAGACGGTGTTGCTATCGCCATTAATAAGTTTATTAATGTCTAACTAGCTTAGAATTCATTCGCTTTACCAGCGCTCGCACGTCGCAAGCGCTGCGGGCTACTGCTCCTATACGCGCTTTTGTCGGGTCGCCCAAAAACAGACAATCGAACCAACTGTGACCATAAAAACACCCTGCCAAAAACTGAATGTCAATGCAGTACTCAATAATACTGAAGCGAAAGCTGTTGAAATAACAGGAGTAAAGTAAGAAAGTGTTCCTAAAAATGCCACATTGCCTTTAATCACAGCCAGTGTCCACAAGGCATTAGCTCCCCCTGTTGCAATAGCGGCAACGACTAAAAGCGAAATACTTTGGCTAGTAATAATAAATGGTGTTGGTGAGCTAAAAAAATAAAGCACCCATAAGCCGATTGAGGTCAAAATGAAAAATAGCACCATGCCATTATTGCCCCCCGAAATGCGCTTAGTCACATTACTATAAAAAGACCAAATAATCGCCCCGCTAAAGGCTAAAAAGTAACAAAGGGGGTTACTTTGAATATTTGCAAGAACAGCATTAATTGAAAGCGGTTGGTCCCCTGAAATAACCCAAACAAGCCCCATACAGGCTAAAATTAGCCCAATCGCTAATAATAGAGTGAAACGTTGCCGATTAAAAAAAACTGCGAGAGCAATTGTTAAACTTGGCCATAAATAATTCACCATACCCAGCTCAATCGCTTGTTGTCGACTGTTTGCTAACCCCAACGCTAAAACAAAACAAAGCTCATAGCATACAAATAGTATCGTTCCCCAAAATAAGTAGCGTTTAGGGTACTGCTTTATTTTTGGTACCCCCATTACAAGAACTAACACTATTGAGCCAATCGTATAAACGAGTGCAACACCACCAACAGGACCAAAGTTTTCACTTACACTGCGGATCAGCCCAACCATCGTACTCCATAATAAGATAGAAATGACCCCGTAAAACGTTGCAGCATACTGATTTAACTTCATAATATTCCCAGCTATTTAGTTCTAAAAATGTTTTATACCAAAAATGGTGGCGCTTAATATTTTAAAAAACCTTATAGCTCAAAGAATTATAATGCAAGATCTTTTACTGGTATTACGTTCTAATCGTACATAAAAAAATTCTTAGGTTTCTCACCTAAGAATTTCATAATGAAGCTTTAACCACTAACGCGAAGATTCTTTTTCAACCCATTTATCAACCTGTTCTTTTTCCCAAATTCCTTCTTCAAATTGTTTTTTCAACTCAGGGTGCTGATTAATGTCAAAAGTGGGTATTTTCCCCGCCGCTAATTGCTGCTTATAATCTTTTGCTAATTTAAATGCGATACCCGATAACAAAAGAATAGCGATCAAATTTGTGATTGCCATCAGCCCCATTGACAAATCGGCTAATTTCCAAATAAATGGCATTTCTGCAAGAGCACCAAACATCACCATCCCCAATGCCGCCAAACGGAAAATAAACAAACCAGCCGTATGGTTATTCTCTAGAAAAATCATGTTACTTTCTGCATAAGCATAATTTGCAATTATCGAAGTAAAGGCGAAAAAGAAGATAGCAATCGCGATAAATGTGCTTCCCCAACTCCCGACTGCTGAAGACAGCGCTAACTGTGTCAATTCGATGCCATTAATTTTTTCGACACCACCATCGAGAACCCCTGAAGAAAGGATAATAATCGCAGTCGCGCTGCAAATCACTATCGTATCCATGAAAACACCGAGCATCTGTACATAGCCCTGCGAAGCAGGATGAGGGGGATAAGGTGACGCCGATGCAGCTGCATTTGGTGCTGACCCCATCCCTGCCTCATTCGAAAATAACCCACGTTGAATACCTTGAGTCATAGCCTGAGCAACACCATACCCAATCGCCCCACCAGCCGCCTCTTGTAGACCAAATGCATTACTAATAATCAACATAAATACTTCAGGTAACCGCTCTATGTGGTGCCCCACAACCCAAAATGCCAATAATAAATAAGCTGTAGCCATAACAGGAACAACTAATTCAGCGACCTTAGCAATAGATTTTAACCCACCAAAAATAATAACGCCGCTTAATAAAACTAAACCAATTCCGACATAAACAGGATTAAAATCGAAAGCAACAGCCGTTGCTTGTGCAATAGAATTGGCTTGGACTGCATTAAAAACTAAACCAAATGCAATAATGAGGAAAATTGAAAACAATACCCCCATCCAACGCTGATTTAGCCCTTTTTGCATGTAATAAGAAGGCCCCCCACGGTAATTACCTTGGTCATCTTTAGTTTTATATAGTTGAGCTAAAGTACATTCAACAAATGAAGTTGCCATCCCCAGCAATGCGACAACCCACATCCAAAAAATAGCACCTGGCCCACCAGCGGTTAGCGCGATTGCTACCCCAGTTAAATTGCCCGTTCCGACTCTGGCTGCTAGGCTGGTACACAATGCTTGAAATGATGAAATACCTGCACTATCTGTCTGTTTACTATTTTTTAACACCCCAAACATATGCCTAAAATGCCTAATTTGGATAAAACCTGAGCGAATAGTAAAGTACAACCCTGCTCCCAACAGTAAATAAATGAGTAAATAACCCCAAATAAAATTAGTTAATGTGTTTATATGTTCTATCAAATCGCTCTCCTTTTTATTAAATTAACTAATGAAGAATTAGCTGCTAATTAGCACGCATCTACTCTTTATAATTATTAAAGAATAGAAAACAAAAAATAAAATAAAATATTTCTTTTTGTTTTTTGAAATTATATTTTTTTATCTTTAATGTAAATTTTTTTTCGATTTATTATTCATTCATTTTCTATTAATGGAGATTCCGAACTCATTTCTTTAGAGAAAATAGCAACAAAATTCTTTTAAAACAGACAGATAAAACACCCCTCCTCTATTTGACTTACAGAAAATCAAACGTTTGATTTTTAGCTTTTTTTTTAATCGCATAACTAATGAGATTAATAACTCCCGCTAACTTATTAGCAAGAAATGAATTTAAATACAATAACAGCTAACACGATTACTTATAATTAAACGAGTCGGTTAAGCTATATTTATTTTTAATCTAAAATCAAAATTTAATAAATCATATCAACCAACCAATGAACAACCAGACCAATTCGTATCATCTAAATAAGATAGTTGATTATACTTTGCGTTAACAATAAACTGATTGAAATTTCGCTTTTTAGACAAGAGGTTAACATATGGAAATTACGATAAAGCTGTCTGATGACTCTACATCTCAACTCTCAGAAAAATCATACCAAGCTTTTACAGATGAGCTAAAAGCCCGGGTTTTGGAAGTATATCCTGGTAGTTATTTGCTGATCACCCACGACAGTGGGCCAACAACTTTCCAAACTAATGGATTTCACGATGATAATAAAGTCCATATAGTGCTGCATGAACTTGTTGAAGATGTCTTAAAGCATGGGCACTGGTTACAGCAATAATTGATCAATAAGCCTTTTATTACATAGCCAGCTGTAACCTTAACAAAAGTGTTCAGCTGGTTAATTTTTTGATTTCAATTTGTGTAGCCTCAACTCACCCCTACCCTTATCGCAGTTTAAAGTCTGATCAAGGTCATACTTCTCCTTAACTTTTTTAAAATTATGGTAAATCGCTTTATTTTTTATCGTTATATGCTAAAGTATATAACGTAATTTTCATTTACATTGCTTTTGCTGATTATAGCGGCCAGTATTTATACTGGCTCTTTTTTATGAAATCATGCTATAAAGTTATCAATACCCCCCGTTTTAGGTCTAATCTGCTATAGTATTTCGCTGATACTGTATAGAGTTACTATTCATCGTGTGCAAAATAGAGGTATGATTATGAAGCGTTTATTACTGGCTTTTTGCCTGACTCCAGTCCTTGCTATGGCAGAAAATGCCCCTTTAAATATAAGCGAATTAGCCAATGATTATTGCGAAATCACCGGTCAAACGCTAAGTGAAGCATACAGCACTAACAAAACCAATAGTGAATTAACCCAAGCAACTATTGCTAAATTGAAAAGTGAGAATGTAGATCTGAAGCAATTAGAAACTCTTGAATCCGATCTTCGTCAAAACCTAGCCACTGCCATTGATGCTATACGCAGTAACAAATCTAATTTTGCTAACGAAGCAGATTTTCAAAAATCACTGAACGATTCAATCTCAGCTTGTAAACTACAAACTGAGCTATTATTAAATAAGTCTTAATTACTAGGCTAAAGTCAAAGAGCTCAAATTTCGCTTTGAGCTCTTTTTTGTTAATCTGTTTCTTTTTTAGAACACAATCTTTCTATTGAAAGTTGTAATTCCTGCGTTTCACTTATAATCAACTGTTCATGTTCAGAAAAACGCCCATCCTTGATGATAACATTTGCGACAAACGGCAAAGGGTTTTCTTGTGAAGGTAAATGATATTTCCCACACACACGGTAGTTTTCTCCCTCTTTAAACTCACCTTTTTGCATTATTTCAACATCATTAAACTCAATATTGCTTGCATTACCCAGCTTCGCTTCAACCAAACGTTGCGCCTCATTCTTAACATCAGAATCCCCGATACTGGTATAAGAATGGTAGCCAAACACACCAAGTGCTAACAACAGAACAATCAACAATTTTGTTTTTATACGTTTCAACGTACTACCCTTCTTCATTTATGACATTTGAGAATATTATAAATGCATCATATCAATTTTTGTGAACAATTTGAGCCTTTGATATTCACTGCCCTCAATACCGTTAAAAGTATGATAAAACCTTAAAGATAATGACAAAAACTCCTCACTTTTCAGATACACCAAAATTAATCGACAGAACTAATATTTTTCATATTAATATTTTTATATTTAGTATTGATAAAAAAAACATTTTATATTTTTCTTCTCAGTTTTATACTGGTTACCCCTACTTATTATTTTCTAAGTCATTTATGAAAGAAAAAATTGTAAAAAATCTAGTTGATTTAACCTACGGTAACAACAATGATGTTAAAATAGCAGCAATTACTGCATTAGGTGATTATAAATGTTCAATTGAACAACAAGATGCAATCGATAGGTTATTAGTTTTATGTGATGATTATAATAAAGATATTGCTGTCGCCTCTATTATATCACTCAGCAAGCTAGCAAAATTTTTCTATGAAAAACAATAGAATAAAAAAACCAAAAATTACCCGATGAAAACATTAACTTTAACTTAATTGTTTTAACAATATATTTTCATTGTGAATAAATAATGGAAAAATATTGTCACAATAGTGATTTATTCATTTAGATAAGTAAATCCGATTGAACTAATTAAATATATTGACAGAATGATAATTAATAAATATTCCAAAGGAGATAAGCCATGAATATATTAAAACCATTAATTATCAGTGCAAGTTTAATCGCTGTTAGTTTTTCTACATTTGCGTACCCTGGGGATGGCTACGGAAATGGTTCTTGGCACCGTGGTGGGTATCAAAATCAACAGCAATATAATAATAGACCATGTGATAACTTTCGCCAATTTAACAATACCGGTCGCTATCAAGGAATGATGCAATATTCAACTGCTATCCAAACAACTCAGCCAGATGAAGCACTGAAAAAAATTGCAGTTGATGCCCCTAAAGGAGAAAACGGGAAACAATATATGGTCAAAGTCGCCGTTATTGAAATCACACCCAATACACCAGTCCAAGGCCAATAATGTTTTATATCAAGCCACCCCTTGATATAACTCGACTAGAAATATTTGCGGTGGTTCACACCGCATTTTTATCACTACGAGGGCCAATTCGTAACTACATAATTAATTATATTTGCATTACCAACATGAGCCCCTAAAAGCCAGCCATAATGCTATACACTTAAGTGCGTTATCAATATAGATAAAACCTGATCATTCCCTCAATTGCTAGGTGAATAAAAAATCAAAAAAAGCAAATAATTATTTACTTTAATACGATTTTAAGTAACCTAACAGATTCAAAAATAATAATTTCAGGGAATAATCATGGATCGTCGTTCATTTCTTAAATCAACTTCATTGATTGCAGGTAGCATTGCAATTAATGCTTTTTCAAATCAATCTATTGCACAAACAAATAGCCCTGTTTTGCCTGACGAACAACATCCACTATTGCTTAATTTTAATGAAAATTCGTTAGGCATGTCAGTAAAAGCTAGAGAGGCAGTTATTAACGCACTACCGGGTGCATTTCGTTATCCAGATGCCGCACGTGCTGAACTCTTAACTAATATTGCAGAACTTTACCGTTTATCTGACAAGCACATCAGTATTGGTAACGGCTCATCAGAAATTATCCAAGCTGCTGTCGCAATGTTAGCAAACCGAGCCAACCAACGTGGAATAAAAATTCAACTAGTGACGCCGGACCCAACCTTTAATTATGCAGAACTTTACTCTCTTTCACTGGGTGTGAAAGTTACGAAAATCCCGCTAACCGCAGAGCTTGCTTTTGACTTAGCGAAAATGGAGCAAGCCACAAAAGATTTTGAAGGGTTATCTATAGTTTATATTTGCAATCCCAATAACCCTACTGCGATGATTACACCTCACAATCAACTCGAAAAGTGGATGAATAGTCAGTCTGATAATTTATTTTTTATTGTCGATGAAGCTTATGCAGAATATGTTGAAGACCCTAATTTTACTAGCGCGATAGAATTAGTAAAAAAAGATCAAAATAATTTAATTGTCACTCGTACATTTTCAAAAATATTCGCCTTAGCAGGCTTAAGAATTGGTTATGGTGTCGCTTCCCCAGCGACCATTGCTGCTGTTGATGAGTTTTTATCCATCGATAATACCAATGCGGCAGGGGCTGTTGCTGCTATAGCGTCGTTAAAAGATAAACCATTTATCGCACATAGTCTTAAATCTAATAACACATCTCGCATGATAGTAGAAAAAGCGTTCAATGAATTAGGTTTGGAATATGCGCCTTCACAAGCCAATTTCATTTTTCATAAGGTTAACGGTGATGTGAAAACTTATCAACAACGTATGGCTGATGCTCATGTGATGGTTGGCCGCGAATTTCCTCCAATTATTGGGTGGAACCGGCTCACTCTAGGAACGCCAGAAGAAATGCTGCAATTTGTTGTTATATTAAAGCAATTTCATAAGAAAGGATGGGTTTAAATACTAAGCACCTATCGGATTCATGGGGCCTTTCGATTACTTTATTAATTAAAATGGCCCCTTAAAAATAAAAAAAGCTCCTGCAAAAATAAGAATAAAACCAATCACATGGTTAACCGTAAAACTTTCTCCCAAATACAATACTGAGAATAGAACGAAAACACAGAGCGTTATTACCTCTTGCATCGTTTTCAATTCAGCCGCAGTATAATATTGATGCCCTAGCCGATTGGCTGGTACAGCGAAACAATATTCTACCAATGCAATTAACCAACTAAAAAAAATGACTATATACAACGGCTTCGTTGTAAATTTCAAATGACCATACCAAGCAAACATCATAAATACATTTGAAATTACAAGTAAAAATACGGGGTAAAGTTTAGTTAGCATTCTATTTTAATAAGCCAGAAATTTGAGGCCGCTATTATGAGTTGAATAACATCACATTACAATCTTATCCCACCCAAAGCGTTTATTCCATCTGCCCAAACCTATTTTCCCCTGTTAGAGGTAATAATGAAGATTAAATATGAATTAATGACACAAGCAGATTGCCCTGAAGTTGCAATATTATTACAAGCTAATGCCGAATCTCAGCAAGGTGGTCTTTTAGGGGAGTACCCATTACCCAAAGTGGGTGCAATGTATGCCAATAGCTTATCAACATTTGTTGCACGTGACGCTGAAAAAATTATTGGCGTTGTATTTAGCTTTGCCAGCACATCTACCGCATTACCCCCTATCGCCCATTTAATTCTTGAACAAAACAGTGGGCTAATGAATGGCAATTGGTTCTATGGCCCTGTATGTATTGATATTAATTATAGAGGAAACAATATTCTCAAATCTCTTTACGACAACATATGTGCTTTCAATACCGGAAAACCTGTGGCTTTCATCAATGCGGCTAACCACAGGTCTCTTGCCGCACATTTAAAAATAGGTATGCATAACGTTGCCAGTTTTGACTTTCAGGGGACGCACTATTATCTCGTAATAGGAAATTAAATTGTACTAATTGGTACACTTTTTTGTTTCAGTTTTTCCGTCTATCTATTACACTAGAACAAATTATTGTATTTTGGAGTACACTTTATGATTGATATCATAACTACAAATCAACAAGCTTGGGATAAACAAGCAGAATTACAATTAGCTTGGTCAACTCCTGTTGACTCACAGACTATTAATGACGCTAAACAAGGGAAATGGAAAGTCCATCTTACACCTAGCCCCGTTGATGAAACTTGGTTAGGCAATATTAATGGTCAGAAGATCCTGTGTTTAGCCTCCGCAGGGGGGCAACAGGCCCCTGTATTAGCAGCTGCTGGGGCAGATGTCACTGTTTTCGATTTATCTCAAAAGCAACTTGAAAAAGACCAAAAAGTCGCCGAAAGAGATAACTTAACATTGAAAACAGTTCAAGGGGATATGCGCTCATTAGATATTTTTGCGAATGAAACATTTGATATAATATTCCATCCCATCTCTAATCTGTATATTCCGGACGTTACACCTGTTTGGCAGGAGTGTTATCGCATTTTAAAACCTAATGGCCGGTTATTATCCAGTTTCTTTAATCCAATAGTTTTTGTTGGAGAACGAAATAAACATTACGATGAACAAGGTATTATTAAACCATCCTATAAGATGCCATTTTCTGAGCTAGCCACCTTATCCTCCGAACAAATAGCACAAAAACAAGCTAACCAAGACGCTTTTGTCTTTGGTCACTCATTAACTGATTTAATTGGCGGGCAACTGAAAGTAGGTTTTCATATTGTGGGCTTTGAAGAAGACTGGCAACCCAACCCACGGTTTGTTATTGATAATTATTTGCCAACTTTTTTAGCCACTTTGGCCATCAAAACAAATTAGCTTTATAAGAACTCGTTAACTTACCGTTAACGAGCAATAGGATGCTAAGCTCTATGGCAGTATCTATCCCATACTGCCTCAAATTGTTCAGGGGGGATTATATCATCTGTTTTTTCTACGAAAGGAATGGATACCATCACCTTCCCAGCTCTATTTTTATGTAAGCGTATAATAAATCTTTTATACCCATGAGGTAGCTCATTCTCAAAGCCAAAAACCTCACCGCAGTAATAACCTGTTTCGTCCCCTTCATCACTTTTTGTTAATACATAGTACTGAACATTTTTATAATTTGCCGCTGATGGGTAAGCAAGAAAATCCTCGACAGAGCTTTTTACTCGACTTTCAGTATCTAATTCAGGATCTAATGCGAGTTCTGTCATAATACCCGCAATATACGCACAACCAGCGACTAATAGTAAAACTAAGGATCTTAATAACATTTTTATCTTAAAGCTCTATGGAGAACACTGCATATCATTATAGTTTAGCCTTAATATTTTGCGACTCTTAAAATCATGGAATTCTTTTTTTCACATAATACACTAAATATAGGAACCTTATGTCAATATATTTAAATAACCTAGTGGCTATTTTTAATATAATTCACTGAGCAAGTTGCCATATATAAACTAATATTATCGCTGTAATTACCCATACAACCGTAGCAAGACTTAAGCTTGCCAAGGCCGTCATTTTAGTTGCAAACAAATACACGGTTAATAAGTACATTGCATAAGGGATGAGAGACCATAAGCCAAATAAAGCTGTTTTTTTTAGCGCTTCCGTTCCTTGTTCTTGTACCACAATAACATGAGCTATTAAGGCAAATGTAGGAAATAAAGGAACTAATCCAGCAATATAATAAATTTTACTACGAGATAATAACGCAATAATTAGCACCGCTAAAGCACCTAAAATGCATTTAAAAAATAATGACAACATAAGACACTCAAAAGTTAAATTAAGCTTAGAATGTGATTATCTTCGATTAAAAGAATGATAACTACATTCTAGCTACCAATAATGCACAAATTATTTGCCTTTTGTAACACCACTCCTCCTGCATGCGTAAAAACACTTATTTTTTATTCAATTTTATGAGCTAAGTCAAATTGTTGAATATAAAGTATCCGGAATTGGTGCCGATACATTCAATTAGTCCCTACGCCTGATGCTTTCGCGTGACTACATATAACTTTTTAGCTATCGGACTGCTTGAATATGCTCGAGGTTAACAACGTTATGTTTAGAAGTCGGAATTTGTATGTGTGCAAACATACTACTCGATGGTATGAAAGGAAATAATTAATGATGTCTGATACTTCAAAAATAACTAAATTTAGCTCAGCTAAATTTGCTTTATCCGGTTTTAAAACAACTACCCTTGTTTGGTTAATCTCAGGGCTTCTTATTATTCTATTGCTTTCAACTTGCTGGTTTTTCTTTAGTTCTTTAAAGCAGTATCAAACCACATTAACTAAACTCGATACTATTTATAATGAACAAACAGAATTAAACAACACATGGCAATCGTTATTACAAGCTAGAAACACCTTAAACCGCGCCAGTTCTCGACATTTACTTATCATCAACAAGATGAAAACATCCAATACTGATATTGATAGTCTTATTGAGTTTTATCATAAAAAAATGGTAGAGACTGATAGTTACTGGAAAGCGTTTTCCTCATCTTCTCTCTATAAAAATAGTGAAGCTTATTCTGAATTAGAAAAGGCTTATAAAGAACTCTATGCCGCCTTAAATGAGCTCTCGGTCTTTTTAGTACAAGGTAAAACGTATGATTTTTTAAATCAGCCCACCCAAGGGTTCCAAGATACGTTCGAAAAAAACTACATTAATTACCATCAGCAATTAAATGCAAACTATCACGATATTGCTGTAGCGAGTGAACAGCTGTATAAACAAAGCATCATAGGGCTAATAGTCATCATGACGATAATTACCCTTGTAACCTTGTTTATCCGGTTTATTTTACAGTTTTTCTTTATTCGACCATTAAACCAAGTTATTGATGGTATTGAAAAAGTAAGTCAGGGTATTCTCTACCATAGTTTTGATAATCGGGGCTTATTTGAAATAAAACTATTAAAGCAGCATGTTTCTAACATGCAAAGTAAGCTAGTCGATATTGTAACAAATATTTATGACAACACTCACCACATCAAAGTTGAACTGAGTGATATTACTCAAATGAATCACGACCTTTCCATTCGTGCAGACCAACAAGCAGCTGCGATTGTGGAAACTGCGGCGAGTGTAGAAGAGCTGGACTCCTCATTTAAATTAAATACGGCTAATACCAACCAGTCATGCCAGCTCATGTCGGCGACGAGTGTCACAATTGAAAAAAGTAATGAACTGATTTCTGATGTCGTAGAAAATATGGATGATATCGTCGATTTCTCTAAAGAGATTAGCAAAATCACTTCCACCATCGATAATATTGCCTTTCAAACTAATTTATTAGCCTTGAATGCTGCAGTTGAAGCTGCTCGAGTAGGTGAACATGGTAAAGGGTTTGCTGTGGTTGCTAATGAAGTGCGTGAGTTATCCATTAGTTGTACTCAAGCTTCAAAAGAAATTAAACTCTTGATTAATAATTCAAATGATAAAATTAATCATTGTTTCCAATTAGCAGCCGATGCAAATGACAATATCGTTTCGATTGCCCAAGATACATCGAACATTAATGAAATGATCCAAAGCGTTGCTCTCGCCTCCAACGAACAAACTCACGGTGTTAGCCAAATTCATTTAGCTATTAACGAGCTAGATAGTACAACACAAGCTAATGCTTCAATGACCCGTGAATTACAGTCATCATTAAAAGCCTTAGAATCTCAATCTGATTTACTGGAAGAAATTATTTCTATTTTCCATACTGAGCCTAAAGATGGGGAAGAATTAGAAACTAGTGATGTTAGTGAGGTAAAAGACTAATCTAAACTTAACCATTTACAATAGCAGCCATCAAGGAAATTGCTCTTTATAGGGCAATTTCCTTGACAATACCTATCCATAGTTCCTCCTCTTTAATACTTTACTTTCTAAGCGTCAATTTAGTAGTCATTGAATATTTTTTACTTTTTATCTGATATAACATATCCCGATGACTTCTGAACTAATAACAATGAGCTAATGATGACAATAAAAATTACAGTCCTTGTCGACAACAATACCTTAATCGATAGTTATTTTTGCGGGGAGCCCGGCGTTTGTTACCATATCGAAGCCGATGGAAAAAAAATATTATTCGACACTGGCTATTCCAACATCTTTATTGATAATGCACACATTTTAAATATCGACCTTGCTAATATTACTGATCTTGTACTTTCCCATGGGCATAATGACCATACATGGGGCTTAGGGCACCTAATCCAACATTTTGACCGCCGTAATATTGAAGCACAGCAAACGAAACAGCTTATTTACCATCCTGATGCACTTATACAAAAAAAATTTCAGTCCAAAGTGATTGGAGCGAATACTCCAAAAGATATTTTATCTGCCTATTTTGATTGTATTGAAACGACTGAACCTTATTACCTTTCAAACAATATCGTGTTTTTAGGGCAAATCCCTCGGGAAAATAACTTTGAAGGGCAAGAGCCCATTGGAACCACCCTCGATAATGATAACAACGAGGTTGATGACTATGTCCTTGATGACACTGCACTTGCTATCAAAACAAGTGAAGGACTGATTGTGATAACAGGCTGTTCCCACTCAGGAATTTGTAATATTACAGAGTACGCTAAAAAGGTAACAGGGATTAATAAAATAGTTACTGTAATCGGAGGGTTCCATCTACAACAAGCCTCGAAAGAAGTTTTAGAATGCACCGGAAATTACTTTAATCAGCAAGATTTAATGCACATTCACCCATGCCACTGCACTGACCTCAATGCAAAAATACACCTAGCCCAATATGCTGCTGTTCAAGAAGTTGGCGCAGGGTTACAACTAACCTACCCTAGTTAATCGCATACATAGAATTTATAAAGCTCAGTTTTTAAACTGAGCTTTATTTTGTATTTAAATAATCAATGTTAAGTTCTTGAGCCTAAATCTTGGTCTGCACCGGCACCTTTTAGCATTCTTGTTAATTCTTCACAACGTATGATCTTATTATTAGCAATCTGGAAACAGGCAAATACTTCGAACTCGCTAACTGAACCATCTTTTTTAATCGCTTTTGCTAAATGCTGGGTATGTACACAATTTTCCCCTTCCGCTATCGATTTAATGGTTATAGTTATAGACTGAGTTGCCTGTTTCAGTACCTGTAAATGCGCGATAAACTCATTAAAATTAATTTTTTTACCATCAACAATTTGGATATATTCATCTGAAAAGTATTTTTGAGCAACAGGCCTTGAACCAATATCTTCTCCCAATACTGCATTCAATGCTTGTTTTACTAGTTGCATATTATTCATTATTTTTCCTTAGTGACAAAAGCTATTCCCTAATTGTTATGGGTCTTTTATTTTTCATTTCAAGCCAAAGTCTGAGTTATTAACTTTCATACTGACATATGTAATATTTTAACCACAACCTTCCTGTTAACAATCGTTCTGCTATTACTCACCTATTGTAACAATAGCACGGTAATCATCATTAAAATAACGGCCAATTTGTCGCATTTATTGTTGACTGCACAGCACAATACGGGTTTTTGCAACATTAATCTCCCTAAATTATCCCCCCAAAATTTTTTCTATCTAAACACATACTCTAATTTGGTTTAAAACATAATCACTGGTATCATCTTGTAGTTGCCCATTTAAACTATAGGCAGCTATAACAATAACTATAAATCTACATTTCCATTAGATACCCCTGCTTGCAGGGGCTTTTTTTCACTCCTTATCCCCCCTTTAGTCTCATTTTGTATCTAGTTAATTAGTAACTATTTTTAGCTAACGCCCTCAGCGTAAGCAAGCTAGGTACTCCGCAATTTAATATTAGATATCTCGGATATGCCATTGTTCTTGGTAAGTTAGATAACTTACCAACGCGTTAAATGCAAAAATCATCAAGGAGGAATATTATGCATAGATAGTTTCCAAGCTCTATTGCTTGCACCATTAAAAGTAACGCAACAGCCGATAAAACCTAATTTACGTTTATATGCTCTTTATAATCAAAATAGCCAATAGTAACCGTTACCAAAAAATTGGTATTCAGCCACCCGTAAATGGTGTTATCCATACAGTGTAAAACTTGTTTTTTCGTACTTATTTTAATTCTCCCCTCCTTTTTGTTACAATATCTAACCCTTTGTTAAGGAAATACAAGTTTACTTAACGTAGATTATTTAAGTAATAATTAAATAATCAAGCTATATTATAAAAAAGGTGAACTCATGCGTTTTAACCTAACACAAATAAATATTTGTGGAGAAAACACAAAAATTGTTGGTTTAAACATAACGTTAATTGGGGATGACAACTCAACTCATAGTTTCAAAATAGATATCAAGGGGTTGGATACCATGAATTTAACATTAAGGGATATAGAAAAACATGCTATTAAACAGGCTAAGCATAGTTTTGAACACTGCTCCAATGGTTAGCTTACTCCTTGACATTGATAACTATAAACTGATCAACAAATATAAAATATTAATATATTAGTTTACTGTAATCAAAAACATAAAAAATTCTCATGAAATTTTGCCATAATTATAGTCATCAATTATATTTAACAATGTTATCGGTGTTCTTAGTTTTAACAAAAGTATAAAGTGTTGTACATTTACTCTGTATCACATCAAAACCAATGCAAAACTGATGTTACTTACTGATAAGGGGAAGTTGATATGAAAGCCTTCAAAGCAATGTCATCTATACTGGTCGTTATCTTTATGGGCATTACATTAACAGCTTGTGCACCATCGTCTAAAAGTGAAGGCACTGGCGGCTATATTGATGATACGGTCATAACCACAAAGGTAAAATCAGCTTTACTTGCTGAAAAAAACTTAAAGTCAACGCAAATTAGTGTAGAAACATTTAAAGGGCAAGTCCAACTCAGTGGTTTTGTTAACTCTCAAGCAGATGTCAATAAAGCGATTGAAACAACAAGAAAAGTTGCTGGGGTACAATCTGTTATTAACTCTATGAAAATTCGCTAATTACAAACAATAAATGCCTCTTTTAAAGAGGCATTTATTGATATCGTATTCATATTTAATGAGCAAATATGAGAGACACAAAGATAAAACCTATATTTATTATCGCTAACTTTTATGTATTATCGCCTAAACTTTAGAACTATCTCATTAATAAAACCACTATCCTTCATATGAAGGAACCCCAGCAAACTCATTCAATATCTAAGTCTAAGTCTATTTTGCTAAGACCTTCCCCCTCAATGGGGGCAAAAATAGGCAGGTAAATTATATTCTTAATATAAATAGGGTATAAACCTATTCTAACATTACAAAAAAAACCAATTTTGTATTAGTAATGCGGATAGTGAAATAACGACAGCAGTCAAAGAATACTGCAGTACAACCATAAAACCAAGAAATTTACCAACATTTTTCACTAAACTGCATCCATTATAAAAAATATATCTAGATATTATAATGCAAATTTAAGATTGTTCATAACGATTATAAGCTTATTTTCGCCCTATTTCTTTGGTTCAATAACCCATCCCATCCTAGGGAACCATTTTTAGTTTGTAATATACCGGTTTCTCATCTTTTCCAGAGAGTTTCTCTCCCCCAGCCTACAAATGAGCCTTGTTATATTTTTGCTTGAATGATAAACAATAAATAGACGCTAAATTTAACAAGATACGACTTTTTCTCAGAACTTAGAACCATAAGCTGTCTCCTACCCCCTAAATTAAGAGGTAAAATGGCGCATTTACGCATGGCAAAATAGTTTCCAGACATCATCAATTCGTTCAGATAGTAAGGCATCATCACCACCCTCTATAATAGGAAAAGATAGAAGAATTAACCCCTTAGGTGGCTCATATACTTTGACAACAAAACGTTTAAACCCATCTGGTAGATCATCATTATTAAACATAAAAACCTCACCACAGATATAGCCTAAACGCCCCCCGTTTTGTGTTTTTTTACTGAAAAAATATTCCATATTCCTAAAGTTAGCGGCATCTGGATATGCTAATACGTTAGCAACATTGATTTTAGACTGTTCAATAGGGTCAAAATTTATCGTTTTAGTCATTGATATACCAAAAATAAATGATATCACCATTAGAAAAATAATAATGATTGCCCTTAATATAGATACCTTACCAAGCTTAAATTTCATCCTACTTTCCTAACTTCTAATTAAATAACAGTGAGAATATGAATAGAATAGCAAAACTTTTATTTTAAGCTAGGTTTCACTGACTATATTGACGACCCAATATCCATATTAAATGTAACAATTATTGTTAAATATAATAATTAATTAAAAACCAATACTATTATGAGTAGTATTGGTTTTTCTTCAAATGTTATAACTGTTCGACATCCTGTTAAACTTGTCATAAAGCTAGGTTATTATACCTTTCAAAAATACAGCATGTGTTGTGAGTAAAAATTAAGCTATTAAATCGCTGTATTCTAGGAACCTAAGCGATGACTAGAACTGTTGGTTTAACCCCAGCCCTAGTTTCACGCAAGCTATAAGTGAAGTTATTTTTCTTATCTAAACAACTAAAATTTCGTCAATGTTTAACGCTTTCAATTGATATTCGTGAGCATACATTACGTTGTTAACCTCAATTCTCACGTTATATCTTTATATGGTTATATCGCTACCTAGAAGCCACCTACCGAATACAACTGTGTATTATTTCAATTTAAAATACGCAATGGTAAAGGGTTGTTGTATTGCCTTAACACATAAAACATATTGAAATATAAGCCAAATAATGTATTTCTCATTTATTGGGTTATTTATCTTGAGCTTATTATTCCGGATTAATATTTGATCTTATTCACAGATTACGACTCTTTCATTTGAGAAACTTAACTCCATAAAATAACATCAATCGGAGTTAAATTTCACAAAAGTGAGCTCAATATGGTCTTAATTGAAAAAATGACTAAAGATATTCAAGAAAAAGGTGGGCTAATTGTATCTTGTCAGCCTGTTGATAATAGCCCAATGAACAAGCCTGAAATTGTGGCCGCAATGGCTCAAGCTGCAGTAAATGCCGGTGCTATCGCAGTACGAATCGAAGGTATAAAAAACCTAAAAGCCACTCGCCCGCTTATTGATGTTCCAATTATAGGTATTGTAAAACGTGATTTACTGGATAGCCCTATAAGGATCACCCCGTGGTTAAGTGATGTCGATGCCTTAGCGCTAGAAGGTGCTGATATCATTGCTTTTGATGGCACCGACCGTCTACGACCAGTTCCTGTCAATGAATTACTCGCTCGCATACATCACTTAGGTAAATTAGCGATGGCCGATTGCTCAAATTTCAATGAAGGGATGTATTGCCATGCATTAGGTACAGAATTTATCGGTTCAACTATGTCAGGCTACACTGGCGGAGAACCTCCCAAATTACCTGACTTACAGCTAGTCACAGCCTTAGCTGAAAACGGCTGCCGTGTCATTGCTGAAGGCCGCTATAACACGCCAATTATTGCAGCGAGAGGCATGCATGCTGGGGCTTGGGCTGTCACTGTCGGTTCGGCATTAACTCGCCTTGAGCACGTCTGTAGTTGGTTTACTCAGGCATTAAAATTACAGCAGGAGTTGGTGAAATGAATATATTATCGATTGATATTGGAGGAACAAAAATTTCGGCTGCATTAATTAACCCAAATAACCAACTCACACAACATACTCAAATAACGACTCCTGCTAGCACTTCACCACGACAACTATATGAAGCATTAAAGCTCATAACCTCACCACTTAAAGCGCATGCTGATGCTGTTGCTGTAGCTTCAACAGGGATCATTTGTGGCGGTATATTGACCGCATTGAATCCTGCTAATTTAGGTGGCTTAAAAGATTTTCATTTGAAACAAACACTTTCCACATTAACTGGTTTACCCTGCTGGATACTAAATGATGCTCAAGCTGCTGCATGGGCTGAATATCATTATCGTCATGAAACCATCTCCGATATGGCATTTATTACCGTATCAACCGGTGTTGGTGGTGGGCTTATTCAACAAGGGAAACTTCAACTCGGAAAGCGAGGTGTTGCAGGCCACCTAGGCCATACCATTGCAGACCCCTACGGACCTATTTGTGGGTGTGGGCGTTATGGGTGTGTTGAAGCCATCGCTTCTGGTCGTGCAATCGCTTCACAAGCTATCGATGAACTTGCTGGTCATGATGCCAAAGCTATTTTTACTGCCTATCACCAGGGAAATAAACAAGCAAAAGAAATTATTCAACGTTCAGCAAATACCATCGCTAATTTAATTGTAGATATTAAAGCAATAACAGATGCCGACTGCGTTGTTCTTGGCGGTAGTGTTGGGTTAGCTAATGGCTATATTGAACTGATTCAAACAACTATTGCACAGCAACCTTCTGCGCTACAAGTACCGGTTTTACCAGCCCACTATCATCATAATGCAGGGCTTTGGGGCGCAGCTCTCTGGGCTAGAGAACAATAAAAAAACTGTCGTACATTTTACCTACTACCTTACATATGGCAGGACTAAAAAATGCAATTACATGATTTTGGTTTCGTTAATTATGCAGTACTGTTTGGTTATTTAGCAGCAATGCTACTTGTTGGTGTTTATTTTTCAAAACGCCAAAAAACAGCAGATGATTATTTCCGTGCAGGTGGCCGAGTTCCAGGTTGGGCTGCTGGGGTTTCTGTTTTTGCAACCACTCTGAGTTCAATTACCTTTATGTCAATTCCAGCAAAAGCTTATACCTCAGACTGGACTTTTATTATTGGTCAATATTTAGCAATCGCCATCTTGCCCTTAGTATTTTATTTTTATATTCCTTTTTTTCGGAAATTAAAAATAACTTCTGCTTATGAATATTTAGAAGCACGTTTTGATATACGCAGTCGTTTATTTGCTAGTTTATCCTTTATGTTATTCCATATAGGTCGAATTGCAATTATCACTTATTTAACTGTACTTGCACTACGTCCTTTTATTGGGATTGACCCTATTATATTAGTTGTCCTTATTAGCCTATTATGTATTATTTATACATGGATGGGCGGCATAGAAGGTGTTATTTGGACTGATGTTATCCAAGGGCTATTACTCTCTGCCGGTGCTGTTTTAATCTTTATTGTGATCTGTTTTAAAGTCGATGGTGGGATAAGTGAAATATATACTGCAACTGCTCAAGCCGATAAATTTTTCCCTGATGCACAATTACGATGGAGCTGGACTGACAGTACTATTCCAGTTTTAATGATAGGTTTTTTATTTGCAAATATTCAACAATTTACTGCAAGTCAGGATGTAGTCCAACGCTACATTGTTACTGATTCTATTGAGCAAACAAAACGCACTTTAATTACTAATGCTAAATTAGTTGCTATTGTTCCTATTTTTTTCTTTGCCATTGGCTCAGCCCTATTTGTCTATTACAAACAAAACCCAAGCTTATTACCTGAAGGTTTTAATACTGGTGGAATTTTGCCCTTATTTATTGTCACAGAGATGCCTATCGGTATTTCAGGGCTAATTATCGCAGCTATCTTTGCCGCCGCACAATCGAGTATATCCAGTAGCTTAAATAGTATTTCAAGTTGTTTTAATTCCGATATTTATATTCGCCTAAGTAAAGTTGAGCGCCTTGCTGAACAGAAAATGAAAATTGCTAGGTTGGTAATTATTATTGCAGGTGTATTTAGCAGCTTAGCGACTATTTGGTTAGTTTTATCTGATGAGTCTGAAATATGGGATGCATTTAATAGTCTAATTGGGTTAATGGGTGGTCCCATGACAGGGCTGTTTATGCTAGGTATTTTTATTAAAAGAGCGAATGCAGGCAGTGCAGCTGCAGGTATTATTGTAAGTATCATTGCGGTATTGGCGACACGTTATGCTAGTGACCTTAACTTTTTCTTCTATGGCGTGATCGGTGCAATGTCAGTGGTTATTGTGGGGGCGGTTACGGCGCCATTTTTCTCAGCTGCGAAACAAGTGTCACTAGATGATAGTGAAATTCACGAAAATTAATAGGAGTTACTTATGTTGTTTGGTCATGTATCCGATGTGGCAACAATGACTGAAATAAACTCAGTCCTACGCAACCTAATCGAAAAAACATTAGCACTCAATCCTGCATCTTTAGAACCGGGAAGCTACCCTATTGATGGTGATAATGCATTTGTCAATGTAATGACATTCGAAACCCAAGGCCGTGAACAAAAGAGTGCTGAATTACATCATCATTATATTGACGTGCAAATATTACTATCCGGTGACGAAGTAATAGATTATGGAATACAAAATTCCGCTAAAAATGTAACACCTTATAATGATGCGGATGACTATCAACTGGCTGATACAATCGAATATTGCCAAACAGTATCGTTAGTACCAAATATGTTTGTCATTTTTATGCCTTATGAACCACATAAACCGGGTATTACTTCAAAAAGAGGAAAAAGCACCGTAAAGAAAGCAGTTATCAAAGTACGCTTAAATACATTAGCAAACTAATTTAGTCTGCTTTTAACGAAAACACTTTATTTCTAATGTATCAATCAGTTGTCTATTAATACTCTTAGAGTAAAGTGTTTTTATCATCATCACATAATTGTAAACTAAGGGCTTTTTTTAACTGATTATAATTGGTACTCTTATTCGCAGAATTTGTCTCACCTCTCTCTTCTGCAACCAAGGGTAATTTACATGACAACACAGGCAGCTTCCAAACTGAAACCGGGTAAAATACTCGATACGTTAGGGGCGATGAAAAATAGCCTGACGCGTGTTTCTCAGCGCATTGCTGATTACATCTTGTCTCACCCTGTTGAAACGACACAATTTTCCATAGCTCAACTTTCCCAAGCGACAAAAGCAGGTGAAGCCACTGTTGTACGTTTTTGTCGTGTTCTTGGTTATAAAGGCTTCCAAGACTTTAAAATGGACTTAGCGATAGAAATGGCGACATCAGATAGTGAAGAATCGCCAATTTTGGATGCAGAAGTGAGTGAGCAAGATGACATCCACACTATTGGTTTAAAATTACAAGCAACTATCAACAACGTGCTGTCAGAGACCTTGAATTTACTTGATATAAAACAAGTACAGGGGGCAGTAAATGCATTGCTTTCGTCAAATTATATTTTTATTTGTGGTGTCGGCTCCTCGGGGATCACCGCAGAAGATCTGAAAAACAAGCTAATGCGTATTGGCTATCGTGTTGATGCAGCTACCAATAACCATTTTATGTATATGCAAGCGTCCCTCTTAAAACCAGGTGATATCGCCATTGGTATTAGCCATTCGGGTAATTCTCCAGAAACCGTTCATGCATTAAAACTTGCACAACAAGCAGGAGCATGCACAATTGCACTAACACATAATTTAGGATCACAAATTATGGAATATGCTGATTACCATTTGATTAATGGTAATCGCCAAGGGAAATTACAAGGTGACTCCATTGGTACAAAAACGGCGCAATTGTTTGTTTTAGATTTATTGTATACCCTACTTGTTCAAGCTCAGCCTGATATGGTAAAAGAACAAAAACTACGGACACTCAATGCATTAAAGAGCATTAATTCTGCCTAAATTCAATATGCATTTTTATCGGTTTTCAACAGAAATCAGCTAAAGATCACACTTTCATTTTTATCTTCCTTCAACGCGAATTTCGTTATTGCGTTCACAGCTAATGCTCCCTAATATAGAGCTAAACTCCAAATACAAAAAAATTAAGAAGCTAACCTCCAAAGGACTTATTATGAACAAACTCTCTGGATTAATTGCTGCGCCTCATACACCTTTTGCCGCCGATGGTAGTGTAAACTACCCTGTCATTGATAAAATCGCAGAACATCTTATTGCAAGTGGTGTAAGCGGTGCTTATGTATTAGGAACAACGGGGGAAGGTATTCATTGTTCTGTTGAAGAGCGTAAAAAAGTGGCTGAGCGCTGGGCTAAGGCTAGCCAAGGAAGATTAGAGTTAATTATTCATACTGGTGCATTAAGTATCGCTGACACCATAGACTTGGCACGTCATGCAGATACATTAGATATTCGTGCCACATCCGTCATTGGTCCTTGCTTCTTTAAACCCAGTAATGTGGATGATTTAGTCGAATATTGTCGTTTAGCCGCTGAGAATGCCCCATCTAAAGGTTTTTATTACTATCACTCTACAATGTCTGGTTTAAACATTGATATGGAGAGTTTTTTACAAGTCGCGGGTACAACTATCCCAAATTTATCTGGTATGAAATTCAACTCTCCTGATATGTATGAATTCCAACGCTGTATACGCGTTAATGAGGGTAAATATGATATCCCATTTGGAGTCGATGAATTCATACCTGCTGGGTTAGCATGTGGCGCATTAAGTGCAGTTGGAAGTACCTATAATTATGCTGCACCCCTCTATCTTGAAATCATTGAAAAATTTAACATAGGTGATTACCAAGGTGTCGCCGCATGTATGGATAAAGTCATTGCAATTATTCGTGTATTAGTGGAATACGGTGGTGTGGCTGCCGGAAAAGTTGCCATGCAATTACATGGTATTGATGTAGGTAACCCGCGTCGCCCGCTACGCCCATTAACTGTAGAACAAAAGGCTAAAGTATTAGAGAAGTTTAAAGCCGCTGATTTCTTATAGTCAGTTTGGTATAAATCAGTGTTGATAAAATAGCCTATACCTTAACATGTTATCAATTAATGAGGGCTACACATAACGTGCAGCCCTGTTGCATCAACATAACTAAGATTGATTATTTATTATCTTTATTCTCAATCGCTATCATTTGTGGTTTCTCTTCTTCTGGCAGTTCATATTCAATATTAATAGCCAGTAACCCACTGGATAGATTAGCTTTCTCTATTTTTACATTTTTACCAAGATCGAATTGCAAAGTGAATTGCCCTTGTGATATTCCACGATGGAGCCATTTTTCATTATCCTCCTGTATTTTTTCCTCTTTTTTCCCCTCTACCAGTAAGCGCCCTCCTTTCAATGATACCGTTAAATCACTTTCCTGATATCCGGGAACGCTAACCGTCAACTCATAATGGTTATCATCAATTTGTTTTAGATTATAAGTCTGGGCTGGTACTGATACAGGCTTACTTCCGGTTAATTGGCTAAATAAGCGATCTATCTGATCAAACCGATTCGACAACATATTGTCAGAAATTGCTGGAAATAGTGAAAAAGGTCTAATGTTAGTCATAATTCCTCCTCCAATATTAATTGAACTAGGGTAAAGGTGACTTACCCACAATATAGATAAGAACGAATTGTCATTTTTCAACCCCATGACATGATTTTTACCTATTTTTATATTATAGAGATGTGAATTCAGGTGAGCCTACCCCGCCCGCCTAACGGTATAACTTATATTGAAAGAGAAAGCGCTAAGGGGAATAAGTCTCAAAAAATAACTGATAAATATCATGATGGCAGAGGTAAACAATGGCAAATTCTTACGATTTAAAGCGCCTGTTTTTAGATATCGAGCAGTAAATATCTTTAACCACCCAGACCAAGGACAGGCTAGATTAACTATTGAACAATATAATCAGCAGTCAATATCATTATATTTCCACCATGTCCGTTGCAATCAATCCTGACTACATGTTTTGGTGTCCATGTTGTTAATGTGTACGTGTATTTAAGGTTACTTATTGATGTTAATTTATGCTCCATTGCACCAGACGTATAAATAGCCTCTACTGATAGCTTACATAAGTCATAGTTCATTTTTTCAGCATAAATAAAATCCCAATCACCATAATTAGACCTTTTTGTATCTGCTACTAATGAGTCAATGCTATTGCTCGAATGTGCATTAAAACCAAAGCTAGTAATCATTAGCAAGGTAGTAACTATGTATCCTTTCATCTCACCATCCCATCAATTAGTTTCAATGATATTAGCTTAGAGGGAGTGCAAATTGAAGTTAATTAGTTGGTGGCACATAGTGTGGGAATACAGTAAAAGTGCAATACGTTATTAGAAATATGATGACAATTAACACTGTCACCCCAAGCCAAGAACCCCATGTTTCCTAGGGTAAACATCAACCCGGGAAGTTGGCATTTGGAGCTATAGTCATAGAGCATTTTGCTATAGCAAATATAATAGAGAAATAGATTAAGTACCCAAGCCAATTACGCATATCAATCCCCCTCAGCGTGTAGAGGGTAAATATTAGGATAGATGTAGATTTCAGGCAATAAAAAATTATAAATTACAGTAGCTTAGGTTTAAATTCATAGAGCTAATATTTATTCAAGATAAATTGAAACTGTTTCTGAATTAACCCAATGAATTCATTTTAAATAAGTATATCAATGCAGTATAATGAACTAATTTCTATTAAGAGCGCCCATATGAAACAACAAATCAAGCCAGAGTCAAATGACATTACCCAACCACATTGGCCTACTTTGAAGCTCATATTGAGTTCTTTTATTGTTTTTAGTTTCTACTTAAATTTAGCTGATAAAAGTAAGGTTTCATTTCTTATTGATATTTTCGACTTAACATTAATTCCTATGTTTGTATTTATAGTTGCATTCGTAACGAAAAATACTACGTGGAAATCTTTGAAGTTTAGCTTACTTTCATCCTTTATAATTTACTTAACATTTCAAACAGTTGATGCAATTCCATTGTACTTTTCAGGCGAATTAAGTTTGAAAGTTTATATCCTTGAGCCTCAAAATGGAGTATGGTTTTTTTTAGCCACTCCTGTTTGGCAAGCTTTTTTTTTATTATTACCACCAAGATTAAAATCTAACATTTCAATATTATCTTGTATTTTGATGGTATCATTGGTTCTTTCTTATTTAGCCAACAATTATTTAATTAACTTATCAAAATTTTTCTCTATTATTATATACTTCCCATTCTTTATCATCGCTTATTTTATTAATAATGAAAAAGTATCCTCACTTAGAAAAAAACCTTACTTGATAATTGTAATCAGCACAACCTTGGCTATAGCCGCACTTTATTATGAGGAAAGTATCAATAGATTAATCATAAACAGTACTCACGCTGATTTTTTATCATCTTTTTTTGTTATTTATATTTTAAAATTCTGTATAAGTATAGTTTTAGGTTCTAGTATTATTTATTTCGCTTCATCAACAGATAAATATGCTAAACTATCAAACAATGCTTTAGGTGTTTATTTGATTCATCCTATTATTTGTTTTATTTTTTTACAAACCCTAACTTATTTCCATGTGGAATATAGCTCATTAGTCGTCATACTACTAACGCTATCAACTATCAGCATCGCTCTTTTATTAACCTTTAACTCAACCATTCACTGGTTTATTGAACCTAAGTTAGGTTTCAACAAGTTAACACATTAGTGCTACTTCCCCCTTAAAATTCACTAAATTGATAGACAGTATCAATGTAGCCAACCGCAATTTCATTAAAGTGACTATGTGATTTGATGATTTGCGGTGGCTATATACAAAAAAAGACCGTGCAGTGCGTATCCCTTGGAATATTTTGTTGTTTGAAATGGCGTTATGACTGATTGAGTTCAAGCATTGCATTTGTTTTAATAGATAACTGACCATTTTTAACAAAGAACGGGCTCGCAACAAACCCACCACTTGCTGGCTGTTTTAATCCCGTGCTAACCATCAGCCCTTCAATGCGCTTTAGTTGCGCTTCCAACTTGTCTAAGTCAGCGCTATCGACTGATATCTTTATAGATAGGGTGGCTATTTCTTTTTTATCTGACATGACTGTCTCCATAAATTAAAAAGCCACCAGTGATTAGCTGATGGCTATAAATATTTAACTTATGTATAGTGCTGGTAGCTTAAAGCAACTTAGAGATTATATGATTTATGGCTGATGTTTTTTCCGCACTTCTCATCGCTTTCCTTGTTTCGTTTGTTTCTTTCATAGCTATAACGCTTTATATGGATAATAAATATAAAGGCGACACATCTATGTCAGGGTGCTTTAATTCATTCTTTGCTTCATTTTTCATTCCGCTAATTATTTTTATTGCAGTATTTTTGTACAATTTTAGTTTCTATTAAAAGCCCGCTCTAGGCGGGTCATTGTGAATTCTTGTTGTTTGTTTAATATCTAACGGCATATCGCGCATTGATTTAGGTATTTCCCTTTCACCATACTCTTCGGCTATTGCCATTATTTCTCTGTATGGTTTTGCGAGTGGGCAAGCTACAACAGTAATGTTCTGCCCTCCGCTTCCTATGGTGTTAGCTTCATTGTTTCTACTGTCATTACCAGTGCGACTTTCAATGCAGCACCAGTCCACGGCTAACTCTTAATTAAATCTTCTTGTTCATCCACCATTTCCCCCTGCAATTTAATTCATCTCTATTCACTTTCTCAAAAAAAGGTCTACTGCTCAACATACTTAATATATTTGCAATTTAAACACATTAAACTAACTTAATCTAAATTTATTGAGTTTCTATGGGGTAGTATATGATTACTTTTGAAGTCATTTTATGGATTGCTGGTATCTTGGTAATTTCAGCGGTTGCATTCCTTGTGTGGGTAACAATGATAATACTGAGTAACAAAGCTAAGGCAGATGCTCAACGCGAAAACACTAAAAATAAAGTAGAAAATGGTGACTAAATAAAACTAACGCCAGCCATGTCTTCATATTCGTACTCTCTTTCCGCATTTGCTTACACTTAATTCATGTGAAAACTTTGCTAATTATCTATGCTTATAGTGTATTCAAATAGTTTTGATAATTAGCTATTATTTGGCTTTAGTTACATTTATTTTATTCGTTTTTTAAATAGAGGCCTTAAAGACCTTACACGGAAAATTTATGATAAAAATAAAGTATTTGCCAATTATGATGTTTACTTACTCTTTATTTGCAGCAGGTTCGGATCATGATTGCGCTAATCTATCCCCTGATCTCAATATACAAAAAGTATGCGAACAAGCCAAGTGACCCTATGGTACAATTCTATTTGGCAGAAATGTATTTTGAAGGAAAAGGTGTTAGTAAAAATTACTCTAGGGCTATTGAGTGGTATATCAAGTCTGCCAATCAAGGCTATGCAGATGCTCAGCTAGAATTAGGATACCTTTACTATTATGGCGATGTGATTAAACAAGATAAAGACAAAGCTTCTGAATTATTTAAAAAAGCGTGCTTAAACGGCATTGAAGATTATGATGAATTATGCGCCGAATGGCGGTAATACTCATTCTGGTGCTAATTCTGCTTCTGCTGATTCGATATTTTCATTTAAAATAGCCCCTGAGTTAGCATCATAATAATTTATTTCGTTACTTTGCTAAACGCATATTCAGCTACACCCTCTTCAATAAAATATTTGCTCGTTAATTTTTCATAGAACGGCTTCCAGTTTCTGCGCCATGTCCTTTCGTTAAGATCAGGCACTAAATGTCTAATTACACTAAACGCCGCAGATGACGGCACCCGCTTAGGGATCAGACAGATTTGAAGAGGGAAGATGGAACTCCGCCAAGTTTTTATGATCAACGTTCTTTATTAGAAAGGTTATATAGAGATCAAGGCATCGGTACTAAAACTTTATTGGGCCATAAGAGCTAGGTAATGACAGATAAATATCATGATGATCGAGGATAAAATTGGCAGGTTTTAGCTATAAAATAACGATTATTTTGTAGCCTGTTTTGCAGAAGAGTTTTGCTGGAGTTTTGTAGAGGAATTTTTCAAGGCAAAATAAAACGGGAGTTTTTAGGCTCCCGTTGTTAATCACACCACGTAATAAATTACATGTGTTTAATGATTGCGTCACCGAATTCGCTACATTTCAGTAATTTAGCGCCTTCTAATTGACGTTCGAAATCGTAAGTTACAGTCTTAGCCGCGATTGCGCCTTCCATACCTTTAACGATTAAGTCAGCGGCTTCAGTCCAACCCATGTGGCGCAGCAGTATATTCCCAATTAATCTATATCATATTGATTTTAAATAAATTTAAACTTTATTGTTTGTGGTTTTAGGTGTTTCAATTATACATATAACCCGTTGATTTATATCGTAGTGGTAAATAGTTTTGGGGAATGCTTTTAGAGCCAATTAAGATTTGCAATTTGATAAATTACTGTATATAAATACACTGTATATTATCACAGTGCAATTGGAGTGTTTATTATGCCACGTATAGAGATACTATTTGATAAAGAGTCAAAACAAAAGCCTTCTGACAGAACTAGAAATGCACTGCAGGAACAGATTATAAAAAGGATTGGTGACCGGTTCGGTCCATTGAGTTTACGCGTCGCTATGAGCTCATCACAATCACTTACGATTAGTGGAACTAAAACTGATGATGAGAAAGAAGAGATAGGGCAACTATTGGAAGAAATTTGGCAAGATGATTCGTGGGTACCGGCATGAAGAATGATCGCGGAGAAAGTAATATCGATATTGTTCCTCGAATTACAGATGTGAAGGTGGGCGTTAATAGCCCTTATGAGGTTCTAGTGCTGGAAATCACATTTGCTGATGGCTCTATCAACAAAGAAACGCACAAATGGGAAGATATTGATAGGCCAGCACAACGTACCTATTTATCTCGTGATATTGCTGAGCATATGTATGCTAAAATTGGAGAGTATTTAGAAAAAACGGATGATGATTATCCTGAGCCAGTTAAAAAATACTTGATGTAATTTAAAAATGCGCCAACCCGCGAGCTGGCGCATTCATTTTAATGGAACCGCAAGATGATATAGTTATTTCCGTTTGTTGTGACGTTTACGTCAATGGTATTTACAACCGTTCGTGATAATAACTTCGCGTGTAGCGCGGCGAAATATTTTGCATGGATTGGCGTTCAATTCCGCATGAAAATAAACGCCAATCGCAATACATTCCGCACAGTGCAAAATTGAATGCTTATACAGATAAACCAACAAATGCAATTTCAATATCATCACTAGATTGCAATGTCATCTTTAGTTCTATTGCACCACTTCCAACATGATAATAATCAAATATGACTTCTTGCCAGCCTAAACCGACTAACTGATTAAGCTCTGTTGATTTATTTAACTCGGTGCTTATCCCTCCGACATACAAACTCAGCTTTCTAAAATCGAATGAGTCGCTTGTGATTGATGATGTTGAGAAATCACTTGATGAACTGAATAGGGGTACTTTGCGGCGACACCAAACCCTGAACTGCAATAGCCCCCCTTGGCTTAAGCCTGGGACTGTGAATAGCTGCGAGATAGACTTGCCTGCACCGATGGCCACTACATGGCTTATACCAAGAGGTGGATTACCTTGATCTGGTCGATATGCGGTTATGTCACCCGTTACCTCCCATCCCGTTAATGCTGCATCGAACTTTGTATTGAGGAGTAACTCAGTACTACCAATCGGGTGCTGTCTGTTAACCGCGACAGGCTTATTATCTCCGCCGATGTATTCAAATTTAATATCGCTGAGTGTCAGTGTGCTTGATGAAACAAGCAATAGTGACAACTTATCACCCTGCATATATTTGCTTAATTCTTCCCCTGTGAGCTCAGTTTGTACTTTCTCCCACACGCCTTTCTTATCATCAAAATGTGAATAATAGTTGGGGTCAAAGCCCTGCTCAACTCGCGTGTAGCTTAACGAAGCTGCGCCACTCCCTGATATTTTTGTTAATGTACCAGAGCTATCTTTTGGGTCACGGTTTGGTGAGCAAACGATTTTGTCGCCAACTTTCCCTACAACCGTGAACTCACGCACTGAGTCCGTATACTTATCGCCAATTACAACATTGCTTTCGTTGCTAATAAACGTCTTGTAGAGTGTTTGTGTAAAAGCAGGTTGGGTTAGCCGATTAATTGCATAGAGCTCATGTGAGCTTGCATCAATAACTACTTTCAAGGATTGAATATCACTTGCAAATGCAGGGAGCACAACCTCTGCAAGCAGGTATTTTACTGCATGTAGTGGTTGGCCTTTTACTATGTTGCCATATTCACTGTTATAACGTGTTCTTGAGGTGTCCTTTGCATTGAGGGCGCTAACATCATCAAAATATTGCGCATCTTTATCGTGTATTGCTGAATGCCCGAGCGTGATTTCTTTATAAATCTCTGCACGCTCTGCAATATTGTCGTACAGTAATTGAGATAACAAGTCTGCTGAGTTCCTTGCCCGGAAAAGCTTAATACTTGTTCTTGGCCTAGGATAGTGATTCAGGTGATTCAATACACCATTCCATATCACGCTGTTTGTACGCGTTCCTGGGTGGGTTCCGCTCCACAGTTTAGGCTCTGTATTGAATTCAAAATGATGGGCATTACTGGCGATATCAAAGAAATCCGCGCCCGCATTTCGCGCTGCATTGAATATTGATGCATACCCAAAACTATCAATTCTAGGGTGCTCTGTTGATATAATAGGCTTTGCGCCAATCGCTAAAATAGATTGAATAACACGCTGTAAATCGTTCTGCCAGTATTTGTATGAAACGCTACGCTTGCGCGCATCATTTGTTTGACTCATTAACATAACATGGCTTGCACCCATATCGCGAATACCCCACCCAAATGTTGGCGTATTATCAATCACACGCTGATTCATCATGATACAGTCATTTCCAGACACGCCACAGGGCTCTATGCGCCAGTCCGTTAGCATCGATACATTTGCCGCATATGACTTATCTTTCAGTGTATGCATTGACTCTGTGTAGCTATCACCCAGAACTACAATTTTATCACTGTTGACGAGTGAGATAATTTCAACGTTATCATTTGATTGATGCTTATTTACGTACTGATTAAAGAGCTGTTTAGCATTATTGCGCTGTGCCAACCGACGCACAATGGGCCACATGTCAAATTGAGTATTCGATGAAAACAATGAAAATGCAGTGGCATATCGCTCATTTGTCACTGGCGCAGCTGTAGACCCAAGCCATGTTATATCCGAATAAGGGGGTACTTTAAAATATCCCCAAAACAAGAACAAATGTCTCCCGACTTCTTTCATTCCGCCATCGATGAACTCTGCTTCAGTCAATACAGTACCAATTTGCGTGTAAACAACAGCACGCTTAACACTCGGAATGTCTCTCGGGTCTTCAGCATAAACAAGGAAGTATCCGCCGACATATTCCCCTACTTTCTCAGAAGTGATCCCGATATACTCATTCCCATTGCGCCATTTTATTGCTTTTGTATAGCCACGCTGAATTAATGTTCTTTGTGTTGTTAAATCAACAACAACAGAGCCCGAGCGAATTAATGGATTTTTGCCAGCCCCATCCAAGTCGCCAAACCGAATCAAATTTTCTTCAAAATTGAAATTCAATTCATCTTCTTGAAGTTTGTACGCATCTGAGATTGAATATGGCGCATCCCACTTGATGTTTTCTATCGAAACTTCAGCGTCACTGAATGCATAAAATACAGAAGTGATACTAATTGGGTCGGTTGATGTCAGCCCACCCTTACCAATATGCAAATATTTTGCATTCTCCGGGATTTTTACGCATGTTGCATAACATCTTTTTTTTGCATCAATGTCTTTTCTGTAGTTTATATAGTTAATATTGCTAATGATGTTTGCATTATTTTCGTCAGCCAGAAATGAACAATTGTCATTACCCCCAAAAACACCATCGGTAGAAATGACAATCGACGACATAATAACATACTTACCGATAGCGTAATCAGGGATACGCATAACGCAAAATAGACCTCGATTGTAATTGTCGGTGGCAGGCTTTCTTAGTCTATACTCACACCCAATGCTTGATAAATACGCATCATTGTCTTTAATTAGTACACCATTCAATAATGATTTTTCACCTTTCACCCGTGGTGCAATTCCAGACTTAAACCCCCCATCATCAAATAAATTTGATAGCCTGTTAGGTGTAATTAACGAGATAACGCCCGCATCACTTATTGTACTTGTTATTTCTTTTGCGGCACCATTATCATTTTGATAGTAAATGAAAGATTTCCCACTATCCGCAAATTTCCACACTCTAAAATATTCACCATTTATGGTTTTTAGTATCCCCTCGTCTGGTGTGTCAAAGACTTTAGCATCAGTAATAATCTCTGACACTACTGCTGATGCTTTGTCAGCATAAATTGCGCTTTCTCTTGCTGATTCCGCTGATAAATTAGAAGCTGATTCAGCGCGTTGCACATATTCTGATGAATTAGCTTCAATAGTCTGAGTGGCTTCTCTCGCTAAATTAGCTTGCTCAAGGGCTTTCACGGCTGCTTCAACGGTTGGCCCGGCGGATGTAGCTGCTTCTTCTAATCCCTTTATGGTTAGTCGGTCATTGCCTAGTCGGTCTTTTGTGGTGATATCCGTTGAGTTAACTAAATTATCCAATGTGATGGCATTGTCATTCACATCTTTTGGAGATGCAGAACCAGGAGGATTGTTTGTATTATATTTTGTCATTCCAGACACCTATAAATGCAAAAACCCCGCACAGTGGCGAGGTTCGTGATTAATGTTATGAGTTAATTACGCTGGATATTCAGCGTCATCGTATTGATAGAAAATAGCTTTATACTCTTTGGCGACGACTTGGCAAGTACCGTCTGAGTTAGGGGTGATTTCCTGCATAATACCGTCATAACCCACATATTTAGATGAACAAAATATCAACCGTGGCGGCTCAATATACGGGTCGTCCATTATCCATGAATCAATTTCCAACTCGCTGGAGAACGGAATAGTTAGCGTATATTCATCTATCTGCGTGGGCACCAAAAGCCGTGACGCACTACCATCTTGCAGTCGAATTAAACAGCGTGGTTGCTCAAATGACCAATCAAGCGGCTCGTTAACCGTGAGAATAATTCGCTTCGAGTCATGGCTCATATTCCTGACTAAACAGCTAATCGTTTTATTGCTCGGGATATCATCGGTAAAGACAATGCGATCCCCCACATTGTAACAAAGCGCATCCAGCTCCGTGGCCGTTGAATAACTGAGTCGTTGGTGTAGATGTTTCATGAGTCGACGCATACCGATACGATAGGCAATGGAGGGATTTAATACACCATCCGCTTGATAATCTTCTACCTTTTTTGGTGTGGGATTCTCTTTAGTACGGCATTGGATGGTTTCTTCTGCCCATGTCACTCCATTAATATAAGTGACATCAACCCCGTCATAATCATCCTCCGAGGGAGCCGTGAAGCCCGTTTGTAAATCCTCGGTAGTTTCTTGTGGGCTAATGATCCCCGTCCATGGCTTAATGCCCTCTCGGTACACGGAGGCTAGCCCTTCTGTTAATAAAAACTCGCCCATCCCCGCCTTGCATATTCGCTGCATCACTTTTAATGCCGATTCACTGCTACTTTCCGATGACCAATCAAACAATTCGTTACGCGGTGACCAATAGGTATTGTGTAACTCCTCGATGGCCATATTGTCGATTTGCGCATTATTCATGCCAAGGCTATTCAACACATGGTAAAACGCCCCTTTAATACTGCGTGAGGGCTGAGTGCCATACAGTCGGGTTGCCACCACATTGATGCGGCGATCAGATTGCGCCGCTAATCGGTTTCCTGTCCTCACCGTTAATGCAATCGTGGTGAGCCCTTCGTAATGTGTTGGCCTTGATGTTAGTAATGCACGCAATGCTTGCCAATGGCACTGATCGCGTGTACTTCCTCCGCCCACATCAGAAACGCGCCTAACACGAACCTCGTATTGTGCTTGTTGGGGTAGTTCAAAGACTTCCGTGAAACCGATTTGATCTTCGGTACTGCGGCTATAGCGAAACTCTTTCGTGGTCCATTCTGTATCATTAACGCCACGGTACTGAACCGCTATTTTCACTTCACGTGAACCTCGACGCCCTTTTTTATCATAAGACGCCAACCCTGCAGGGAAAACAATATTGAGCTCCATGCGGTTGGTGGTTTCCCCGTTGGGGCAAGCTAAAAATGGTCCTATCCAGTTTTGTTCGTCATTAATGCCGGTGATACTGAAATCCAACAACGTACGCTCACGAAAGCCCTGCCAATTTGCATCAATAACTGTAACATCATTCCCTGACTCATCTTTTTCGATGGTGAAGCGTTCGACACTGAGAGTGAGCCCGTCAATTTCCGTAATTTTATACTGATTACCTTTAAGGCCAAGGCTAAGACGTTGAGTGCCTTCCGGTAAACCTGAAAAAGCCGAACCAGTTGCACTGTTATAAGCCAGCGAAATATGTGCTTCTATAGCAGGTGTGCCACCAGAGGATGGAACGCCACCATTAAAGCGGGGTTCGGCACCGAATACTGAATCGGGTAGTGATGATGCAAGAATATTACCACCAATGTATGGGCTAGATTCTTCGGTTACGACAATACGTCCTGATACATCCCATGCAACTAACCCCGACCCCACCAGTTGAGTTGTAATCGTGTTGACTAAGCCGCTCATAGTCACATAGTCGGTTAATAGTGAAATGTAATACACTGCACCTTGCCAGCCTATTGAAAAGGTTTCAGGCTCGAGCGTGAAATCATACGTTCGGGGTGACTCATTCGCTTCTATTGAGGCTGCAATTCCCCCAACACCGGGGACGGCAGGTTGACGCGGCGTATAACTTTTTACAAATAAATCATAGTGGTTGTCGTTAAATACTAAGGTAACTGGCTGTCCAACGTACGGTACTAACTCACTCATATCACCATAAATCACGCTGTGGCTATTTTCCGTTTTTACGGTAAACGTGTCTGGGGCTTCAATGGTGATAATGGACCCCACCTTCCACGAGGCGGGAATTGTCGAATCATTAGGCGTTTCTTCGTCGCTCGACTCGGTGTTGATCATCGAAATGGACGCACCCGAAACCGCCACCGCCTCAGCATTCACGCTGACACTTTTTGGTGCGCTAGAGCTCAAATCAAGCCCTGTGGTACCCGCAGTTGTGGTACCGACTTCCGTGGAGTTGTACCAGTTTTCTGTACGAACATCGCCAGTGATATCAACACCCGGTTGATAAATGGCATAATTCACATCATCACCAAATGACGATATCGGGGTATTACCAATTTTGATGTTAGATGCATTGATCGCAAAATTACCACGCCCTACACACAAAAACATTTGCGTACGGTATATTTTCGGATCGGCTTTATCGAAGCGGCTAATGGGTTGGACTAAGTAATCTGGGAACACCCGAAAACGTCCAAACACTTCACGAATGGGATCACCCAATTTAGCACTGTTGGCTTTCGCAGGGTTTAGCTCGAGCTGGTCACCATTGCCCGAAGATGAATAGCCGCCAACATCAATATTGCGCATCATAAAGATAGAGTATGCGGCAGTTGCAACGGCGATCCCCACGGCAATCCAACCGATAGTCGCGGCTTCAAGACCAAACGGTACCGGATAGATTTTTACGTCATCTTCAGCGCGAATAAAAGTAAGTGGCCAATCGTTCGGATGAATGCGGGAGTCGTTAACGTCAATGCAAATAGGTTGGGCACCCTCATTATGATACCCGTTCACCTTGTCCGTTAACCAATGGTGCAAAGTGATATTGCCATGTTGGTGAGTTTCTAACGGCTCACCCTGCAGACGTGAGGGATAAATGCGAATAGTCACTGGTAGTACTCCACATGAGAAAAGCGTCGCTCAAATCGGGATAAGGGCAAAACGGTAACATTGGATTTTGGGTTACATTCAATGGCATGAAGTAACCCATTAATATTCACAATAATGGCAACGTGGGTGATCATGCTGCTGGTATAACAAGCGGCGACTGCCCCCTGTACAGGCTCACAGCGGGTGACGGTTTTCGCCAGTAACTTAGCTTCTTTATCTAGCCCGTTATCGTCTTTGGTTACGCCTTCAAAAGCTGGCCATGCGGGTAAATCCAAATCCTGCCGAATTTCGTGAACGATGCCATAACAGTCTAAATGAGGGTAAGCGCGTCCGCCCTTCTGCCAAATGACAGAACGGTATTTATCAATATTAAACATAGAATGCCCCTAGGAGAGGTAGCGAAGCCCTGCGTGTTCAGCGAGGTTATAACGGTGGCGAGGCCATGCGGTATCGAGAATGTTCATATAACCTGCGGTGATTTGTACATCGACCCATGTCCATTGTCCCGACTTAACCGTTAAAGTAAACGGCGGTTTAATGGGTGTGGTGAGGTCAATATCAAGGTATTGCCGATAAGTGACTTCTGCGAGTGTACCGCTAGGGTTTTCGTTATACTTGTCAATAGCTTCCCGTATCGCACCTGACACGATACCGTCGATATTGCTGATCGCAAACTTGAGGTCTTGGGTGCCGTCCTCATTGCGTGCCGGTAGTGCAATATCCATCCCGCATGCAATAAACGTCACTAGCCGCCCATCTTCTAATTTTGCCTCAATATCATCCCAACCTTTGGTTAACCAGTAATCTTCACCATTGACTCTGATTTGCAAGGTTTCAATTTCCACCTCAGAACCGCCCGAGGCATACAGCCGATTTAATATTGTCATGCTTCTGGCCACTCTCTGTTTAATGCAATATCGAGAATATCGGCGTTAACAACGATATCTGGAAATAAGCCGTAATCTTTGGGTAACAAGGGTTTTTCCCACAGTTCTAATGTCGCTGAGAATTTCCAATGCTTAGGGGGTGCTAAAGTAGGCCCATCGTAAATATCCATGAACCGACATTTGTATAATTCAACGCCGAGTGGTGTTTGTAGCTTCATCATGAACCACGCAGCACCGTCACTTAAAGCATCCCGATACCATGCTTCAAATAATTGCGCTTGCGGTTCTTCTTCGAAATACCAGGAGACTGATAGATTCGTTGGTGTTGATGTATATACCCGCCGTTGCCTTGCTCGACCTGAACTTAATTGCGTTCGCCTTAGTGGTGATAGCGGCTTAAATGCATAACCTTCTTGTTCAGGTAGCGGTAGATACTCATACGGATAGGTTATTTCTGTCATGCTATCCTCGAATTTTAGATAATAAAAAACCTGCCGTAGCAGGTCTATTTTTACATAATGATTTATTTAGCATTTACTTGATTTTTTGATTGATTTCATTTCAAGCATTCTGTTAATTGTTTTTTCACTTGTAGCTATATTTGCCTCTGCATTAATCATAGTCATTCCGCCATTATTCAAACTATAATCAGCCACTACTCTCATCCCTTTCATATTCTTTAAGGCGTAATGCAGAGCAAGTAAATCTTTTTTATCGTATTGCTCTCTTGCGGAAGTATCTGAACGAGCCAAGTAATCTATCAGTCCTTGATGGCTATCTTGCGGACCATAAGCCATTGATGGATAGACACAGTGGTATGCCGCATAATAAGCCCTAGATATTGCATTTCGGTACCCAATTTCATTTTCCGCTTTCATGCAATCTTTAGAGAAATTAAGTATATCTAGATATGTTACAGCCACTGTAATCGCTCCCTTAACTCGGATAAATCATTAATCCCACCAATAAATACGCTGAAGTTTTTACCTATAAATTCGTCATGTTCAGCTAGTTTATATGCCAATGCTATATTCATATCCGATAATATTTCTGGATCATCACACTCTGCCGTCATCATGAATAAATTAGATTGTTCATCATGAGCTGACGTGTTTGTGTAATTTATAGCTACTATTTGAACCTTCCACTCATCTAAGATAGAAATAACTATATTTGCCAAGTTCATTAGCTCTTCTTCGCTCAAACCGGACAGCATGAGATATTTCATCAATGCAAGCCTTGCATTTTGAAACTCATTTATATAGACATTTCTTTTATCTTCTTCTGATAACTTGATAGCCTTTGAGATAAATTTTTCAGCATTACGTAAATCCGCAATATTAAGGCATGATTGGTATGCTAAAAAGGCAAGTGTAGGAGACTCATACTCATCCGCAAAACGGTGAAGTAATTGTAAGTATTTAACATTTGATGAGCGTTGATTAATCACTGCTAAATAATTTCTAGCGTAATCTAAGTTATTTACTTGTAGGGATAATTCAAAAAAATCACAAGCTTTATCAATTTTATTATTCAGGCTATATGCTAAAGCTTTTAGATGGTTTTTCTCCAACCCACTACTATACTTATCAATTTCCCTAAGTGTTTGCATTAATTCAATTTCATTAGATACTTCTTCATTTGAAATTCTGTCTTGAAGAGAGTGCATTAATTCTTCTGATTTATGAATTGGTTGCATACATTTATCTTCTTTCTCTGTGGGCAATTAAAAAACTTTGCTTATCTTATGATTTTTACGCTGAATTCTCAACATGGAAAAAGTGATCACTCCCTTATAAAAGAGAGTGACCCGATCCTAATTAATCAAGTTTACGTCCACTGTATTTCCCACGCATAGCATTTCCCAATCTGCCATCACCTTTAATAACTTGCGCCGCTGCCACATCAATAGCTTCCTTTATGGCCTTTTTCTGCGACTGCTCTATTAATGCGATAGTTTTATTATCGGGGTTGCCTTGTATAGTGATAGGTGCTGAATGCACAGTAATATTATTTTGTGTCATTGACTCCTGATTACTATTATTCGTCGTCTGGTTAGCTGGGTGAATGTTCTTCATGGCGTACTGGTCTGGCGTCATCGATTTAGATAAGTCTTCTAACATCTTATCTAGTCGTGCCGAGGTGTTTTGAGTCATAACTCGTTCACCTTTTTCCAATAACCATGTGCCCGTTTGTGGAACCTTATCAATACCGCTATGCGCCATACCAGTAAGTCCAGCTGTAGATAATGCACTTATGGTTAGTGCTAACGGTTGCGTGGCGGTAATAGCTGCTGCCATTGCCGCTGGTGCCATAGCGGGACCAAATATTGGAATTGCTGCTGTGGATGCATAAGCATTAAGCCCCGCCATTTGGCTAGCCGCTTGAGCGTTGGCAGTAAGGCCTGCTGAGGCGCTTGATTGAGTCGTTTTAGACACCATCATTTGAACCGCTTGATAGACTAGCCATTGAGCCGCCATCTGGGTTAATTGCTGAATAACTGCTTGCCCCATACCGCTGGCCATATCACTAAATGCATCACCAACCGACTTGGTGCCATTAATCATATCGGTAAAGCCTGTACTAATAGCGCTTGTAGTGCTGTTCAGAATGTTGGTCACTGAATCAGCAGCAATTTGGTTATAGTTGATTGCATCATCAATATAGTTCTGCAATGCCATATGCACACCGAGCGTCCAGTTACCCCGCATAGCGTTTTGCTTCACATGGAAATCTTCCAGCATTGCTAAGCGCTTTTGTAGCTCATCAGAAATAAACTGCGTTTCTTCGTCATACATCGCCTTTGTCATACCAGTGGACTTATCTTGAAACTGCTTTTGTAAGTCCGCTTGCTTACGCTCAAATTCCGCTTCGATTTGGAAACGTTCTTGCATCCTGCCTTGTGCTAGTGTCCCCATACCCGCCATTTCTATTGTCTGGTTATAGCGTTTCTGCGCTTGTTCGGCTTCCTCCATCATTTGCTTATGGAATGATGCAATTTTTACTTCGGCTTCACGATACTGAATAGTTTTCTCTATTTCTGCATTGCGCTTCATTTCAAGGGTGATCAGTTCAGCATTAGCAAGTAATGACGTCTGATCTGCGGTGAGGGTTTTCTTAGACTTTATGTCGGCGAGCTGCTGCTCCCATTTAACTAATGCTTGTTGCTGGCTACCTAAGCTGCTGTTGGTATCTCTCTGCTGAATTAATACCATCTGCTGTTCTTTGAGGCTTGATAGCATTTTCTGGGCGGCTGATTCAGAATAAGTAGTGGTTTTGTTGAGCTCTCTATTCGCTTGATTAAGGTTATACAATTCAGCGGCAGCGTCTTCTAAAACCTTAATATTTTCAGGCTTAGTTTCTCCTGCGTCCTCAGCTGCATACTGAGCCCTTAATCGCTCCCTTGCCTCCCCTGTTTTTTTAGCTAACGCGATATCACGCTCCAGCTGTTTCTTAAGCCTTGCACCGCCATCAGTAAAATTAAGCTGTAAGGATGCCGCATTAAATCGACCTAGTGCGTTGGCTGCAACTCCTACATCGAAACCAAAGCTTTTAAATGCCGCGGCTCCATTGGGAAGAGTTGTTTGTGTGTGCGCTCTTAATAAGTCAGCGCCTTGTTGTAACGTACCATTCAAATCAGCTTGAATTACTTTGACTGTGTTTTGCGCTCGACTCAGATCATCCTTAGCTACAGAAAGACTTGCAGATGCAGCCTCATATTTCCTTTGCGCTCGTTCAGCTTCCTCAACAGCCTTTGTGTGCTCTCTAGTGCCAACAGTCTCTTTCTCTATCGCTTGAGCCTTACCAAAAGTTCCTCTGAAAGCCTCCGCCTTTGCTTGCTCTGCTTTTCTTATTGCAGACTCTAAAGCGACATAGGAGTTTTCAAGATCACCAATCTTGATAAGCTTTTGCTCACGAGTCATCTCCTTGAGCTTTTCAATTAATCCACTAAGCCCACGCGATAAATCTATTGCATCAGCTTTTGCCTGCTGCATACTCGTAGCAAATGCATACATGCCACCTGCCGCCAACATAGCTAATCCAATAGGCCCACCAACTAACGCTAAGCCGCCCTTAACTAGATTATTGGCAACGCTCAACCTACCCTGCGCTGCTGCCAACTCAGTAGTTGCAACTGTTTCTGCTTGAGTTACCGCTGTAAGTACTGCTGTTTGGTTGGCTAATTGTGTCTTTAGCGAAATACGCTGAACTTCCGTAGTCGCGGCTGCTTGCTGTGCTTTAGTGGATTCAATTGCTGCTATTGCTGCCGCTTTTTCATTCTGAGCCTGAATCAGTGTTGCCCTTGCAGTATTAACTTTATCCACCGCAAGCTTACGATTTGTTAATGCGTTCTCAGCGGCTTTTTTGGTTGAATCATAAATACTGCTAGACAGATTACCAAAGTAACGAGCTGCGCCAATACCAACAATGCCAGTTAATACCGTAGAAACTGAAGCAAAGTTATCACTGACCGTTGCCAAGCTAGCTGATATGGATCGAGTTATTCCTAAGCTTTGGTTTAGCTCACCGTAATAGGCTTTTGCCGAGTTTGTAACCCGAGTAAGACCATCTGCAACAGTGTTATCCATGCTATCGGCTAGTGCATTATTAGCATCCTTCGCAGCCATTACCGCATCAGCGAACAACTTAAAAGAAATCTTACCGTCAGCAGCCAGCTTTTTAACTTCCATCTCCGTAACTTTAATGCCGCCATTTTGCTTTTCTAACTCTTTTGCAATATCGCCAAGTAAGGTAGGTGTAGCATTCATTATTGAGTTCCAGTTTTCACCTGCAACTCTACCTGCAACCATCGATTTGTTTAACGCATTTTGCATCGATAGAACTTCATTGACACTTGAAGCATTGGCGGTCATTGCGGATGAAAGGGATTCGATGTAATCAACTGTTTGAGTTGTGCTATAGCCAAGCTCTTGCATTGCTGTGGCTGCACCAATGTAGAGTAGTTGCGTATCGGCAATATCTTTACCATTGCGGTTGCTAATAGTTAAAAATCGCTCTTGAATAGCTGAGTAATTTTTAATATCACCTTCGACAGATCTCAAGGCGTTTTTCATACGCGCAGCAACCTGCCCCCACTCATCGACTGTTTTAATCACAATTCCAATCGATAAAGCCCCTGCGGCTGACGTTGCTAAGCGTTTAAAGGAAAATCCTAGTTCATCAGTTGACCCTGTGGCTTTTTCACCTTGTGCGGTTAATCGTTCTAATGATGTAGCCAAAGTGTCTGAGTTACGCTTAGCTCCCGTGCTGTCTAGAATTATTGCTAGCCTTGAGGTCTGCTCAGTCATTTCTATCTCCTAGAACGAAAAAACCCCGCCAACTGGCAGGGTTAATTTGATTGATTTGCTAGTTATTTATTAAAAATAACTGTTAATTGGTGAACCTTTCGGCTAGGTTCTTCCCATATCCATACCTCTGATTTTCCATAGCTACTTTCAGAAGCTTCTTTAATATTATTGCAGCTATCTGATTCTTTGCATTTATCAGAGATATTAGTTAGTGCATCTTGGTTAAACCCTATAGATTTTAAGTAATCAATTTCTTGGCTCAGTTTATTTCCAAACTCTTTAAAATCAGGTAGATAATCTTGACCTCCAATAAACATCGACTCCACTTCAAATAATCCGGCTTTATCAAATTTTAATGAATTGTAATATGAAAGTTCACTAAATGGTTGTTCTGCACCAAACACGCACACCGTTGTTTCTGGTTTTTTCTCACAATCACCATCTTTAATAAAACTGATGCTATCGATGCTCTGCCCCCACTTCAAACCGAACGGTGCGTCTGGTTTACTGTCACACCCTGCTAGCAAAGCAACCACCCCAACCACTGCTAATATTTTTTTCATCATCAATACCTTTTTATTATCAATGATTGAATATTAGCAAATAGTTTCAGCAATTAAATTCTAAAATACTAATTAAGGGGCATAAATATCAAATCGATGGTATAAATTACCGACTAATATATTTAACTTAATTCGGGGCACGTAATGTCTATTAGTTCAAATCAAAGTGCGATTCTCAGAATTCAAAATGATATTGCTAACTTACAAAAAAAAGTTGCGGATGAAAGTAAAAAAGAAGCAACTTTATTAAAGCAAATTCAACAAGCACATAGCTCAATAACAAAAAGTAGTTCAGCATCGACCATATCGTCTAAATTGAATCAAGTAGCACGATATAATGAAGATATAGCTCGTTGTAATTCTAAAAAAGCGGATCTAGCTAAAGATATCGCTCGTAAAACATCTGAATTACATAGGTATCAAACCCAACTAGCTAAAGATGAAGAAAACGAACGAAAAAAACTTGAATCTGAAAGAAAGAAACAAGAACGAGAGCAGCTCGATTTCCAACGCAAACTAACCCGAGAAATGGAAGCGAAAACAAGGGCTATTCAATCTCAAATATCGCTAGCCAAGCAACACCTAAATGAAGCCCCCCATAAAGAACATATCGACTCTCCTGAATATGATGTGTTTGTTTCACATGCTAGTGAAGATAAAGAATCATTTGCAAGACCATTCGCTGAGCACCTAAAACAGCTTGGCATCAAGGTTTGGTACGATGAGTTTTCTCTTCAATGGGGCGATAGCTTAAGAAAAAAAATTGATAAAGGTTTGGCAAACTCTAGATTTGGTATTGTAGTCATATCTAAAGCATTCATAAAAAAAGATTGGACAGAGTACGAGCTAAACGGTTTGGTTGCTAAAGAAATTAACGGTTCCGGGCGAATTCTACCTATATGGCACGAAATATCTAAATCCGAAGTCCTAAAATTCAGTCCGTCTTTAGCTGATAAGAAAGCGTTAACCACGTCAGACTACACTATTGATGAAATGGCCGAGCAACTACTGCCGATGCTCAAGGAGTAAACCAAGCCTATCTAGTAAATCTAAAATCCGATAAGTATCATAACCCTCACCATAAGATGAGGGTTTCAACCCCAGCCTTTCAGCTTTTTCTAATGCCTCAGTTGCCCATTCTGGCGTTTTTGGAGAAATAATTTGGTTAATAATTAAGAGTTGATACTTTAATTGGAAGATTTCATTTTCAAGCTTTTGGATCCTATCCTCACTCATATTACCCCCTAAAATAACCTCATCTACCGTTCCAGACATATTGAATTACTCATCAATTCAAAAACTACGTTACTGTTTGTCTTTCCTTTCCTGCTCTTTCATCCACTCTTCTCGGAATAGATCATCAAGTACAAAAATGGCGGCATCAAACTCTCTACGGCTTATCGCTGTCGGTTTTGATGAAAGATACTGTTCAATATCCCCAAGAGATAAAGGTAATGGACAGGCGGTCATGCCTGCATATCGACGGTTACGACCGATAACACTATAGGCAATTAAAAGCTCGTTAATAACACAATCAAATTTAGGGGCTGGCACGTCGGGAAGCCCTAATTGCTTTCGCTTCCACTTGACTTTCTCTCCTTGCAGCCCGCCAAACTCAGTGAGCCACTTTTGAGCTTCTATGACTTTTTTACTGTTTCCGCCACATGCTCAGATTCTTCTTTACCTAACTCAATCGCGGCATTAAGAATTTTCCAGTAAAACTCGGGGTTTTGTTTTAATAATATCGCCCCACGTTCAGGCGTGTATTCAATGGCGACTTGCTTACCTTTCGCATTCAGTTCCCCTACTCCTTGCCAATCTTTCAACAAATAACGTGCTGTTGTGGCCATTAATAAATCGTCAGGTGTTTGAGTGATATCAATTTTGGTGATGTCAAACTCGGGTGTGCCTACGTTCATTTTGTTATCAAGTCGGTCAATATGGCGGTAGATAGTTGCGCTTGTTGTGCGGTAATTTTCATTTTCAATTGAACCCACGAGCAATTTGACGCCTTCTTGCGGTTCAATCCATTTTGTTACTTCTAATTTTGAATCTTCATTGAGAATTAGCATTAGTTTACCTTTAGCGATAAAAAGCCCGAATTAACGGGCTTAAGGTGTTAAATTACTTACCCGGCTCGACCACCGGCGGGATACGTGTAATGGTTGGCGGTGTGTCTGCAGCGGTGATATTAAGTTGAACCTGAATAATGTCAGTGTTGCCCCCATCGGGCCAATCGCCATCAACCTGCACGGCTGGGAATAAAAACGTATAACCCCCTTCTGCATTTTGCAGCGTGAACTCGAACGGGATGGTTTCACCGGTTAATGTTTTCTTCCAAATTTCCCATGCGGCTTTAGACCAGGAGAGCGTAATGCTACCTGAAGGGGTAAAGGTGGTTGGGATATTAGCGCCCGCAAATGGCGTTCCGGTACCGATACAGCGCTGAACCTGCATATTGTTGTCAAAGTTCAAGCTAAAGGAATCAACACAGAAGCCATTACCGCCTTGAATACCATTAAGCTTAAGATTAGTGACCTCTTTAAAGCTGTAACGCAATTTGCCTGCATTATCGACCGGTTCAGTATGGTATTTAGTCCCATCACCTTTTGAATCGAACCCAAGCCCAGCAAAGGTGATCGAGACTGTTACGTCACCATCCGCAGGCGTTTCGAGTTGCATTGCGCCAACCTGACAACCGCGAGCAATTGACGCGACACCAATGTCAGCGGCAAATGTGGCTAATGAGAAAGTGATCCGCTCATTGCCCATTGTTAAGGTATTGCTTACCCACTCAGCGCCAAAGCAAGATGCTAAAAATGCATCATGTTGCCCATAGCGAAACTTAGCCCCGATATCGCCGCCCACATCGACGGTGGTGAGTGACTTGCCTTGCGCCATGCGAGAGCCGCCAATTTCGTCATTATCAGACGTGTTTTGTGTAGGTTTTACGCCGTAACTAGTTCGTGTTAATAAATCCCACTTGCCACTTGTCGGAGTGACGCCCGTTGTTGTCTCACGGATAAACGCCGTGATGACCTTAGCACCTGATGACATTTAGCCTCCTATAGTGCGCGATATGGAATAGATAAATTGAGTTGATACCAGCCATGCCCTTCATCACCAACATCATCAGCAGACACCGAAAAGTAATCCAATTGACCGTCGGTTTGGTTCTCGAATAAGTCTTTCAGTTTGTCTGCTGTTTGAGTGATAAAAAGCGTGCCTGTTTCCAAGGGAACAAATAATTGAACAAATGCTATGCCGGTACGATGAACTACGGGGCCACTTCCTATTTCTTGTGTACCTGATAAGCCATGTTTGATGGTTAAACGCGCCCAAATAGGTTTCCCCGTTGGGTCATATGGCTTATCGTTGGGGTATCTCACATCACTTTTGGCAATAGCGGTTTGTGCCGTCATGCGTTGAATGATGGCGTTTCTAATTTCCGTTAATGTCATTTGTATGCCTGTGCTATGCTTTCGAACGACAACCGATAAACCCCTTCAGGCGCTTGGCCAGAATGACCATTTTCAAGACTTGAAGCATAGGGAAGATTGTTTTGAATATAGATGATAGGAAAACGCTCTCGACTGGCTTCGCCTATTTTACCTACCCCCATCGAGTAAGCCTGAACCCCACTACTTGAACCACGCTCTAACTTTGCTCCTCCCGTAAACCCCGTTTCGCTATAATCAGGATGTTGAATGCTCACCGCATTGTTATTGCGAAACCGCCCCGTATCAACCGGTGAGCGTTGCACAATCTCAGTCAGTAACTGTATGGCGATAACTCGCATTTTTCGGTTTACATCGGCCTCAACAAGCCCCGCAAATGCGGAGGGAGGAATAGACCAGCTTTGCTTCGCCATATTATCCCCCTCTTAATTGAATGGAGTAGGTTGCGCCTGTTGGGTCGGTCCCCACCGATTTAACGGTGTACGCTCTCAACTCGTGAGTGACGAGATCTTTTGTCGTGATGGTATGGTTAATTTGAGGTATACCAGTAACTTCATTGGTTAATGCGGTGAGTTTTAAATCCCCCATGAGGATATTCACGTTATCAATTTTTGAGGTCGCATAGCGCGATAAAACACCCCGCCCTGAATACTCAATAACCGTATCGGTACTGGTCTCAGTCACGGGGTTCCAATCATCACCTTTGATGATATATTTCCCATCAAAAGCGTTGACAGCGTCCGCGAGATCTTCATCAAATGCAGCAGCTAATTCAGCTTGCAGTTCGTCACGAAGTCCCATCATTACCCCCTACGCAATCGAACTTGATGAGTATTAACCCCGTATTGGCTAAGTAGTGCTAACGCCAGTTGCAAATCGGGATCTAAGCGTGCGGTACTGCCTGAATTCAACTCCGCATAGGATTTGGATACTGAAGCGCCATCGGCATTAACCGTTTTGCTGGTCAGTGAGCCGCTATCCGATTGCTGATAAAGTTTGTCTTTAGAAGCGACCTCCGCCGCATAAGCACCCGCTTGTTTTACCTCATCAGGAATATCACCATGACCAAAATCACGAAGGTTCAGTGAGGTTAGCCACGCGTTGGCTGATAGTACGGATTTAGGCTTTTTAGCCTCATCAGTCCAATCGGCCCCCAGTTTTAAATCGACATCCTCAATCGTGATATATTCAACCATGAAATGCCCCTATTTAGCCTGCCAGCCCTCATTCGCCCAGCGTTCAACTTCATTGGGGTGAACATCCGCATCGATGCCCCCCCGAGTCATCACAACCAGCTCAATGCTTTTTTCTTGCTGTTCATCGGGCGTTTCATTGGACTGTTCTACATCCGCTTTTTTATTCGGTGCCTTGGCCATATTCATTTCTCCAAAGAAAAAAGGAGCCGAAGCCCCTTTATGATTTAACCTAAGATAATGCAGCTGTGCTCTGTCTTTACAGGCGCAACACCCCATGACAGACCGACTTCATAACGCACTTGGCGATATTGGCGATAAAGCGCCACTTGGAAGGTAATGCCTGATTTTGGATCTGTCACATTCATGACATCATCAGCGGTATCGCCACCTTCTGGCATTGCAGGGGTACGCGCTGCTAGCAGGAAGGCTCCACGATCAAAGGCCATGTTCGCCGTATAAGTACCCAGTACCGTAATAACCGTGTCATCGGCTAAATCTTGGCGCAAGCCCGGAGCCGCTAGAGTGATGGTTGATGCTGTCGCTGCAGCAATAACGTATTGATGAGCGTCACCCGCAAATGTAACGATATCTCCGGCTTTAAATGCCCCCGTGCCCGTATCCACCGCAATGATGATGTCGCCTTCTTTTTTATCGCCATTCACCAAATAGCCGGTTGCAGCAGAAGCGTGTTTTTTAATATTCGCGGATTCGTGAATATTGAAGCCTTCTAAGCGACCGATGACGCCTTCACGCAATAATGTATCGGTACCGGATTCGTTCACTTTGAACAGAACAGATTGCTTGCCTCGTAAGTTAGCAATTGCAGAAGACCCGAGCACCATCTGTAAATCAGTGGTTGGTGCCCCGTTGTCGCTCATCACCTGACGGGCATTCGCCGCATCACTTAAATCACCCGCCACGCCAAATGGCGCTTTGCCTGCTTCACCTACCGCACGAGAAGACGCGTAGTAAAGTGCGGCAAGGTCAGAATCCACTTCATTGGATAGCGCACGAAATGCCTGTGTAAACTGGTCGGCAAGAATGGTGTTATAGGTTCCCGCAGGACCCAATGCGAGTTGTTCTTCACCATTCCATTTGACCGGTGCCATCTTTGATTTAGTGATCTTAACTTCAACGTTACCGATTGATTGATCGCCATCATTTGGCGCATTTGCACCAGGAGTGATATCAACCGTAGTTGCAATCGGTGCTACTGGTGCTGTAACGGTTTGGCCTTTGGCTGCTGCATCTGCTTTCGCGTTACGTGATACCGCGGGAATTAAACCGACTTGTTCGCGAGAGACAGTGTCTAACGCAGTGTAAATAGTCGGGATAAGCCCTGTTAATGTATTGGACATGTATTGTTCCTTATGGAGTTAAATATGATTTGTATTTGAATGGCCTATCCAGACCTAACGATGCCCATCATCCGAAAGGCATCAGGAGAGAATTAATCAACAATGGTGATTTTATCTGCAAGCGCTGCGTTTCTAGCTGCTGGATCAAGTGAATCAAACGCTGAGCGCTTCATTGTCTTTTGCCCTGCTTGATGCTGACTTGCTTTTGAACCCATGCCACTGTTATCCGAAGCTTTTAAAATGTGGTCTTTCTGCGGGTATTGCTCCACTAAGAATTCGAGCGCTTCATCAAACCCAGCTAATTCGCCCGGCTTAGCACGAGAATAGATTTTGTTACCTGACGGGTCATAAGCCACGACATTGCCGTCTTCAATTTTGAATGACTGACCGAAACGAGCTTGAACAAAGTCAGCAGGAATGGCCATTTTGTCAGCGATGAATTTAGAGCCCGCAAAGCTGCCGCCAATCATTGAGTTATAAAGCTGTTCTTGAAGTGTATTAGCCTTGCTGTTTGCTTCATCTAATTGGGCTTGGAATGACTTTGTAATGTCAGCTTTAACTTGGTCAACCGCCCCTGCATCAATCAGTTTCTTCTGGTCAATTTTCGTTAGCGTCTCAATGGCTTCTAATGCTTTTTTGGGGTCTTCAATACCCGCGAATTTGGCCAGACTCGCTTCCGCCGCTTCTTTGGCTTCTCGGTGTGATTTGGCCTCACCGTTCAATGAAGCAATTTTGCTAACCGCTTGCGCCGCATCGAAACCGATTTCTTTACCATCATCGTGCTGATAAATCGGAAAGCCTTTATCATCAATTTCAGCGTAACTTTTACCATTCATTTCGACTGTTTTTAACTTCATTTTATCTTCCTCGCCTTCCGGCTTTAAAAGGTCATCCGACCGTTCGTTATGTGGCATCCACCCAATAACAGATATAAAAAAAGACCCCGTTAGGAGTCTTGGTAATCAATTGGCTTTTACAGCCCAGCGCGACGAAACGCCTCACTGTCTATTCGTTTAAGTTGCTCTAGTGATAAATACTCACCTTTGTCGGTATAAAACTCATCAAACGATAAGCCACCGTCACGCATAAGTGAGGCGCGAGTTTTACCCAGTATTTCATCTTGCCTATTTGGCTTTTGGTTTCTCAACCAATCCGAGTAATTAATCTCAGAGGGGATTTGTCCATCCATACTGGCTCTAGAGCTATTAGGAATATCGCGAATATCAAGGCCTAACTCCTTTGCGGATTTCAAAATAAGTACCTCAGTCGAACGGCAACAAAAATGCAGTTTTCCGGGTCCTTGCAGATACGGAATTTTATGACCAATCGGTTTATTATCCATCGTGTACATAAGCTGATCACGAATTCGGCATTCTGGCGTCGTTCGATTATCAAGTGTTGATATCCAGCGTTTACCTTTGACGATATCGCTGTTTGCATTAGCGAAATGGTCACGACTCACAGACGCCATATGCCCTAACGCCGTTTTGGTAATGCTAATCGCATTTGAACGACTTAATTGTAACGCACTATCCTGATAGCCTTTATTGGCATGACCACGTACCTTTCGGGCTATCTGCTCGGTGGTATCACCCAACAAAAAGCCTTGTCTCACCACATTTGATATTCTGGCCATCCGATCCGCTTCAAGGTTCTTCATCCAACCTTTCAATAATCGCCCTTGAAAGGGTTGAGACATTGCAGCGGAATAGGCTTGTTGTGCAGAGATACTTTGCAGGGAAACCTGCTTAATAACGTGCTCAGGGATAGCAGTAGCAAATAACGACAACTGATAACCAGCTTCGTGTTGTGCAAAAGCCAGCATTTCACTAGACAAGCTAGCCTGAATAGAATCAATCGCCTGTTTATTAACTTCTCGCACACTACCCAACAGGCTTTCTAGTCGCTCAACAGTGAAGTTATTAGCATCTAATCCATCCATTGCCACTAAAAGCCGAGCTACTAGCTCAGCATCACTCTGGTTAAGTAAGTTAACTATTCGCTTAGCTACGCCAGTGCTGTACCGACTGACCCAAATAGCGTGGGCAATGCTTTCATTTTGGATAAAGTCATTTGCTGTCGCCATACGCTACTCCATGAATGAGGGGTCTTGATTTTTTAACTCATCAATAACCTCTTCTGGCTTAGTATCCTGGTCAATTAAACCTAACGCTTGTAATGCACGAATCGCGTCAATACGACGAATATCACCGCCTTGACGCAAGGCTTGAACCGCCAGCGCGGCTGTTGAGTTAATCTCTTTGTCGCTGATTTCTAGCTCGGTTCTGACATCCACATTACCGCCGCTTGGCAAACCTTTATATTCAGCAAAGATTTGCAAAATGTTATCAAGCGCATCTTCGAGCGAAATCGCCATCGTGTAGAGTGGCGAGTTTTCTTGCATTTTCTCTTCGTTGGTTTGCTCGACAGATTTTGTTGATGTGTTGTCACCCTTAATTAGCTTTGCGCCGGCTTGGCGCATTTGCTGCTCTAAATCGGCAATGGATTCTTTACCAGCTCCAATTGCAGACCCAGTGTGTTCAACATATTCAAGGCCCGCTTTCGTCTTATCGTCAAACTTAGTGGCCGATGATGAGCCGATAGTGAGTTCTGCACCGTCATTCAATCCATAGGCAACCAGCAAAGGAACCCGCGCAACGTGCAAGATGTTGTCTTGTTCACTTTGGCTCTGCCAATGCTTGATGTTGAGTATTGCAAGATTTAAAAGCGGTGGAGAGCCACGCATAAACCCAGTGCGCTTTGTATAAAGTGTAACGAGAGGAATATCATCACGTGACGTTTTCCACTCTTCATGTGGCACCCACACATCACTACCGTTATTGCCTTTACTTCGACGATAAATGACAACCTGACGGGGCATAATGTGGCGTATTTGCTCCACCTTTGTTTGCCCGAAGTCATCACCATCTACCGTGATAATTTCTTTCACTCGCAATTCAGTCAGGTATGTTTTCCCGCCTTTGGTTGCGGATTTCCAGCCGATCACTTGCCGAGGATTGAGCATGGTGACATAAGGTCTAGCCCCGAGCTTCTTTTCATCACTTTTGGTTTTGACTACGTCCAAATCCACTCTCGGATAATCAACCAATGCATGCGCCAAACCATACTGTAATCCGATATTGAAGAATTGTTGTGCCCATACGTCAAGGCGGCTCCCTTCCATATCAACATCGGTAGCGATTTCAACAACTTCCGACGGAGTTTCTTCACTTAATACAATAGGTGCCGCAAGAACACGCCCTACGTTCTGATTAATGGTTTCCTCATACGCGGGGAGTAATGTTGCTGTCGCTAACCTTTCCTTGTACGAGTCATTCTCTTCATTAGGCCACTTAGGCATGTATTGCTCGCCTAATGTGCGCATGTACAACGTCCCGCCCATTAAGGCATCATTGATATCCCAAGCCTCAACCATATCGTTATAGTCAAGGTTGGGAGTTGAAATATCAGGCATGGTTTATATCCTAAGTTTAGTTACCGTTCCGGTAGGCTTGATAATCGGGAATTGTTTGACGATGTAATATCCACCAGCATCATTCGGGTGATCGTTATCGGATTTTTTATCCGGTTCCCCGCTTTTAGGGTCCCAAACTTGCTGCTCAAGTGATTCACTGTATACAGGGCAGCGTTTGACATTCACTTTGTAACGCCTAGCTCCATCAGCATTACAGAACATTGCGTTCATAGAGTTAATCCGGTCTTTTACGGGTGGGTTTGTGTTATTAACGATAACGTGAAAACCTGCCTGTTTTAGCTGTGCAATATCTGTTGAGCTCGCATTATTCGATTTACGTGAATCCCCCGAAGCATCGGGATAAATATAAATCTCTCGGACTTTTTTATAATTTGAACCATCGTAGAGCCAGAAACGTTCTTTAATGATTCGGATCATATCGGGTGTGTCGTAGGCATTAATGATTTCAGTAACAGCATGAGGTAAGCCCAAACGGAGTACATGAACAATTCCCGCCATCTTGCCAACGTTAAAGTCCATGCCGATATAAAGCGTTTCCCCGGGCTGCTCTTCTTCCTCTGAATTATTCAGTTTTCTATCAAAGGTGTGATAAATGGTACCGCTTGTTAAGTTAGTGAATTGCCCCCTCAAATAAGCCTTAATTAACTCAGGCGGGTAAGAGCTCATCAGTGAAGGGATATAATCAGGCGGTAAGTTTTTTTCATTGTCGAACGTAGAGGCTTGAACAAGACCATATAACGTACTTAGCTCAGGTTTGTCTCTCACCTCTTTTACGAATTGCTGATAAACAAACTTAAACCCTTCTGGGGTCGTTGTTACATCAATACCATTTCGTAAGCCAGTAACGTTATAACGCATACGAGCAATAATTTTTCGCCATGCCTTTTGAGCTTTGTCAGACTTCATGACGTCAAGCTCATCAATTAAAGCATTACCTATTTTAAAACCAACGATAGTTTCGGGTTTTTCCATAGAACGGCAAATCACCGTGCCTCGGAATTTCCTACCCTCGTAAAAATGAACCTCTTTATTGCTTTCAACAATATTAACTTTAAGACCCCAATCAAAGGCGACCTCCTCAATCGTTGGATAGAAGATATCCCGTATTTGTGGGTAGGTTGGTGCAAAATACCCCTGATTGATTTTAGGGAATTCCCACATTCCCTTGCATATGCCACCGCAACCGACCCAAGTCTTACCCGAGCCAAACCCAGCTACGTATGCTTTAAACTTATGAGGCATTGCCAAGAATCGTGCCTGAGGGATATTAAGTGTCGGTGATATCATCATCCGCCCTCGCATCGACAACGTTAATATTAATCGCTACTGGAGTTGGGTTATCATCGTCAGCATTATCAGCAAGCTCTTTGCGCAGCTTCTCAACCTCTAATCGCCTGCGCTCCAATTCTATTTCGAGAATACGCTGAGCTGCCTCACTATCAGCAAGGCCTAGACGTTTCATTACCGCATCAAACATGCGCTCTCGATTAATCGAAAGTATCTCAACACCGTTTTTACCCAATTTAACGCCTGAATACGCCAAAGCTGCATCAGCATTAAGTTTTCGAGTATCAGGAAAGAATGGTTGTCCAATACCTTCACCGTTACATCGTGGGCATAGGGGATTAGGCTCCTTAGTGTGGTTGTAACCATATCCACCCTTATCATCAGGAGCTCTCTTTTTTCTTTCAGTTGCTTCAAATCGTTTTTCTTCGAATTCTACTGCGTCACGCCATTGATACTGATAACCGAACCCCCAACAATGACGACAACAACCACGTCGATATTGAGATAATTCATTCGCATCAAATGTTGCAAGGCTCCATGCCTTAGCAAGCACTTCATCAGCTTTAATTAATGTGCGCGATAAAGACTGTTGTTGTTGGTGCGCAATTTCATTTGCAAGGCTAGTTTTGGCTAGTAGCTGTTGCCCAATATTTCTAGCACTTTTCTCACTATACCCAGCCCTTATTGCTGCTTGCGTTGCATTACCATCTACCAGGTATTCAGCAACAAAACGCTTTTGTTGTGGGGTAAGCTCTTTGTCTTTTGATAACGACTTTGCACTATTCTCTGTCTGCGCAGTGCGCAATTTCTTGTGCGCAGTTTTTTGCGCAGATTGCGCAGCCGGCTTTTTAATATATCGCCTTGCAGTTACGTAATTAAGTCCCTGGTCTTCACACCATTCTTTAGGGGATATTCCTGATTTAGCATGTTCGGTGAGGAACTGTTGCTGTAGCGTCCCCCAATCCGGTTTAGCCATCGTGTTTATCTCCTATATAAATCTCTATCAACGCCACTCGGTGAATGACGTTTGTAGAAAGTTATTCACATGAATACTAATACGTCAGCTCAGACTCGACTGAAATCATATCTGTTGCATACTTTATCGCTAATTCACGAACTTCTTTTGCGGTCTCCTCATTTAATGGCTTACCTAATAGTTCATGATTAACTCGTTCAATGATTGTAGGTTGTTGCTCTGAAACCCGCTGTTGTTATTACTTTCTCGTCAAATAAAAAAGCCATCAGCGGCTAACTGATGGCATATTCAACTAGTAAAACTAGTTATATAGTTACTCAAAGGTATGAGTTGATAGGAAATGCTTTAGCATTGTTTCTTCTATCTCTTTTTTTGTATTTCTTTTTAGGGTGTTCTCCATTTTCTCAGCAAAATACATACTCTGATTATAATTAATGAAGTCAATGACATCAGAAATTTTTTTTATTATATATTCTACATACTCCACTATTTTCATGTACCGATTTTGACTTTCATCGAATGAATCAATCTGAATTTTGAATAGAATATCCTTACCGTCTACCAGAAAACCAGAAAATTTCAAATTTGGAAATTTAGCCTCGAAAGTTGACAGGTTTTCTTCTATCTTACTTTGAATGTTATCATTAATTTTTTTATTTTCTTTCTCATCATGACCACTAAAAAAGTAACATGCTTTAATATTATTCATAATATTACAAAAGACTGTCTTCCATTCTAGTTTTATTTCATCATTGATGAAACTAGGTTTTTCTACCAGTTCGACTGATAGATATAGAGGCTCATTAAGGTCTATATTACCTTGAGCTGCGCCCAACTTAGCTGTATACCCTCTTAATTTTACTGTTGTTTTATCAATACTTAAGTTATTCATTAAAATACCCTCTAGAAATTAGCGTGTATAACCCACATTAGTATTGATTATATTAAACATTTTATTTATATATTTCTCTTGTTTCTTCAATCTCTCTAATTGCCTTTTTATCCATATTGCACTGCTCAATCACCGTCAATAGCGACTCGTTCAGCAATAGCGAATCACCCCAAGTTAATGTCTCAGGAATGTATTCAGGTAAACAATCATTGAGTAGATGGGCTGGAATGGGCACTGATGGCGTTTGAACGTATTCTATTCGCGTGGTTGTGCAACTCGACAGTAGCATCACGAGGAGCATCAATAGCAGCACACTTATCATCCACAATAACGGTTTTGATAATAGTTTTAACCGTTTCAGAAGCCACTGCTGCCGCGTCGCGTTCCCTAAGGTTATTTCGTGAGATTTCATTAAACGTTACCGAAAGTTCTAAAACGGTGGACAATATGAATTGATTGGCAGCAAGTTCATTTGATTTTTTATCAAACTTCTCACTCAGCTTGTCGTAATCATTCGCAACCCAGATAAGCCAAAACAGCAAAATGGCGCAAGCGGCCATTAATGCTTTAGTAAGCGTATTCATGGGTATGACTTGCGTGAGAGTTGGAAGTGAGGACCATCTTTAAGGCTTGTCCAGTTACCGCCCCACTCAACATCAATACCCAGTTCTTCACCCGCCTGCAGCATAGCGTCAGCAACTAATTTGAACTTAGACCAATCATCCCAAGGGATTTCGCGGCCTACTAGCGGGGCACAATCGACAGCATGTCCAGTTAAGTGCCGGCTATTCATGGTCTGGCTAGCACCATTTTTCACTAATTGGCGTTGTCGAGCTTCGGTTCGCTTACCTTCAATGACCATAAAATCAATACTGGTTAATTCAATGGCTCGACGGGTAACTTTGACTAGGTCAGGATGAACGCCTCGCAGGTTTTCTTCACTGCGATTGCTAAATTTGAATTTACTCATTTCTTCACCATAAAAGTAAAAGGCCGCTTAATTAGCAGCCAGATTGATTTAATTCGGGACATTAGCTTACTGATGACAACAACCGACATAATGTTGCCACCCGCTGAGAATATGACGATAAACAAAATACCGCTGAGCAATACATCTGATGATGCTGCTATTCGGTCGCCTGAAACGGTTTGGTATATTTGATAAACCCAGCAAATAAATAAGGCCGTACCGACAATCGAATCTCGGCGCTTAGCATAACGACACAAAAACACTGTGATTACCGAGGCTGATTTAAATAAAATATCAGCGGAACCTAGAGGGTTGATATCTATCCAGCGCGTCACGGTGGTAAAAACTGTTAAGAAGGCGTCCATCAGTTACCCCCTTTATTTCGCCAATCTTTAATGGCCTGTACGATACTGCTGAAGTTTCGATCTATTGATGCTGCAATACGACTAAACAACTTTCTAAGATTGTCTTTATTTGCAGCTAGCACCAAAACGGGGATTAACAAAGCCGAAATAATAATGGCTGTAATCTTCGGGCTAATTTCCCATGACCAGACTTGAGCGATAAATTCAGAAGCCTCTTTAGCAATGAGGATCCCCGCACCGAGCGCCAAAATAAAATGGAATATCTTTCGTCGGTTATTATCTTTAGATGCAATGACGGAAACTGAAGCGCCAATAACTGCCCCTAGCACAACACCATAGTCGGCACCAATAAGGAAACCGCCCATCGCGCCACCGCCAGCAGCACCGAGGGTTATCCCTATTGATGTGCTCATAAATTATTTGTTCTCTATGGAATTTAGATAATAAAAAAGGTCACCGAAGTGACCTTTACAATAAAATGATGTTGTTGATTATTAATTAAGTAGCTCTACAAATGATGCAAACCAACTACAATGAGCTGTAACATAAGTCAGAACGGGTTTGGTTACTAAGATGTAAGCTAACACTGTCGAGACCAATCCCACAACTAATATAACGCCTATAGCTATGAATGCCCTACGTTGTATAGTTAATCGGCTATCTATTGACTCAAAAACGCCATCAATATCATCCTTAATAAATGAATATTCCTTGTTTATTTGCTTTTTCTTATGGGCTAATTCTTCGCTTATAGCCTTAAGAGTTTGCTTTTGATTGCATAACACTAAGAAAACCAAACAAATGAATGTAAAGCATCCAAATAAAATAAAAGTATTAGTTATTCCTTGTCCTTGCCATGTCGATGCCTCTTTGAACTGAGTGGCAACTATAATTGAAGCAACTGGAATGCCAAGTATGTGATTTTGGATATCCGAAAATGCTTTATGTATTTTCCCCATTTCTTCTACTTTAGCAGTACGCAGTTGATCCATAATCTTATCGTATGAGAACCCTGACGCAAAAATCTTATAGCCCTTCAAAAACTGTTCTTTAAGTTTTTGAAGATTATTCAGCATGTATTCAAACTTATCTTGCTCATCAACATCCTCTGTTACCGATTGAATACCCTTAACTAAAATATCCAATTTTTGCTCTCTATGAGTTTCTTCTTTAAAGCATGACATTAAATTCTCTAAAGAAGCATTATCTAAATCTCTTATGGTTTCATAGGAGTAGCGAGGAGACAGTTTAAAAACTTCAGTACCTAGAAAAATATACTGATATGTGGTTTTATCAACATATGCAGCTCCTTCTTCTAAGAGAGATAAAAAACTAATTACCATCCTGTAATTTTTAATATCTTTCGGAACTTCCGTATCCTTTTTTGAAAACTGAATATCAAAAACAAAATAGTTATCCAATTCAGTGCACTGGTTCTTGGGGGCCTGCAACATTTCCTTGACATTACAGAAAAGACGCCCAAATGATGTTCTTGGCAAACCGACAGTTAAACGAAGTGTTTCCCCTACAACCAAGCTCCCTGAATCAAGGATCACTCCAAATTTTTGCTCGTCTTCTCGTAGCTGGTCGATAAAATCGCAATCAGTTTGTTTTTCAAGCACAAAAGAACCTGTCATTGAGTTATCAACAAACTCAATTCTTCTATATAGTTCTATAAGTTGCTCAAATGAAACCGAACTGCTCACAATTAAACCTCATCTAAAAATATCTGCCGAAGCTCATCTGAAATATTTCTGAGGATAATTTCATTGGTCTCCTCATTGTATTCTACAGAGCCATCATTAATGCCTGCTCGATCAAACTTCAATTCCCAGTATTGTGATTTACCTTTAAAGCTTACTAAACTTCGGATTACTCGGCCATCTGGAATAAAGCCATCGGATAACTCAAACTCTTCTGAAGATAATTTAGCCGATAAAGCATCGGGATCCTGTGGCCATACAGCATTAACAAAGGTTTCTAAATGTAAAGGCTCACCAGCCTTGCTCAAGTCTCTCAAATGCTCAAAAGCTCTACCGAGGAAGTTTTCTTTTTCTTCCCCCTCAAGCTCTTGTTCATCCACAAATGCCTGAAGAGCTTCTTTCAACTTTTCAGACTCTTGTCTTGCTATTAAGACATCGTTACACCCCAAGAATCGCTTGAAGTAATTTGAAACTGATGTCTGCCCTTTGAGAAAACTGATATAACGCTCAGCGCCATTCTGCCAAGCAGTTATATCAATACGTCCAGCAACTCGTAACTTTGCAATATCTAAATATACACTGTCTTCGATAATAAAATTATCAGTAATTGCTGAACCTGTTGTAGCATTTACCATAGCAATAAGTATGTGTTCATGCTGTCCAATGACAATATGAGAAAACAGAACATAACCACCTGTTGACATAGTCTCCTGTTGTGAGCGATCAACGAGATGATTCATCATGCGAACTGAAATTTCATAGAATGAACCAGGGGCATTTAAATAATCAGTAACAATCCTTTCCATTGGATAATTATCGGTGTCCCCTTCAAAGTGACCATAGCCTTTACCGGTTCTTCCTGAATAGCGCTCGCAGATAGCATCAATCAACCTCTGGGATGCGGGCGTTACAGCACTAATTGTTGGGCTAAGAGTTTGGGTTGCGTCACCATGTTGTTCTTTATTAAGAATATGCACAACTACATTTCTTACTTCAATTTCAATAGGTTCATCATTGGCCACATCGAATTCCTTTAATTTATAACGTAATCAACCTAAGTGGTTATTAACGAGTTATATAGATTTAACCATCAATCACATAACTCAAATTATTTCGTAGGTTACCACATAAAAAATAAAGGCAAACAAAGGTTGTTAAAAACTTAGTACTATATCTAAAAAATAATTAATGTATTTGGAATAATCCAAAACAAAAAACCCCGCACAATGGCGAGGTTTTCAATTTCTTTACTGCTTTGCGTGTATGGCTTCGCGCAGCGTATACCAAAACTATAACTTTATTGTTCAAAAAGTCAATGATTTATTCAGAATAATGATAACCCCGATCAAATTCATCACACATTGGTCGATAAAGCATAAATTCAGCGATAGACAACCAGGCCTTAATTCGCCTTCTACACGTTGATAATGATATAGATGGCTTGCTCTCATGTAATTCAAGCGCTAGTGCATAATATGATTTTTTGTATATATAATGCTGCTTCAAGACATTTAACAACCCTTGTTCACGCGCGAAGGCAGCACCAATCACCTTATCCATCTTTCCACCTTCGATATCACTGCAGAACCACATATTGCTAAGTGTTTTTTTATCCTGGTACTCTTCCAAGAAAAGCAACAAGGTTTCTTCTGATAGCCCTTCCTTTTTCATTCTTCGCATTGCGTCTTTAAGGGCTTTCTTGGTAATTTTCGGTTCCGCTAATAATCGCTGAAAAATGCCTGCAGCTTTAGGTGATTTGCTAAACGCAGACCAACAACCCCACATTGTTAATCTCCCACGGATCCACGTACTCTCTAATGTGCGCAATCTTAAATGTTCACCGCTCTTGCCGCTTGTCTCTGGATAGATCATGCTAATACCTCAACTTCTTTATTTATTAATATTGCTAGACGCGACAGGCGCGTAATGCCATTACTTCAACTTTGGTTTGCTCGAGCAATTCTGCTTCCGTACCGTGAATTTCTTGCCATGTTTTGGGTGCCGCATGAAAGCCGGTATCATAACTAGCACGGTGGTGAGGCGGGCATAAAGGCAATACGTCTTTATGACTAGCGCGCTGTGCCATTCCCTGCCCTGTTCTTACATGATGGATTTCCGCGAGGCTTGCTCCATATCCCATATTTCGGCAGCAAATACAGCCAAGTTCTGCTACATCTGATAGCCACTGTTTATCTTCTTTGGTCTTTGATTTTTTGGTCATTGGTCTTGCCTCTAGGTAAAATCTAATAACTGGCCAGCTGCATTTTCAGCGGCTTGTTGCGTGGGAAAATTGCGAAATAGAATGAAGTTCCAGAGTACATCGAGGGTTGATTTGTAGAGTTCGCCAAAGGCTAGGTCATCCATTTTGGCAAAGCTGATTGATTTGGCTACACGGCGTAGGCTACCGTCTGGCATTTCAAAGGTTTCATAATGGCCGGATTGCTCTACCACCCAATAGCGGAAAGCATCAAAGGATTTGGTTGCTGATATATTGTGAGCGCGTTTCTGTGCTATCTCATTGAGGTAAACATCTGCAGCGGATTGGAGGGCCTCGTCGTTATCGGTGTAGTAAGCGAGGAATTTAACGAATCCGCGTACTAGCTCTTTTTCTTCAGGTGAAATGGTACCGCCGGTTGGTTCCCAGTATTCATAACCTAGATTGAGTAATGCGAAGTATTTACGATGGAAACGTGGGTTGCGAGCTTTCTTGAAATCAGCCGAAAGCACATCACCACACTTGATTTTGGAATGCAAGAAATCCCTTGCCGCTGGATTAGCCGGTACAAGAGTGTCGTTAGACATTTTGATAAAGCTATGCTGTGCCATACGTTTCTCTCAGTAGACACAGCAAGTGTTAAGATTGGGTGTTCAGACCAATAAGTAAATTATATAACAAGCATGGTTATATAACCAGTTTCAATTCATGCCAGCCTTGTGTAGCCCAACATTCAGAACCACCATTGAGGCAACACTCAGCCACCGGTAGTTGTTCATTACACTTTTTACAGCGCCTTTTATTTAGTTCTGTAATTAACGATATAACTGAACGGTCATCAATTCTAATTAACATAGAAAGATATTCCGCAATATCATATGGCTCTCTTCCTGGTCTACGTAATGCGCAATTTCTTTGAACCATTTCTAATTCTTGCTCATCTAGAAATAACTCTATTTTAGTAACGCCTGATTCCTTTTGCCGCTTACGTTGTTCGGCTTTGCGTTCCGCTGGTGATTTAGCCATTGACTGAAACTCCTATTACAGTAACAACGACACACCAGATAAATATAAAAACTAAATATGTTTTTAGCATTGGTCTTGCCTCTTTAGAATCGTTTGTCTAGCCGATAGAGCGGGATATTGACTGATTCTGAACTTTGTTTTTCTGCAAACAAATAAGTGAATACTTTCAAATCTGAAATATCTTTCTCTGATGCATAAACAACAGGCTCTAAGTTATTAATGCGCTCTAGTTCATTGCATACATCAATTATGTCTTGCCAGTTATATTCATCAACGCCCTCACCAGAGTTTATTTTATTTTTTAAATGCTTCGCTATTTCCAATATCTCTTTATTCATTTTTTTGCTCCAGTGCGGTTTTAATCCATTCTTCAGCTTGCTCATTACATGCAAGAACACTACTCATCATTAATTCAATATCAATTGATTCTTTAGCTACATGAGTTAATTGAGCCATCATGTAAGCGAACTGCTTTTCTTCACAATTAATAAAGTTTGCAAAGTATGCACTTATCAAATGATTGCGAGCATATAGAACGCCTAATTTCATTTGTTCCCTATCAAATTGCTGCCTTGATTTATCCATCACTCCACCTTTAATCTTCTGGCTGTACCCAGTAATCAATAAGTGACTCTATTGCATCACTAACAATTACACCCTGCTCAGATTCAGTTAATTGGTTCCATTCATCTTCGGTCATTCCTAAACCTGTTTCAGAGTCAGAGCCAACCTTATTTGTCCTTGCAACTAAAACCATTTGCTTACTCATATTCATTCCTCTTCATTGCATCTATTTAATCGATAGGATTAAAACGTTTCATGGCAAACACTTATTTACCTTCTACACTTAAGCCCGAAAGAGTAGTAACAAGCTGTGCAATTTTCGCCGACCTCCCTGTGTCGGCATTTTTTTATCTAGCTTCCTTGCTAAATTCCATGCCTTAACTATGCTTAAATTGCTTACACAGAGAAACTATAAACATATCTAGACAATCCCTTGCCGTCCGCTCCGTGGCGGCATTTTTTTGCGAATTATCCAAATAAAAGTATCTATTTGTTTGTATTAGTGTAATTTGGTTATCGAAGCCACGTGTAAGCTTCATTTAATGATTAATTCCCTTGTAGTAATTATACCGTCTAAGTCGGCGGTTTTTTTCATTGCATCCCTGCGAGCTAGTGGCGATTCTTTAATCCATAGTAATAACCACGCTTTAACCAGCGGTATATTTTCTTAACTGCGCCGGGCTTGGCTCTAATTTCTTCGTTAATATATAGGCGTCCAATTTTGTTGAATGGTAAACCTGTACAGCCATGGTTAGCGCCATCATTGATAAACAACCAGCGATAATTTTCTAACCATGCATCTGAATTACATTTAGGGCATGGAATAGTTTCCATTGGTTCATATAAATTACCGCTACCATCGCAAGCGTCCATATCCCATAAGTAGCCATCAAAACACTGACTATCTAAATAATGTGCGCCAAAGTCATGGCCTTGATAATCACAGCCAATTTGTACTTTATTTTTCATACTTACCTCGTTAGTTTTTACAGGGTGGCATTCAATCATGACCACTTGTTGTGCATCTCCATCAATAACAGCAATAAGGCTATCGGATGATTGGCAATGCTCATTCAGTCCATGGAGTGAACAATTCATATTCTTAAAATCAAAGCTTTCATGAGTAATACTGGCGTTATTCATCGATATTTACCCCTGTGTTGGTCATAGGAATTTTTGATAAAGTTGTACGTTGTAAAAAACACAATGACTCTGCAGTCTGCTTTGATATATAAACTTGTTTACCTTCACTATTTTCTAAAAAGTAGCGATTTTTCTTCTGTATTAAACTGCGTTTTTTCCCTGTTAGTGAGTGAACCTTACATACCGTGGACTCTTCTTGTTCACGAACTACCCGCCAGCCTTCCTCGCACATTTTGACGCATTTATCATATTTAAAATGCTGTAATAGTTTGGTTGGTTTGCTACTCATACCTTCATCTCCTCACGCCAATGATTTAACCTATCTCTAAAAAATTCCCGATGTACCTCAGGTACTTTTTCAATTTCAACCAGTATTCGTTCCCTATGAATCTTTCGATTTTTCAGTTGCCGAATTAGTCGGCTAGCGAATAAATCAAGCTGCTCCAGTTCGCGATATTCTTCTGGCCATAAAGCACGGTTATGCGGTAATCCATCAGGTAAATATTTACCCGACATAATCACCTCGGCTTTTGAGGTTTTAGCTCGGGTTGATAAGGTGCTTTGGTTCTTGCCCTTGCAGCAGAATTAAAGCGTTCAATGTGGCACGGAGAATGGTCCAAACCATCATCGGGCAATATAGGATGATTGCTCCGGACGAGTGACTCGCCGGTGATTGGGTCTTTAATTGTCATTTGGTCTGCCTCTGTATTAATGGTCACGGCTTGGTCTAGCCTTATTAACGACTTAAAATGCTTCTGTAGCTTGTGTTACTTTTTGTGAGTAATTACGCTTACTTTCTTGGCCTTTCATTGACAGCCTTTCCGCTTCGCTTTGGCTAATATTTTTAATGTACGAATTAACCAGTTGCCCGTGGGCTGTGCCAGTATTCCCATCACGATTTAAGCGAAGAATAATTTCCATTAACGATTTATCTGCATTGTTGTTATAAACCGCATCACGGTATAAGCCTATCCATACATCACAATCTTGCTCAATTTGCCCTGTATCTCGACTATCTGCAGGTGTTGGTCGTTTATCTGCTCGTTCTTCCAGTTTACGGTTAAGCTGGGTAAGTAACAGGACTACACAATCCATTTCCTTGGCTAAGTTTTTTAAACCCGTTGTAATGTCACCGTAGGCAATATCGCGACGTTCTGCTGGGGCAGCTTTGATTAATGTCAGATAATCCACAGCAATAAGACCAATTTTCCCTTTAACTCTTTTTATCTTTCGACACTCGGCAATAATATGGTGCAAATCAACACCAGGAGTGCTATCGATATACATGTTGGATTCTGCAATTTCTTCAGCTCTTGCTAATGCTCGAGCCATTTCCATATCATCATGCGCACCGGTATAGAATATATCCGCTGAAACACCACCCTCTTGAGCTATCATGCGCTCAATAATCCCTCGGTCAGTCATTTCAAGGCTGAATAACAATGTAGGTAATCTGTGATTTAAAGCAAAATGAGTCGCTACACGGTTGTAGAACGCGGTTTTGCCCATTTTAGGTCTAGCACCTACGACAATTAGAGATCCTCTTAGCGCTTGCTTGGGAGCCATTAAATCATCAAGCGATTCGATACCTAACGTAAAACCAGCTGCATTCGTCGGATCATCAAAACGCCTTTCAACTTCCTCAACCCAGTCTCCTACGACATCACGAGCAGGTCTAAGGCCTTTACTCTTACCTGTTTTAGCGTGTTCAATAATACTTGAAACCACTTGCTGGACGTTGGCCAGTTTATTATTGACTTCAAGACCATCATTGGTCATCAACATTTCAACGCAGGTATTGAGATTATTAATTGCATAACGCTGTATAGCTTTGTCACGAATGATCCGTGCATAATTCACTATGTTTGCTGCCGTGGGTAACATACAAAGCTCAGCAACATAGGCAAAACCCCCAACGTTGTCTAAATCACCATTCGCTGTTAGCGCATCGCTCACTGTGATTACATCAGTAGGCTGATTAGTTTTAATTAGCTTTACGATTTCCGAAAAAATTCGGTTGTGCGCCCATTGATAAAATGACTCGGGTTTTATCAGTGAAATAACTCGCTGACGTTTATCTTCGTCAGTGCTAATCATAAGGCCACCTAGCACAGCTTGCTCAGCTTCAGCGCTATTGGGTGGAACAAAGAGATTATTTGTCATTAGCACGTTCCTCCTTGACGGCAACATAACAACGCTCAGTGGCTAAATAATCCAAATTTTTACGCCGCCATGTACCACCACGCCCATTATCACGATCCTCCATCATCCACCGGCAATGTATTGCGATATACGATAAATAATTTACCCAACGCTCTTGATTGAATTTAAATTTAATCCAAAAGTTTTTGATTTTACGCTTACGCTCATCAGTCAACACTTTGATAGCTGGCATATCAGGTAAAATTTCGTGATATGAATCGATAATTTTTTCATAATTTAATTTAATTTTTGGCGATGGTTTGTTGTCGTCAGGTTCACCTGACGTACCATCAATAATCTCTGTAGTAGTCTCTGTAGTAATCTCTGTATTTGTCTCACGTTTAGAAGTGGGGGCTATCACTTCTGTATGTGGGGGCTGTTCCGTTTCAACGTACCCCCTATCACGTTTAGAAGTGAGACCTGTCACAGAAACAGGCTCTATTTTTGTTTGATTATTAATCAATGGGATAGTGTTTGTTATTTCATGAATACATTCAACAACTGGCTCAATAAATACCACATTGTTGCACGGCCCACTTACTGTATTAATCGTACGAAATTCGAGTGTAATAACACCTTTTGCTTTCAACCGTTTTATCGCCTCGGTGACTTCCCGTTTTGTAAAGCCAAATTGATCAGCAAATGATTGATAGCTACGTTGCAACTTATCGCTTTGAAACCGCTTGCGCCACCCTTGAAGTTCGCCAGTAAACTCATCCCGAATTTCTGCTGGCCGGTACCAGTAAATAATTTCTGAAAGCAATATGATCCCAATATTATCAGGCTTGCCACTTGGCATTTTGATGTGATGCCACCAGTTCGCGGGGATCACATTACCCGTTATGTTCATGCGCCCTATTTGATTAACGGTTTCTGTTATCAATAAATTATTCACCTTACACCCCCAGTGCACGTGCAATATCACGACAAGCATTCTGATATTGCTCAGGCGTGAGCTTTTTTGAGAGCAGCTTTTGTTTTTGTTGTTCGTACTGTTCCCAAACACTTAGCGCAGCTGCTCTTCTACCTTCGAAAACATCTTCGACTTTCTCTCTATCAGCCGGTTTTCCGTTCAACAAAAAACCATTGCGATAGGTAATTTTCTCAATTGTTCTTAGCATTGGTCTTGCCTCTTGAATTAATGCACGCTGGTCTGGCGTGGTATCGCATTTAACGCAATGACTGCATTATTAATATGGTGTGACATGTCACGACCCTCTAATAAAATTTCGCTAATTGCCTCGGCAAATCGCTGTATAGCAATTGAAGCTAAGTAATTTTTCGTATCACCTCGAACCCGGGCGAGTCGTGAAGCCGGTAATGCAATTTCTATTGCCGGCATTAACTCAGCTATTTTTCTGACAGATGCGGGAGAATCACCACGCAACCAACGAAATATCTGTTGCCGGTTATTATTAATCGCTTTCCAATCAGCCCTACCCAATTCGTCTTCAATCACATGCAAACGCCCTTCTGACCTGTTTTTTACAATGCGTAAATAAGCACGGCTTACTTCAATAGCTACATGCTCTTGACCTTGCTCCGCCGCCCAGTCCTCAATTTCGGATCGGACAATATCGATATCAAAATTCATCTACTCGCGTCTCCTGTCGCAAAATTGATTATTAAGAATCAGCTTTTATTTTTTGCCTCAAATACACTAATAAACATAGAGTTGAACATGGTTAGAGTAACTACATCACTTTTATGCGACATTCTTACCACCGCTGATTAACCAAGATGGATCGCACTTTAAAGCATTTGCGATCTCAATTATAAATCGAGGTTTTTTTATCAACCCCGATTCAATTTGCTGGATAGATTGCTGCTTCAACCCAACCATGCCTGCAAGTTCTGATTGAGTTAAGTTAAGTTCAACACGGCGACTCTTAACTCTTTCTGAAAGCATATTCATTTGCGTCTCCTTATAACAAAGTTTCTTGTATTTAAAAACAAAATACTTTGTTTGTCAATTACAGTTTTTCTTGTAATTATCTACCTGTATTTTTTAGGGGGTTATATGTCGATTTCTGAACGAGTTAAAAATAAAAGAATTCTTCTCAATCTGACTCAATCAGAGTTAGCCGAGGCTGTTGGGACTACTCAACAATCTATAGAGCAACTAGAAAGCGGAAAAACTAAGCGCCCTAGATTTTTACCTGAATTAGCAAAAGCATTATCTTGCTCTGTCGATTGGCTTGTTACAGGAAGAGAGAACAATAATGAATCTCTCCCCCCAGAAAACGAATGGGGGAGCATAAAGTCATGGGATAGCAAAACTCCGTTAGAATCAGATGAGGTTGAAGTGCCCTTCTACAAAGATATAGAGTTTGCTTGTGGTAATGGCAATTGTATTGATGTTGATTACAACGGCTTTAAATTGAGATTTTCTAAGTCGACACTACGCAGAATTGGCGCACCTACTGACGGATCAACCATAGCCTGCTTTCCAGCAAATGGGGATAGCATGGAGCCAGTGATACCGAATAGTGCTGCTGTAGCTATTGATATGGCAAATAAAAAAATAATTGATGGCAAAGTCTACGCTATAGACCAAGACGGTCTAAAACGTTTAAAAATGTTATATAGAAGACCGGGTGGAAAACTAATTATTCGCAGTTATAACCGTGATGAATATGAAGACGAAGAAGCTGATGAAGACAGCGTGACGATTATTGGCAGAATGTTTTGGTATTCTGTCCTTGATTACTAAGGTAACTCTATGGAAAATTTCAAGTTAAAGCTAAAAAATCATGTGGACCATGTAAAGCAGGTTGGGCAACACTGTTCAACCGAGGAAACGACAAAACAGGCGTTAATACTACCCTTTCTTGATATTCTAGGTTTTAGCCCTTATGACCCACAAAAAGTCAAAGCAGAATATGGCGCAGATTTCCCTGGTGTAAAGGCAAATGAACGTGTTGACTATGCGCTATTTTGCCAAGATGTTCCTGTTATGTTCATTGAAGCTAAATGTTATTTTGAAAAATTAGATAACCACTGCCCGCAACTTTCTCGATATTTCAACTCCACACCCGAAGTAACCATCTCCGCTATAACTAACGGATTAGAATGGCGTTTCTTTACTGATTTAAAACAAAAAAACGTTATGGATCCAACACCATTCTTACGCATTAGAATGGATGAGATTAGCGATTCAGATGCAAGTCAATTATTCCGTTTTAGGCACGATAAATTCAAACCTGAAGCATTAAGAACTCTCGCAGAAGAGAGTGTCTATTTATCTGCTTTCACTAAAACTATTAGTTCAAGCCTAAGGGATGTTGATAGTGAATTTGTTCGATATGTCGCTAGCCGTTCTAATGTCGAAAGACAATTAAATCAGCGCTTTATCGATTCTATAACCCCTTTAGTCAAACAAGCCGTTGAACGCTCTGTCAGTGCAATGGTGGTTTCAGGATTATCTGGTAAGTTCACTTATGGTGAGGAACCTGTAGAAACGGCGATAGAAGAAACTCAAGAGTCTAGTGAATTAAAAGATATTATTGACCCAGATAATCCAAATATTATTACCACAACAACTGAATTAACTTTATTTGAGAAAATAAAGCAGATCACTGGGTGTGACGAAATTGAATATAAAGATACAGAGTCTTACTTTGGTGTCCTATATCAAGGTAAAGTTAATCGTTGGATAGTTAGATTCTACGATAAGAAAAATAGTGCCTATATCATGGTTCCGATAGAAATCACTGACCTACTAGGTAATGAAATAAAACGTGCTGGTTTAGAGTTAACAAATAACCGAATCACCGTTCAATCCCCTGAAGATATATTAAGAATAACTGGCATCATTCTTGACTCATTTGAATATGTAAAAAATGATGAGAATTTCAGGAAAAAACAATCAGGGGAATAGTTGCTTCATAAATAAGCCTTCCAATCTAGAAGGCTTATTTTTGAATAGTTTTAATTGCATCACTGAGTAACCTTTTAATTTCCGCTGTAGGCGCTTCTCGCTTATGTTGTTTCAGCTCATCAATTATATCGTCTCGACAAAAAACCTCCCGGCTATGTAACATATAGCACATAACTTTACCGATCCATCCCATCACTTTTTCATAGTGTTCGCGATTTTCCTCTTGCCTATTAGTATTCATCATCACCCCAACTAAAAATAAATAATGGGCACATTAACCTATTTTTTGTGCTCAAAGAAGTGATCAAAATCTAATAAGCAAAAATAATAAAAAATAAATCATCACTAAAAACAACATATTACAACTAATTATCGATCAAAATACAAATAATTACAAGTTTACCTGTTTACAATCAAACAATATTTCTTGTATATTACAAACATCGAAACAAGAAAAGAATCACAGCAAGTGTTTTGATAGGTGTTCAAACCAAATTTAGTTTTGCTGTTATGTCGTAGGGGAACCGTCACCCTCATCGCGACTGACCATGATTACCACGACATAACGGCAGATTTTTTTACCAGTACCAGGGAATTTATTTAGACCAAAGCTAGGCAAGACCATTGACCAAGTTCGAGGCAAGAACTGACCTGACAGCTCGGAAAGACGGGCAACATCATAAATGACAGGAGACTATTATGTGTGTAGCCAAAAATGAAATGAAAAACATCAAATTAGACAGAATCATTGCTTTATTCGAAGCATTTCCAGAAACAATCATTAATTGTTGTGGTGATAATAAAACAGCAACGCTTGAATTTGATACAGACGTAAAAAAACCCACCTAAGTGGGCTCTTTTACCCAGAATCGCCGACCAAAGCTATCTGGAGTTCTACTAGCGCGACCAAACGCTAGAAGAGGCAAGACCAATGATAAATCACTGATCACCACTATTTTAAAGGAGCTGCTATGAAAGCACAACCTAAAACTCTAAGCGTCACCCTTTACATTCATGCACAGAAGCAACTTGACGGTTCATACAAATACCGCCCTTATCCATTCAAATATGATATTGAATCTGGTTTAGGCTTTGTCATTGCTGAGCATACTATCGACATTCCCTTTACTGCTCCGTCAAACACTGAGCTAGTTCAATTAGAGATTGATTCACTCAAAGCCGAGCAAAACAAAATTCTTGCTGATGCGCAGGTGAAATCAAGCTTACTGGAAGACCAGATCCAAATGCTTCTCTGCTTAGAGGGCAAGCCCATTTCTAAAACTGACGAACAAATCCCTTATTAAGAGGCAAGACCAATGACAACTTTTATCTGTGTATTTGAGCCTACGACCGAGGCTCGCACTAACAACGGTGCAGTACCGTTAACAATAGCTCTCAATGCTGCAAATGCTAAAATTGCTGCTGCAACTGCAATGATTAAGCTATCTGAGGTTTTTCCTGATTCGATGGATAACTTCAACGTTGATGAGCCTATCATTTGTGAAGACGCTGTAGGTTCCCCCCGCCCTGCACTCGATCAGTTCGATGAAAAATTTGCTGTTGAAAATGAGTTTGACGGTGAGAAATGGCAACCAGTTAAGTATAAAGAATTTAAAAAGCTTGCTACTAAACCTCGCGTAGCTGCTTTGCTGATGTTTGGTAAAACTCAAATTACTGATAAGCAATACACTTTCACATTGAAGTATCTCAATGAAAGTACAGAGGACCCAAAAGTTCGTAATATTGCTACTGGCCTTGCTGAAATTACTAAAGTGTCATTAATGGATGCCGATGAAACAATGGAAATTGCGCAGGCAGTTTATGAGTATGCTGATGATAATGTCACCGTCGAAGAAGCTACCGCACTCGGTGAAAGTTGGTTGAAGGATGAGCCAAAAGTCGAAACTGTTGAAATAGAAACGGCACCTGAAGAACCAATACTAAAGCGTGATTATGCCGCACTTGATCTCGAAATTGCCCTCGCACTCTTGGACATTAAACCAAGCGATGCAAAAAGTGCAGATATTCGTAATGCGAAAGAACTCATCAGCTCTGAAGATAAAGCATGGAAACGCTTATCAATGGATTTGCGTACATTCCCAAGCGTTCTAGATATCCCACGTGAAAACATATTTGCACTAGTAACAGAAGCACGCGAGAAGCCTGAACTATTTGATGATGCTAATGCCCGCAAAGCGTTTATTGATTCAAAACTTGGTACCAATAACCCCAAGATAACTTCTCTCGGTAGTGGCCGTTTTGCAGTTGACAATTTAGATACTAAGCCAGCTAACGATGAAACAACAAAAGAGGAAATTGAACCGGCTAAATCAGAAAAAACAAAACGCTCGAGTAAGAAAAAAGATTCACCGACTAAAACAGAAAAAGAGCCTGTGAAGGAAGTTATCGTAGAAACCGAACAAGCTCAAGCACCTGTAGTTAACCAGCATATTGAGCCTGTAGTTGAGGTCGTCAATGTTCAACAAGATGATTTCCAACAGCGTGCCTCTGTATTAGATGAAGTTCTTAATAAAGGCGATAGCGATAATCTCAGCATTTGGAAGCGTGTACAACGTACCGATGCACGTTTTACCAAGCCTTTAGAAGGTATGGGGTTCGTTGGTACTAGCATAAACAGTACTTACATGTTCATGCGTGCTACCGAGATATTCGGCCCTATTGGCGAAGGTTGGGGATATGAAGTTATTGAAGAAAAACTGATTGATGGAAAGCCACTTGTAGAACCTGTTCTTGATGAGCGAAACAAACAAGTCGCGACTAGATTCTTACGTGATGGTGACGGATCTTTATTCTGCGAACAAAACCATTCAATCAAAATCCGTTTTTGGTACATCATCGAATGTGAAACCCGTGGCGAATTTGAAAGTTATGGCGCCACCCCTTACCGGTACCAAACTCAATACGGCATGAAAGTTGATGGTGAAGCCATTAAGAAATCTCTCACCGATGCAATCAAAAAAGCCTTATCTATGCTTGGCTTTAGTTCTGATGTATTCATGGGTATGCATGATAACCCTGAATATGTTGCAAGCAATAAGCTCGAGTATGAAATCAAAGCCGCCAGCGATAACGCTGAAGATGCTACCCGCATTCGCAAAGAGTTAGATGAGAAGTTCACGCGACACACTGAAACTATGCGCAGTGCGGTGACGCCAAACGAATTACGAGGTATCACATCCACCCTTACCCGTGAAATAGCAACGCATGCAAAATTAGCCAAAGAACGTGGCGACAGTGAATATGAAAAATATTTAAACGGCCGCTTGCGCCGGCTAAATGAAATTGAAAAAGAGTGTTTAGACCAACTGAAACAAAAAGAAGAGGCAATCTAATGACCAAGACAACTGCTATTGCAATGGCTGCTGACTACAGCAAATTACAACAACTCGTCGAAACAGGTGAATTCACTGCAGAAGATGTTGCCGATACTTTAGAGGGTATCGAGTGTGAGCTGGGCGATAAACTAGATGCAATTATGCTTCACGCCCGTAATTTAGAGGGGCAAGCCAAAACGCTGGATGAGGAATCTAAGCGCTTGGCTGACCGTAAAAAATCATTTGAAAACCAAGTTAAGAACCTAAAAAAATATGCATTGGATTGCTTGTTAACATCAGGCAAAGACAAATTAAAAACCACGAAAAATACCTTTACAGCTCGTGCCGGTGTTGTGCGCGTCATTATCGATAATGAAGCAGCTTTGCCCGATGAATTAGTGGATGTTCAGACCATCACTGCCCCCGATAAAAAACGGATTAAAGAAGCGATTGAAAACGGTATTGAAATACCTGGTGCTCACCTAGAAGTCGGTGACCGTTCATTAATGGTTCGTTAATCAATATAGCGCCCAGCAATGGGCGCATATCAGGAGATATTTTTATGGCCATGAAATTGGAAGTTATCATCACTCACGATGAAGCAAGCAATAAATGTAGCGTTGAGTGGTCTGTTGATACAACCGAACACACCACCAGCCAAGAAGAAAAAACGTTATCGATGGTAAAGAAAGCAGTTTTACTGCAGCTGGGCTACCCACCTTCTGTAGCAATTATTCACTAATGTGACATGTCACGGGCGATTAATTATGAAAAATAATTTAGAGGATTTACATAACCACCTATTCATGCAACTTGAAAGACTTTCAGATGAAAGCATTAAGGGTGATGAACTCAAAGAGGAAATAGGCCGAGCGAAAGCAATGTCCGCAATTGCATCTCAAATCGTCAGTAATGGTCAATTGGCAATTAATGTTAAACGTATGGCCCGCGCGGGATACATAAGAGACGCACCAAAGTATTTAGAGGTTAAAGAATGAAGCGTTTTTCCTATACTGATGATATGTGCGATTGGATGCGTAAAAACTATTTATTACCACTAGACCAACTCACAATTAGTTTCAATGAAAGTTTTGGCACATCACGATCAAAGGATGCAATAAACGGGCTACGCAAACGACTGAAATTAAAAACAGGCCGTTCCGGAGCATTCACTAGAGGCCACATTCCTGCAAATAAAGGGAAAAAAGGGTTAAAGGGTGCTAACGCAGGATCATTCAAAAAGAACAATATACCTCATAATTACCAACCTATTGGTACCGAGGTTATTACTACTGATGGATACATAAAAGTCAAAATCGGACACCCTAGAAAATGGAAACACAAACATATTCTAGTATGGGAGGAACATAACGGCCCTGTTCCAAAAGGACATATTATTAAATTCATCGATTGCAATCCACTGAATTGCAGCATTGATAATTTAATGGCTATTACAAGATCAGAACACGGGGTTGTTAATCGTTTTTTCTCAGGTGCTCCCCCTGAATATAAAGATGCAGTCTTACAATTGGCCAGAATAAAGATTGCAATTAGAGGTATAGAAACTAAGAGGCAAGACCAATGCTAAGACATTTTCATAGTAACCAACGACCCACTGTTAAATTAACTATGCCTGATGGCTCTGTAGGTTTTATAACAACAGCTGACCGCTGCTATGTCATTTATGACCTACCTAAGAACATCAAGATTGAGCCAGTAAAAGAGCCTCAACCTAAAGGGGAAGCATCATGATATATGCTTTGTTTTTGTTAATTTGTAGTGGTGCTGATTGTTTGTATAAACCATACGGCTATACATATCCCGATGAGCAAAATTGTTTAATGGATAAAGACGCCCTAACTCAACAAGGTATTTTGTCTGAATGCTATCCCATCGAAGCGATTATTCGGGCCAATAATTGATTAAGCATAATCAGTTTTATTTTATATTTACTATTAGCATGGTGGTTTATTCAAAACCAATGAGTAACCACCATGAAAGGACCACAATTAATTCCTTGGGCACCAAGGGTAAAATTATTAACTGATTTCGATATTAAGTTAGGCAAGTTAGCTGCCAGTGTAAAAAACAGACCATGCACTGAAGCTGAAATAAAACATGCTTGTGATACTGCAGATAAAATTATTTTATCTATGATGAGGCAAGACCAGGATGAGAAAAAATATCACAGGAGGCTATGATGTCTCGAATGATTAAGCTAGAGGCATGGGCGCAATTAGAATTTGGCGATAGTGCCCCAACCCAGCAAGTTTTGATTAAATACGCCAAAGCCAACATGATGATCCCTCCTGCTTTAAAGGTTGGCAAACGTTGGATGATTGATCGTGATTCAAGGTACGTAGGTTTAGTTTCTAAACCTCAATTACCAACACAGGCAAATGAAAAATTAATAAGGATTTTATCAGATGGCAGCAAGACCACGTTCTCATAAAATCACCATTCCAAATCTATACCGAAAATTAGATAAGCGAAATGGAAAAACATACTGGCAGTACAAACACCCTTTAACTGGCGTATTTCACAGCCTCGGTACGGATGCCGATGAAGCAGCTCTTGTTGCATCACAGGCAAACACAATTATTGCAGAACAACAAACAAAACAAATTTTAAGCATTAATGATCGCCTATCAAATATCAAAAATAAAAAAGTAGGGATCAGCGTTTCTAATTGGGTAGATAAATACTTAGAAATACAACAAGAGCGCGTTGACCTCGGCGAATTAAAGCTTAATTCATACAAGCAAAAAATTAAGCCTGTTAATTTGTTTAAACAACACTGCGGGTTATTTTCACTTAAAGACATCACAGCGTTGGAAATAGCAAAAATAACTGACTCAGTTAAAGCATTAGGCCATGATCGAATGGCTCAAGTAGTACGTATGGTTTTAATCGACGTATTTAAGGAAGCGCAACATGCAGGCCACGTTCCTCCTGGTTATAACCCTGCACTTGCAACAAAACAGCCACGTAATAGAGTTAAACGTGAACGCCTAACGTTCGAAGAATGGAAAGTTATTTATGAACAAGCCGAAAATCACCCACCTTACTTACAATGCGGTATGTTGCTGGCTATTGTCACTGGTCAGCGTATCGGTGATATAGCCAAAATGAAGTTTTCAGATATTTGGGATGATATGTTGCATATAGAGCAAGAAAAGACAGGTTCTAAATTAGCCATTCCTCTGTCGATTAAGTGTGACGCGATTGATATGACACTTAAACAAGTCATTTCAAAATGTCGTGATGCCGTTCTTAGCCAATATCTCGTGCACTATCGCCATACGACCTCTCAAGCACAGCGAGGTGAGCAAGTTACAGCAAACACATTAACCACAACCTTTAAAAAAGCGAGAGATAAATGCGGGTTAACATGGCCGGAAAGATCGGCACCTTCATTTCATGAACAGCGTTCTTTATCGGAAAGACTCTATCGAGAGCAAGGGATCAATACTCAGAAGCTCCTTGGTCATAAATCACAGAAAATGACCGACAAATATAATGATGACCGAGGCAAAGAATGGCAGATCATCGCTATTTAAATAGCCTACTTTTCGAACCGTTTTGGGGAAGAGTTTTGGGGGAGTTTTGGGGAAGATTTTAATTGTACAAAAAACAAACGGGAACTATTAAGCTCCCGTTATTAATCACATCACGTAATAAATTACATGTGTTTGATGATTGCGTCACCAAATTCGCTACATTTCAGTAATTTAGCGCCTTCTAATTGACGTTCGAAGTCATACGTTACAGTCTTAGCTTCTATTGCGCCTTCCATACCTTTAACGATTAGGTCAGCCGCTTCAGTCCAGCCCATATGGCGCAGCATCATTTCAGCAGAAAGAATGATAGACCCTGGGTTTACTTTATCTTGACCCGCATATTTTGGTGCAGTACCGTGTGTTGCTTCGAATAATGCACATTCAGAACCAATGTTTGCTCCTGGCGCGATCCCGATACCACCAACTTGAGCAGCTAATGCATCAGAAATATAGTCACCATTCAGGTTCATACAAGCAATAACATCATATTCTGCTGGACGCAATAAGATTTGCTGCAAGAAAGCATCTGCAATCACATCTTTAACGATAATATCTTTACCGTTTTTAGGGTTTTTAATTTTAACCCATGGGCCGCCATCTAATAATTCACCGCCGAATTCTTCTAGTGCTAATTGGTAACCCCAATCTTTAAATGCACCTTCAGTGAACTTCATAATGTTACCTTTATGAACTAAGGTCACTGAATCACGGTCATTATCAATTGCATATTCAATCGCTGCACGCACTAAACGTTTTGTTCCTTCTTCTGAACAAGGTTTGATGCCAATACCGCAGTCTTGTGGGAAACGGATTTTCGTTACACCCATTTCATCTTTTAGGAATTTGATAACTTTATCAGCTTCTGCTGAACCTGCTTTCCACTCAATACCTGCATAGATATCTTCGGAGTTTTCACGGAAGATAACCATATCAGTCAGTTCAGGTTGCTTAACAGGGCTAGGCGTTCCTTTGTAATAACGAACTGGACGCAAACAGATATACAGATCAAGTTGCTGACGTAGAGCAACGTTCAGTGAACGAATACCACCACCAACTGGAGTTGTTAAAGGACCTTTAATTGAAACACGGTAATCACGGATTAAATCGAGGGTTTCTTCTGGTAACCAAACATCTTTACCATAAATTTGTGTAGATTTTTCACCGGTGTAAATTTCCATCCACGAAATTTTGCGCTCACCGTTGTAGGCTTTTTTAACTGCCGCATCAACCACTTTTAACATTGCGGGTGTCACATCAACACCAATACCATCACCTTCAATGTAAGGGATAATTGGATTGTTTGGAACGTTCAGTTTGCCTTTTGCATCAATGGTAATTTTAGCGCCTTCTGCCGGAACTACTACTTTGCTTTCCATTAACCTCTCCTTTCACTTGCGTATTTTGCTTGTTAATTTTTTGTAAGAGACGTGTCAATACTACTTCAATCTGCGTCGAACGCCAATGATTACTCATCTAAGCTTCAATGCGGATCGCATTTAACGTACTGCTCAATCCTATAAGTTGAAGGGATACATATTTATAACTACTTTGAAATCAATTGATTAGTTTTATTATCCCTATTTAAAGAAAAAATTGATTATGATAAAAGTTCTTTTAAGGTAACTAATTCTAATAGCTTAATATGCTATAAACGCTTTCTTTAACCTAATTAATACTAACAAATTAACCGAAATTAAAAACACGCTCTCATCACACAATTGCCACCTTAATTATATCATAGGTGTTTATTTTTAAATGGAAAATTGGCTTTATCGTTTTAAATGATTTTAAAGTTGTTAATTAAATATTGCATTAAAACGTAAAATCCATCCCTAGGCTTTTACGGGTAAATCCCCTACACTAATGTTAATCAATATCCATTGAACCAATTCATGCCAATAAACTGCCATAAAGCCATTATGAATAAGCCAAATAATAAATCAGCGACCAACAAGTATAAATACAATCAACGCCCAACTGATTTAAGGCATAAACGAAAATCAACTTCAGTTAACGCATTTTCCCATCAGTCTCCTCGTAAAGTTATTTTATTTAATAAACCCTTTGATGTTTTGCCTCAATTTACTGATGAACAAGGTCGAGACACATTAAAAAACTATATTCCTATTACTGGCATTTATGCTGCTGGCCGCTTAGATAGGGATAGCGAAGGGTTATTAATTTTAACTAACGATGGCAAATTGCAAGCACGCTTAACACAGCCTGAGAAAAAAACAGGGAAAATATACTATGCTCAAGTCGAAGGTATCCCCGAGGAAACCGCATTAATCAAATTTCGCCAAGGTTTACAGTTAAATGATGGGCTAACTCAGCCTGCGGGGGTCGAACTCGTCAACGAACCAGATTGGTTATGGCCAAGAAACCCACCAATCAGAGAACGAAAAAACATCCCAACAAGTTGGCTAAAAATCACTTTATATGAAGGACGAAATCGACAAGTCCGCCGAATGACAGCAAATATTGGTTACCCTACATTACGACTGATCCGCTACCAAGTGGGTGAATTCAGTTTGGGGAACCTTTCTGTTGGTGAATGGAAGGAGGTAAATGTTGTTTAAACCTAATGTCACTGTTGCAACTATCGTACATGCTCAAGGCAAATATTTAGTCGTTGAAGAATGGGTAAATGAAAAGCCAACGTGGAACCAACCCGCTGGGCACTTAGAAGCAAATGAAACACTTTTGCAAGCCGCAAAACGTGAGTTATATGAAGAAACAGGAATTGACGCTTGCCCCTCACAGTTAATTAAAATCCACCAATGGATTGCACCTGATAAGACTCAGTTTATCCGTGTTTTATTTGCTGTCGAGCTAGAGTCCATATGTGAAACACAACCACAAGATAGCGATATTAGCGCTTGTCACTGGGTTAGTGCTCAGGAAATATTAGAAAGCCAATATCTGCGTTCGCCCTTAGTTGCAGAAAGTCTACGCTGTTTCTTGACAGGAACCCACTACCCCCTTGATATCTTGGCTGCATATGGTGAGGACTACCTTTAACGCCCCACATATTGCTTGGTGAAATCTTCATCAAGCAATAATATTCCCCTCAAACGCTGGTGCAACAAGGTCACAACATGCTAAAGTATGGGGCTTGATTTTTCCGCATTGAGACTATTTCCATGTCAAATAACAGTACCATGTCAGACAACAGCCTAAAAAAAGTCATCGTCGGTATGTCCGGTGGTGTTGACTCCTCTGTATCCGCCTATTTGCTGCAACAGCAAGGGTATCAGGTTGAAGGGTTGTTTATGAAGAACTGGGAAGAAGATGACGACACGGAATATTGTTCTGCCGCAGCCGACCTCGCCGATGCCCAAGCCGTTTGTGACAAATTAGGCATTGAATTACATACCATCAATTTTGCAGCAGAATATTGGGATAACGTATTCGAACATTTTTTGACTGAATATAAAGCTGGTCGTACACCAAACCCAGATATCTTATGTAATAAAGAAATCAAATTTAAAGCATTTCTAGAATTTGCCGCTGAAGATTTAGGGGCAGATTACATCGCTACGGGCCATTATGTCCGTCGTCGTGATATTGCAGGCAAAAGCCAGTTATTACGTGGTTTAGATGGCAATAAAGACCAAAGTTATTTTTTATATACCTTAAGTCACCAACAAGTTGCTAAAAGCTTGTTCCCAGTAGGTGAACTTGAAAAGCCTGAAGTACGTCGCATCGCAGAAGAAATTGGTTTAATTACTGCAAAGAAAAAAGACTCTACAGGGATCTGCTTTATTGGTGAACGCAAATTCCGTGATTTCCTAGGCCGCTACCTGCCCGCACAGCCTGGCCCTATCGTTACAGTAGATGGCGAAACCATAGGTCAGCATGAAGGCTTGATGTATCATACATTAGGGCAACGTAAAGGCTTAGGCATTGGTGGGACTAAAGAAGGTTCTGAAGAACCTTGGTATGTCGTCGATAAAGACGTTCAAAATAATGTCCTTATCGTTGCACAAGGGCATGAACACCCTCGTCTAATGTCCGTCGGGTTAATCGCCCAACAATTGCATTGGGTTGACAGAGAAACATTAACCCAGCCTTTACGCTGTGTAGTAAAAACCCGTTATCGCCAAGCGGATATCCCTTGTACTATTACACCATTAAGCGAAGACCGCATAGAGGTTATATTTGAAGCCCCTGTAGCAGCCGTTACGCCAGGGCAATCTGCTGTCTTTTACCTAAATGAAGTTTGTCTCGGCGGCGGCATCATTGAAGCCCGTATTCAGGAGTAAATGTGGCTAAAAACTACTATGATATCACGCTTGCGTTAGCGGGTATCTGCCAAGCAAGCGCAATGGTTCAGAAGCTTGCTCACGAAGGCATTAGTCAAGACCAAGACACCGAAACCATGGTCAATTGCCTCACCAATATGAATCCAAAATCAACATTGGATGTATTTGGTAATGATGAAGCAAACTTAAAAACTGGTCTAAATGCTATGTTGGGCATGTTAACGGGTGGAAATAGTGGTTTATCTGCTGAAATGACCCGCTATATGTTGAGCATTATGGTGCTTGAACGCCGTCTCAATAAAAACCAGGAAGCGATGAATCAACTGGGTCAACGTATTGAGCAATTTGAACGGCAAGCTAGCTATTTTGAGCCTCTATCAGAAGGTGTATTTAATGCGCTTGCTGGTATTTATGTCGATGTTGTCAGCCCTGCTGGCCCACGAATTCAAGTTACAGGCTCCCCTGACATCCTGAAAAATACCTTAGTACAGGCTAAAGTTAGAGCCACTTTACTCGCGGGTATTCGTTGCGCAGTACTTTGGCAGCAAGTAGGTGGAAGCCGTATCCAACTAATGTTCTCTCGCAATCGTCTGGCTAATCAGGCGAAAGATATTTTGTCTCACCTTTAAATCTGGAGTTGCTACCAATGGAATTATCCTCACTGACCGCTGTATCCCCGATTGACGGCCGTTACGGTGATAAAGTCAGCGCTTTACGCACTATATTTAGTGAGTTTGGCTTACTGAAATTTCGTGTGCAAGTTGAAGTTCGTTGGCTACAAAAACTGGCTGCAACCGCTGAAATCAAAGAAGTTCCTTCATTTGATAATGACGCAATCGCTTACTTAGATGAAATTGTCGCGAACTTCTGTGAAAAAGACGCAATGCGCATTAAAGAGATTGAGCGTACAACTAACCATGACGTTAAAGCAGTAGAATATTTCCTAAAAGAAAAAGTGGCAAATATCCCTGCACTACACGCCGTCTCTGAATTTATTCACTTTGCTTGTACATCAGAAGATATCAATAACCTTTCTCATGCTTTAATGTTAAAAACAGCGCGTGAAGAAGTCTTATTACCACAATGGCGCCAAATAATTGATAAAGTTAAAGCGATGGCACATGAGTACCGCAACTTGCCGTTGCTATCTCGCACCCATGGCCAGCCAGCAACACCATCGACTATTGGTAAAGAATTCGCCAACGTCGCCTATCGTTTAGAGCGCCAATATCGTCAGTTACAACAGGTTGAGATTTTAGGTAAAATTAACGGTGCTGTCGGTAACTATAATGCCCATATGGTAGCTTACCCTGAAGTTAACTGGCACGAGTTTAGTGAAACCTTCGTAACCTCTTTAGGTATCCAGTGGAACCCATTCACCACACAAATCGAACCTCATGACTATATTGCGGAACTATTTGATTGTGTCGCACGTTTTAACACGATTGTGTTAGATTTCGACCGTGACATTTGGGGTTACATCGCATTAAACCATTTCAAACAAAAAACAGTAGCTGGTGAAATCGGTTCTTCTACAATGCCACATAAAGTCAACCCTATCGATTTCGAAAATTCTGAAGGTAACTTAGGTTTAGCTAATGCTGTATTAGGTCACCTAGCCAGTAAACTGCCTGTTTCTCGTTGGCAACGTGACTTAACAGACTCCACAGTATTACGTAACTTAGGTGTAGGTTTAGGCTATGCTTTAATAGCCTATCAATCGACCATGAAAGGTTTAAACAAACTGGAAGTGAACGAACAGCACCTGTTGGATGAATTAAACCAAAATTGGGAAGTCTTAGCCGAGCCAATTCAAACCGTTATGCGCCGCTATGGCATTGAAAAACCTTATGAAAAACTGAAAGAACTTACCCGAGGTAAGCGTGTTACCGCTGAGGGGATGAAACAGTTTATTGATGGTTTAGAACTGCCAGAGCATGAAAAAGCGCGCCTCAAAGAAATGACACCTGCTAACTATATTGGTTACGCTGTCACTTTTATTGATGAGCTTAAATAAAACTGATTTAGACTATTTCGGCGGCCTCTGTGCCGCCTTTTTTTACTGATTTGTCTTACCTCTTAATTCCAAAAGCCAACTTCGTCGATAACCTACGTCAAAAACGCGCTGACTTACTAAGAATACGCTATTTTTAGGGTTTGTTTGACTTATATTTACTTAAACGCTTGTTGTTATTCAGAACTCTTTTTACCATAGTGCTACTATTATCATTAATAGCAACTATCATTTCCTTACTGTGAGGGTTTCAGATGCGTATTTTAATCGTCGAAGACAATGCATTACTTCGCCACCATCTAACGGTTCAGCTGAAAGAGCTTGGTCATCAAGTTGATTCCGCTGAAGACGCAAAAGAAGCGGATTACTTTTTGCATGAAAGTTGCCCTGATATTGCAGTTGTCGACTTAGGTTTACCTGAAGAAGACGGCCTTTCAATGATCAAACGCTGGCGCGGTGCGCATGTAAATATCCCAATTTTAGTTCTCACTGCACGTGAAAGCTGGCAAGAAAAAGTTCAAGCTTTAAACAGCGGCGCTGATGATTACGTCACTAAACCTTTCCAATTAGAAGAACTCGTCGCAAGAATGCAGGCACTGATGCGAAGAAATAGCGGCCTAGCCTCACAGGTATTAGAACTAGGTAATTTTGTTATTGATTTATCACGCAAAGAATTCACCGTTAACGGTGAAGCCGTCAAATTAACCGCATTTGAATATACCATCATCGAAACCTTACTACGCAACAATGGCAAAGTCGTCAGCAAAGATTCATTAATGCGCCAACTTTACCCCGATGCTGAACTAAGAGAAAGCCATACAATCGATGTATTAATGGGGCGATTAAGAAAAAAAATACAGCAATTTCATAGTGATGATGTAATTGTCACCGTTCGTGGTCAAGGCTATCGTTTTGATGTGAATGGCTAATATGCAGTTAGGTAAATTTAAATTTAAGCCCCTTTCGCTTCGAGCACGTTTTTTATGTGCAACCTCTGCGGTCATTTTGGCACTCACTTTGTCTTACGGTATCGTTGCCATATTGGGCTATTTAATTAGCTTTGATAAAACAACTTACACCCTTTTGCGTAGTCAAAGTAACTTAATTTATAGCTTGGCACAGTGGCAAAATAATAAAATTGATATCCGTGTTCCCCCTAACTTCACGTTAAATAACCCCACATTAGTGATTATTTATGATGATCAAGGGCAAGTATTATGGCGTCAACGCGATGTGCCTAGCGTTGAAAGGCTGATCCGAAATGATTGGCTAAAAAAGGAAGGGTTATATGAGATTGATACTGACATCCGTGAAACCCGTCAACTGCTTAATGATAACCCTGAGCTAAATAATAAACTGGATGATATGGACAATGATGATGAGCCACTCACCCATTCTGTATCAGTCAGCCAATATGCCGCCAGCGAAAACCTACCAAACCTAACCATTGTCGTGGTGGATACACTTCCACAAGACTTGCAAAATACAGGTCTAGTCTGGGAATGGTTTGGCTATGTGTTACTTGCTAATTTAATTTTAGTTATCCCATTATTATGGCTAGCGGCTTATTGGAGCTTACGCCCAATTAAATCATTAGTTTCACAGCTTGGTAGCTTAGAAAAGGGGGAACGAGATACACTCGATGAAAACCCGCCTTCAGAACTTCGAGGGTTAGTCCGTAACCTCAATATTTTATTAACTAACGAGCGGAAACGTTATAGTAAATACCGAACCACGCTTTCTGACCTGACCCATAGCCTTAAAACCCCATTGGCAGTATTACAATCGACCCTACGCTTGTTACGTTCGGGTAAACAGATGAATATTGACCAAGCAGAACCTATTATGCTTGAACAAATTGGCAGGATCTCACAACAGGTCGGCTACTATTTGCACCGCGCTTCCACACAAGGTGATGAAAACATGATGTTGCGTGAAATTTCATCTGTTCCATCAATATTAGATAGCTTAGCGAGCGCCTTGCATAAAGTTTACCAGCACAAAGGAGTTGCTATCACAGTAGAAGTTTCTCCAGAAATCACTTGGCTCGGTCAGCCTAATGACTTTATGGAAGTCATGGGTAATATTATGGAAAATGCATGCAAATATTGCCTAGAATTTGTCGAAGTCACTGCGGTGACTGGGCCTGATAGCCTAACGTTAATTGTTGATGATGACGGCCCTGGCGTCCCGGAAAGCAAACGCAGTTTAATTTTCGTTCGAGGCCAACGTGCCGATACCCTTCGTCCAGGCCAAGGTCTCGGCTTATCCATCGCGGTCGACATTATTGACCAATATGATGGGGAGATCACAATTAGTGATAGCCCGCTCGGTGGTGCTCGCTTAGCCGTCACATTTAGGCAGCAATCTATGATCGAAGATAGTTAATCTGTGATATTAACCCACTTATTCCCTATTTTATGATACGTTTCCGGTATACTATTTAGGGAGTCTTATTACTAGGGGCTGCTCCAATACTGCTATCTATATTCATATAAATAGCAGCCCTCAATAATTATGGCTAACCTAATTTATTTAAAAGAAGTACTAAGTGACTTACTTCATATATAAAGGTCATTTCGTACCATTATGGCCTGTGGTATTGCCGTAACACCATCAGCAATATTCAACAGCTCCAAGGGACAATAAGATGGATTACAAACTAAATCTAGACTGGCAAAGTTTTCTGGATAGCCACTGGCAGAAGCGCCCACTGCTTATCAAAAAAGGGTTTGCAAATTTTATTGATCCTATCTCACCTGATGAACTTGCAGGTTTGGCGATGGAAGATGAGGTTGATAGCCGTTTAGTCAGCCATAAAGAAGGAATTTGGCAAGTAAGTCATGGCCCATTTGAGAGTTATGATCATCTCGGTGAGAAAAATTGGTCTATTTTAGTCCAAGCCGTTGACCATTGGCACTATCCAAGTTCCGCTCTAATGAAACCATTTCGTGTTCTCTCTGATTGGCGAATGGATGACTTAATGATCTCCTATTCGGTTCCTGGTGGTGGCGTAGGCCCTCATCTTGACCAATACGATGTATTTATTATTCAAGGTGAAGGTCGTCGTCGTTGGCGTGTTGGGGAAAAAATCCCGATGAAACAACATTGCCCTCACCCTGACTTACTACAAGTTCAACCTTTTGATGCCATCATTGATGAAGAAATGGAGCCCGGTGATATTTTGTATATCCCACCAGGGTTCCCGCATGAAGGCTATGCAATTGAGCCATCATTAAACTATTCAGTAGGCTTTCGAGCCCCTAATACGCGTGAGTTAATCAGTAGTTTTGCCGACCATTTAATTTCGAATGATTTAGGCAGCTACCGTTACAGCGACCCTGATTTATCATTCCGTGATAACCCTGCGGAAATTTTACAAGGGGAACAAATTAAATTACGCGAAATGATGGAGTCTCTGATTAATGACCCTGACCTGTTCCGTAAATGGCTTGGTGAATTCATTTCACAATCTCGCCATGAACTAGACATTGCACCACCAGAGCCGCCTTATGAGCATGACGAAATCTATGACTTGCTAAAAACACAACAGGAAACTCTATACAAACTAAACGGGCTCCGAGCATTGCGTGTTGGTGACCAATTTTTTGTTAATGGTGAATGTTTAGAGACCCAGTGCTATGAAGCTGCTGATAGCCTATGTCGTTATGATGCGGTAAACAGCCAAATTTTAGCTGATGCTATCGATGACGTTAACTTTATCGCGCTCATTACCGCATTAGTGAATAATGGTTATTGGTATTTTGATGATTAGTCCATTTTATAAACATTAAATTTACCGAAAACACCCCCAATATTGGTAAAACAATTATTGGGGGTTAAATTTTACTCATTACATTCTAGTTAGCATATAACTTTTATTATCATTCCCAGTTAAACCGAAGCCACCCCCTTTCCCTTTAGATATCTTTATGAATATCTATAAAGTTTGCTTTCCTGTTTATTTTACTTCCGTATCAATAACATTGATAAAAGATTAAGCCCCACAAATAGGCACTCAAAGATAAAGTGTTTTTAAAATTTAATTCTAGAATATTTTTGCTTAGACCGATTAAGCTTGGGCGAATAATTAATAACCTTTCAATGATTATAACTTTATGAATATAGAAACTTTTTTAGCTTTATCCCTGTTTTCATTTGTAACATCCATTACCCCAGGCCCTAATAATATTATGTTACTTGCTTCAGGGGTCAACTTTGGTTTTCAAAAAACGTTACCACATTCGCTTGGTGTTTCAATTGGCTTTTTCATCATGCTTATTGCTGTTGGCTTAGGTGTTGGTGCACTCATTCAATCATTACCACTTGTTTATTCAACATTAAAATACATTGGTATTATTTATTTATTTTGGCTCGCATGGAAAACAACCATCAGCCATTCTATTGCTCAAGTAAATCAGCAAGACATAAAGCCATTAACATTACTTGAGGCTTCATTATTTCAATGGATTAACCCTAAAGCATGGATGATGGCGATATCAGGGATGGCAATGTATACCAATACGATAGAACCTTATATCTCAATATTATTAGTTGCCATCATATTTGCTTTGATAAACTGGCCATGTGTGGCTATTTGGGCAATGTTTGGTAGTAAATTAAGAGAAAAACTGAAGCAACCTAGTACATTAAAACGTTTTAACTTAGTGATGGGTATTTTACTCGCACTAAGTGGTATATCCGTGCTATTGCAATGAAATACCCATAACATAAAACGGAAATTACCCCGCTTGCTCAATAACCTCAGCTCAGTACTTATTGTACTGAGCTTAACAGGTTCATTAAGCCCCTCATGACTGGCGGGCGTGTATTGCGGTAAGTTCAGCAATACGCATAATGACACTAACGGCCTGCTCCATCCCTTCTTGGGTGATAAACTCATGTTTACTATGAAAATTATACCCCCCAGTAAAAATATTTGGGCACGGCAAGCCACGATGTGAAAGCTGAGCACCATCAGTTCCACCGCGGATAGGTTGAATAATAGGGTTAATATCACAATCAATCATGGCCTGTTTTGCTAATTCAACCACATGTGGGTATTTCATTACTTCTTTGTGCATATTGTAGTAGGTATCGTCCAATGTCAGCTCGATATAACAGCTCGGGTGTAAGCCTTCCCCTACTTTTTCAGCAATTCGAATAATATTTTTCTTTCTTGCTTCGAAGCTTACCAAGTCAAAGTCACGAATAATATAGTTCAGTTCTGCTTTTTCTACCGTTCCCTTCATCGATGTTAAATGATAGAAACCTTCATATCCATCCGTCTTTTCGGGAGTTTCATCTGCGGGTAACATCGAATGAATACGGTTAGCTAGCCCTAAAGCATTTACCATCACCCCTTTAGCATTTCCAGGGTGTGTATTATTCCCGACTATTTTGATTGATACATTCGCCGCATTGAAGTTTTCATATTCTAATTCACCAACACCACCGCCATCGACAGTATAAGCCCACAATGCATCAAATTGCTTGAAATCAATATGGCGAGCGCCACGCCCAATTTCTTCATCTGGGGTAAATGCTAAACAAATTTTACCATGTGGAATATTGTTACCTTTTAGGCGCACTAATGCTGTAATAATCTCCGCAATACCCGCCTTATCATCAGCACCAAGTAGCGTCTTACCATCAGTCATAATTAATGTTTTCCCAATCATTTCATGTAAAACTGGGAACATGACAGGGGATAACACTTCATCACCAATCCCAAGGGCAATATCACCACCTCGGTAATTTTCGAGTACTTGTGGGCAAACATTTTTCCCCGAAAAATCAGGTGCCGTATCTAAGTGTGAAATAAAACCAATAGTTGGAACATCCCAATCAACGTTTGACGGCAAATAGGCCATCAAGCAACCTTGATCACTGAGTGTTACCTTTTCGAAACCTAAGTCAATCAGTTCTTTCATTAATGCGCGTGCAAACTTTAGCTGACCGGCACTACTAGGCACTGTTTTAGCATTCAATTTTGATTGCGTATCAAAAGCCGTATATTCAAAAAACCGCTCCAAGAGTTTGTCCATACCCTTCCCCCTCAAATATCAATGTCTGTATTATGGGAAAGATCACAGATTCAATTATTGTCTCAAATCAGCTTTGCTGTTAATGCTTGCAGGTTTTCGCAATAAATCTTTAATGAAATTTATTTTTTACACACTATTTTGATTTTCTCTTGCAACTAACCATTTTTAATACCTAAGACTAGTTAGGGGAATAATTAAATTGTATTATTTTATTAGCCCCCCTATATTTGTTAGTTAAAACAGTGAATTAAGTTAAATATCATTTATCAATTGCACTAATTACCTATTATTATTTATTAATACTGTGCTATATCTGACGCATTATTATTTCGTTTATTATTTTTTATAATAATTAATGTAATTTTTATTCAAGTTATCGGGGCGTTTATGTCAAAAACATATTTGATTTATGGTGTGAGTAAAGGATTGGGCAAAGCACTTGTTGAAGGTATTCCCACAAATGAAGAGCTGGTTTACGGTGTCTCTCGTTCCAAACCCCCGTTTGAGCAAAGTAATTTTACTTGGCTCCCCGCTGACCTAAATGATAGCCAGTCTGCTAATATCATTAAAGATAAGGTTAAAGAACAACCGATTAACACCTTAATTTACAATGTAGGAATTTGGGAAAACTTGGCTTTTAGTGACGATTACCAGTTTGAAACAACTGATGACCTTGAGTTACTCAATATTATCCAGACGAATATCAGCGCCTGTTTATTAAATTTAAAAATGCTATTACCTAATTTACGCTCAGCTGAAAACAGTAAAATAATTTTAATTGGCTCTACATGGGGGCTAGATAATCATAATGGTAAAGAAGTTGCATTTTCCGCCACAAAATATGCCTTAAGGGGAATAGTGCAATCGCTAAGGGAAACATTACGTGAAGATAAAATTGGCATTTCTATCATAAACTTAGGTTATCTTGCTACAGAATACCCATTGTCTGTCCCTGTGGCTGAGGTTATTGAGAAGAGTCACGGGCAATTGATCCCATTACAAGATGTTGTCAATGCAGTACGTTTTATCCTAAGCACCAGTAATGCTACCTGTGTTAAGGAAATCACAATGCCGGCGATGATGGATTTAAATGTATAAAGAGGAATAGCTAAGGGAAATGACCGTTTCCCTTAGCCTGAAGTTGACTTATTTCGTTGTGCTTTTTACCTGTAATTCTGTAATAAGCTTATTAATATATTCCACTACAATTTTACTGGCTAAGCCGTAGTGCTTTTCATCAAACTCACTTTCTACCTGACTCGGTTCTAAATTTAATTCAACTGTATGTGCACCATGTAACTTCGCTTCATGAACAAAGCCCGCTGCCGGATACACATGGCCTGATGTACCAATTGAAATAAAAATAGTCGCTGATTCAATAGATTGATAAATATAATCCATGCCAATAGGCATTTCACCAAACCAAACAATATGTGGACGTAATGGCTGTGGAAACTGACAGCAGTGGCAACGGTCTTCCACTGATAAATCCCCTTTCCACTCGACAACCTGATTTGACCAGTTACAACGTACCTTTAATAATTCACCATGCATATGGATGATACGCTGGCTCCCGGCTCTTTCATGTAAATTATCAATATTTTGAGTGATCAATAAAAAGCGATCGCCAAGTAACTCTTCAAGCTGAGCTAAAGCATAATGCGCCGCATTAGGCTTGATATTTTCTTGCTGTAATTGCCGACGACGCTCATTATAAAAACGTTGAACCAGTTTAGGGTTACGTTCGAAACCTTCCGGCGTTGCAACGTCTTCAACGCGGTGCTCTTCCCATAAACCATCCGCAGAACGAAATGTTTGGATCCCTGACTCAGCTGAAATCCCCGCACCAGTCAATACGACAATATTCACATTTTTCATATTATTTAATCTGTTATCTATATAAAAAGACCGGTTGCGAAGTCGCTGGCGACGTACACATTTATTTTTACGAGCTTTTTTTAATCTATAACGAAATCGCAACATCAAAAACTTCCTTTCATCCATGTAACTAATAAACTTGACACCTAGACGAGACCGAGTACTTGTTTAACGCTGTATTTAGCGGCTCTACTCTCTGATTTATCATTAGTGTACAAATAAATATGCTTCTATATATTTTTATTAGTATATTTCATATTTACATATTCAACTTTGCACTATCTTAATGTTAACACACTAGAACTCATCACAATGACGAATGCAAATAAAAATATCGAGGGCATCGAACTTGTCACTTTTTCTTCATAAAACTGACATCTTTCTTTCATATTAATCCCCAATATCCCTAGAACTGTAAAACAATAAAAAAAACCTTCTTGATATGACTACCTACGGTTAATATACCGCTCGTCGATTTTGCTGTAATGATTATTCACCATTAAAAGGGATTGCATGGAAAAGTTTTTCGAAAAAACAATGTATGCTTCACGCTGGATTTTAGCGCCAATTTATTTCGGGCTTTCACTGACACTGTTGGCATTAACTATTAAGTTCTTTCAAGAACTGTTCCATATTTTACCGAATATTTTAGCAATACCAGAGGCAGATCTCATCCTCACATTGCTCTCATTAATTGATATGGCATTAGTCGGTGGGTTATTAGTGATGGTGATGTTTTCAGGATATGAAAACTTTGTCTCCCAAATGGATATCCCAGAAGAAAGTGAAAAGTTAGGTTGGCTAGGTAAAATGGATGCCTCGTCACTGAAGAATAAAGTGGCTGCATCTATTGTCGCAATTTCATCAATTCACTTATTGAAAATTTTTATGGACTTAAAAAGCGTTTCGAACGATAAACTAATGTGGTATGTGATCATTCATTTAACCTTTGTTTTATCTGCTTTTGTCATGGGCTATTTAGATAAAATGACTAAAAAATAGCAACATGACCGCCTATAGCTACAGCTCTGATTAAAACTAATTTAATAGCCTATTTTATCAATAATAGGCTATTAAACGCCCCCTCTAACGCATCTTTAACACACTGAATACTCGCCATTTATGCTATCCTAACCACCTACTTGCCTATTGATTATAAGGAATATTTTAATGAGCGAGCACTTTGTCGGTAAATATGAAGCTGAAATTAAATTTCGGTTACCAAACCCTGAGAGTTTTCTACAAAAAATAAAAGCCGACCAAGCTGAGCCATTTACTGAAAATAATTCAGAAACTGATTATTTCTATGACAGTGAAAATTCGCCACTTGTAGCGAATAATATTAGCATGTGTGTTCGTGAGATGGTTCCGTCAGGGATTAAGTTATGGATAGTCAAGGGCCCAGGTTCTTCCGAATGTAAAGCAATTAATATTGATGACTGCCAACATGTGCAAAATATGTTAGTAACACTAGGTTATCACTGTAGTTTGGTGACAACAAAAGTTCGTAGTATTTACTTCCTGAATGATGTTCATATCACCATAGACCATCTTGCTGGCATCGGTTGGTTTGCCGAATTCGCTATCATGACGGACGATAGTCGTTTACTCAAACACTTATATAACAAATTATTAAGTGTTGCGATGACATATGGTTTCACGGAAGCGATGATTGAAAAGCGTAGCTATAAACAAATGTTCTTAGAAACACAAACCCAATAAAGAAGCCAATCACCTTAAAGCCTATTGCTAAGGTGATTGGCTGAGTGTGCACTGATTATTGACCACTAAGGATGCGAGCTGGGTCTAATTTGCTTGCTCGGCGAGCTGGGTACCAACTTGCCACCAAACTTAAAATAATCGTTGTGATTAAAACATAGACCACATCCATCATATGCAATTCAGAAGGCAGAAAATCGATAAAGTAAACATCTCCAGATAGAATTGGGTGACCGACTACTTTTTCTATCCCTTTGATTATAGTTGTTAAATTTAAGGATATCGTTATACCTAATACAACACCAATCAAAGAGCCAACTAAGCCACCTAATAACCCATACCATAAGAAAATAGCACGGATTTGCCCATCCTTAGCCCCTAGCGTCCGTAGTACAGCAATATCACTGCTTTTATCTTTAACTGCCATCACAAGAGTCGATACAATATTAAAGCATGCAACGCCAATCACTAGGATCATAGCTAAGTACATAATACTTCTAACCATTTGAATATCATTGTACATATAGCCGTAATCACCAATCCAGCTTTTAACGATGACATGATGCATTGTCTTTAACCCAGCATCATAAACCACCTTATCGGCGATAAAAGGATCTGTTGCTTTAATTTCGAAACCTGTCACGCCATCACCGTAATCAAGGTATTCTTGAGCATCCGCAAGCGGCACTAAAGCAAGTTGGTGATCCAATAAACCACTAAGCTTAAACACCCCCGTTACCTGAACACGAATACGTTTAGGCTGTTGGATTTTCAAACTTTCATCCGTATTGGGGATCATGATTGTAACCCAGTCCCCTTCCTTAACATTCAACGCATTAGCAACGCCTTGCCCCAAAATAATGGATTGTTTTCCTGCTTCAAAATGCTCCCATGCATCGTTAAGGATAAACTGTGGCAATGCACTAACTTGCGATTGCGTTTCGCGAGAAACTCCCATCACTTGGATTGCTTTTAAATTCGCCCCCCGCTCAAGCAACCCTGTAAAATTGATGTATGGGCTCACGGCTTCCACACCTGGGGTTTTGCGAATGACTTGTTCGGCAAAATCTAAATCTTTATAAGGGGGCTTTACTGCATATATCTGGCCATGTGGGACCACAGATAGCACGCGGTTATTTAATTCGCGCTCAAAACCATTCATGGCACTCAAGCCGATGACTAAAACAGCAACGCCAAGCACAATACCCAATGTCGACACTATCGACACCAAAGAAACCAACCCCGTCCGACGGCGACCACGACTAAAGCGTAACGCTGTTAATAATGTAAGAGGCATTTTAAACATTACCGAGCCCCCAAGGTAACTTCCTGTTGTAAGTGCCCGTCACGCATTTCCAATTGGCGGGATAAACGGCGCGCCAATGTCATATCATGAGTGACAACTAAAAAAGCAGTACGTTGTGTACGATTTAGCTCCCCCAATAACTCAAAAATGGCATCTGCGTTACGTAAATCAAGATTCCCCGTTGGTTCATCAGCTAATACTAAAGCGGGCTCATTAACCAACGCTCTGGCGATTGCCACCCGTTGACGCTCCCCCCCTGATAACTCAGAAGGCCTATGCCCTGCACGATGTGCCAAACCTACCGCTTCTAACATTTCTGTCGCTTTAGTCAATGCCAATTCTTTTGCAGCACCACCAATTAACAGTGGCATAGCCACATTTTCAAGTGCCGTAAAGTCAGGTAGTAGGTGGTGGAATTGATAAATAAAGCCTAAATCCTTATTTCGAATAGCAGCGCGTTCATCAGAAGACAATTGATTAATATGCTGCCCACGAAAAATTACATTCCCTTCAGATGGCGTATCTAAACCACCAAGTAAATGTAATAAGGTACTTTTACCAGACCCGGAGCTCCCCACAATGGCCATCATTTCGCCAAGCCCCATAGAAAAGCTGACATTTTTTAGCACTTGCGTAGACAATGCCCCTTCTTGATAGGTTTTATTTAAATTTTCACAGACAAGAAGTGGTTGTTTATTCATAACGTAAAGCCTCAGCAGGTTGGACTGCTGCTGCACGCCAAGAAGGATAAAGCGTCGCAAGCAGTGAAATCAGCATCGCACTTAGTGCAATAATTAAAATACCTGAGTAATCAAGTACAATCGGTAGAGATACACCTTTTGGTAATAAACCAATCAGTGGCATGATAAAATTTAACTGGCTAGACAATAGTGTACCAAGTACCGTCCCCACTAGTGAGCCAATCACCCCTGCGCCTGCGCCTTGGATCATAAAGATGGCTAAAATACGCCAGCGTTTTAGACCGAGGGTTTTTAATATTGCAACTTCACCTTGTTTTTCCATCACCAGAAGTGATAACGAAGTGATAATATTAAAAGCTGCCACCGCAATAATTAGGCTAAGTAGTAAACCCATCATATTTTTTTCCATGCGTACAGCTTGAAAAAACTCCCCTTTGCGTTCTCGCCAATCCGTCCATACCAACCCGCTAGGCAATGCTTGCTTACTTAGTTCATCCACTTTTAAAGGTTCATCTAAATACAAACGCCACCCAGTAATACGACCAGCTGGATAACGCAACATACGTGCTGCATCTTGCTGCGCAACAATCAATTCACTGGTATCCGCTTCGCCATTGGTTTGGAAAATACCTGCGACGTTAAACAAACGCTGACTTGGAATACGCCCCATTGGCGTTAACTGGCTCACACCCGGAATGATTAAACGGACTTCATCCCCCCGCTTAACTCCTAAATTTTCCGCCAGTTTATTCCCCAAAAACACATTGTAGCTACCTGCTTTTAGGTCCTCTCGTTGGCCACTAATCAGTTTGTCTAATAGCAAAGAAGGTTCTGCTGGTTCGATTCCCCCCATCATTCCAACACCAACATTGGTGCGGCTTTGTAGTACGACATCAGATTGTACAATGGGAGCTATGTGGTTAACCCCTTTTAAATTCTGTAAGGCCTTTATGGGGTGTTGGGCTGGGTCGATATTTCCAGATGCTGAGGTTAAAATTGCCTGCGGCATATAAGCAAGTATGCTATCTTGTAGCGATCGCTCGAAACCATTCATCACTGATGTAACCGTAATTAATGCCGTAACGCCCAGTGTGATGCCGATTGCTGACAAACTGGAAACAAAGCGCCCGAATTTATCGGCAGCGCGTCCACGTAAATAGCGTAGACCTATAAATAATGAGACAGATTGGTGCATGAAGTCTATGATGCCCCTGTTGCCAAAGCGAAGTGTTCAGCGATAATAAAGGGTACGATTGATGAATGGAACCACTCACGGGTATTTTTTCTTATTTGAGTGCCTTTTTGTCTGACTTTCAGACAAATTACGAGTTAAAACCGATTGTATTATTGTGAATTTTATTGTTTAACTATCTATTGGTTAATTTAAGTATTAATCATAAAAAAACTGGCTATCATTATATTGAATTTTGTTTAATTGCTTAACTAATCGCTGTGAGATACCAAAGATTTCTATGTCGTCAAAATTTCGTTATGAACTCCCTAGTCGTAGTGGCGATGTCCGCCATTTAGGTTGCCTTATCGGGGCGGCTGGTGCGCTTGAATGTGGAGAAATGATCCAACGTCATCAAGGGCCTGTTGTTATTGTCACTCGTGATATGCAAAATACTTTGCGCTTACGTGATGAAATTCAACAATTTACACATCATCCTATTGAAACCCTTTCTGATTGGGAAACATTGCCTTATGACAATTTCTCCCCACATCAAGAAATCATTTCTCATCGTTTATCAACACTATACCGCTTACCATCTATGCAAAAAGGCGCATTAATCCTTCCGGTTAATACGCTTATGCAGAAAGTTTGTCCCCCTGATTTTTTAACTAGCCATGCATTGGTCATGGCAAAAGGCGATAAACTTTCCCGTGATAATTTACGTGCCGAATTAGACAAAGCAGGCTATCGCCATGTTGAGCAAGTTCTAGAGCATGGCGAGTATGCAACCCGTGGGGCGTTATTAGATTTATTCCCAATGGGCAGTACATTACCATTTCGTATTGATTTCTTTGATGATGAAATTGATAGTTTGCGAACTTTTGACGTTGACTCACAACGAACACTTGAGGAAGTTAGCCATATCAATCTCCTCCCTGCTCACGAGTTTCCAACAGATAAAGACGCAATTGAACGTTTCCGTAGCCAGTGGCGGGAACGCTTTGACGTTCGCCGTGACCCAGAGCACATTTACCAGCAAGTCAGTAAAAATACGTTACCAACTGGTATCGAATATTGGCAGCCTTTATTTTTTTCACAGCCTCTGCCCTCGTTATTTGATTATTTACCGTCATCTAGTTTATTGGTTTCACAAAATCTACAAGAAGCCGCAGAACGCTTTCAACTCGATACGTTGCAACGTTATGATAGCCGTAGGGTTGACCCAATGCGGCCATTACTCCCCCCTACAGACTTATGGTTAACCGTTGAACAGCTCAACCAATCATTAAAACAATGGCCTCGTGTTCAATTATCCGCTGAATCTTTAGCTCCCAAAGCCGCTAATACGAATTTAGACTATTTACCGCTACCGGACATCAGTACTCAAGGCCAAAGCAAGGCCCCTTTAGACAAACTTCGTCAATTCACGGAACAGTTTGATGGCAAGATCATCTTTTCTGTGGAAAGTGAAGGTCGCCGTGAAACAGTCACAGAACTGTTAGCTCGCTTGAAAATTCGCCCTGAAATTATTGATCATTACGCAAGTCACATTGATAGCCGTTTTGCTATTACTATCGGCGCAGCTGAGCATGGTTTTATTCAAGTCGATGCCCATAAAGCGTTGATATGCGAAAGCGACCTGTTAGGTGAACGCGTTGTTCGTCGTCGTACTGATAACCGCCGAACAATTAATACCGATACACTGATCCGTAACTTAGCTGAATTACGTCCGGGGCAACCCGTCGTCCATATTGAACACGGCGTTGGTCGCTATCAAGGGTTAATCACCCTAGAAGCCGGTGGCATTAAAGCAGAATACTTAATCTTAACTTATGCAGGTGAAGATAAACTCTATGTTCCGGTCTCGTCACTGCATTTAATTAGCCGCTATGCGGGTGGTGCGGATGAAAATGCGCCATTACATAAGCTAGGCAGTGATAGCTGGGGACGTGCCCGCCAAAAAGCGGCTGAAAAAGTACGTGATGTTGCAGCAGAGCTGCTGGATATTTACGCACAGCGTGCAGCCAAAGCGGGCTTTGCCTTCAAACATGATAAAGAACAGTACCAAGAGTTTTGCCAAGGTTTTCCTTTCGAAACAACCCCTGACCAAGAGATGGCAATTAATGCTGTACTCAGTGATATGTGCCAACCATTAGCTATGGATAGGTTGGTATGCGGTGATGTTGGGTTCGGTAAAACCGAGGTGGCTATGCGTGCAGCATTCCTAGCTATCAACAATGATAAGCAGGTGGCTGTTTTAGTTCCAACCACCTTACTTGCACAACAGCATTATGACAATTTCAAAGACCGATTCGCCAATTGGCCTGTGCGTATAGAAATGTTGTCTCGCTTTAAAACGGCGAAAGAGCAGCAACAGATTATTGCTGAGACTGCAGAAGGCAAAGTTGATATTTTAATTGGCACTCATAAACTGCTACAAAGTGATTTAGTATGGAAAGATTTGGGCTTATTGGTAGTAGATGAAGAGCACCGCTTTGGCGTCCGTCATAAAGAACGAATAAAAGCTATGCGTGCAGACGTTGATATTTTAACACTTACAGCAACTCCTATTCCTCGGACACTGAATATGGCAATGAGTGGTATGCGCGATCTATCCATTATCGCCACGCCGCCAGCACGCCGTTTAGCTGTAAAAACCTTTGTTCGCCAATATGACGAGCTCGTGGTACGTGAAGCCATTTTACGTGAAACACTACGTGGGGGCCAAGTTTACTACTTATACAATGATGTTGAAAATATTGAAAAAGCCAAAGCGCGCCTTGAAGAACTAGTCCCTGAGGCTCGTTTCGTTGTTGGTCATGGCCAAATGCGGGAGCGGGAATTAGAACGGGTGATGACCGACTTCCATCATCAACGTTTTAATGTCTTGATATGTACGACTATTATCGAAACGGGTATCGATATTCCTACTGCAAATACCATTATCATTGAACGAGCTGACCATTTTGGGTTAGCACAATTGCATCAATTACGTGGTCGAGTCGGCCGGTCACACCACCAAGCTTATGCTTACTTACTCACACCGCATCCTAAAGCAATGACAACAGATGCCCACAAGCGTCTCGAAGCCATTTCTTCACTTGAAGATTTAGGGGCTGGGTTCGCACTTGCGACTCATGATTTAGAAATTCGAGGTGCAGGAGAATTACTTGGCGAAGACCAAAGCGGGCAGATGACAACTGTTGGCTTTACCTTATATATGGAACTGTTAGAAAGCGCGGTCGAGGCCCTAAAAGAAGGGCGTGAACCTTCACTGGAAGACTTAACTAGCCAACAAACTGAAGTTGAGCTACGGATGCCGGTTCTTTTGCCTGACGATTATATACACGATGTAAATATGCGACTGTCTTTTTATAAACGGATAGCCAGTGCAAAAGATAATCAAGAATTAAACGAATTACGTACCGAGTTAATTGACCGTTTTGGCACCCTCCCTGATGCAGGCAAGTTCCTTTTAACGTCTGCTGCAATTCGTTTGCAAGCTCAAGCTTTAGGTATTAAGCGTATTGAAGCCCATGAGAAAGGGGGTTTTATTGAGTTTAGTGAGAAAAATAAAGTCGAACCGGGCTTCTTGATCAGCTTGTTACAAAATCAACCACAAACTTATCGCTTAGAGGGTCCCGTCCGACTGAAGTTTTTCCATGATTTAGCGGAAAGGACAACTCGGCTTGAGTTTATAAAACAACTATTAACCAGTTTTGAAGAACACCAATTAACCTAAAAAACCCAAGGTGTAAAAATGTTACAGGCAATCAATTAAGATTGCCTGTAATAGAATATTCAAATTGGTTAAACCTATTCCATAAAACCAAAAGTATTTTGGTTTGGTTGCAATTCTAATATTGCAGACGGGTTTCCAGTAATTGGTAAATTATTTGGTTGTAAACAATAAAATGGCAATAAGCTTTTGACATCACTGCGGATTGTTTCGCATACAGAAGCTGATGATGTCAAAACCAAACGCCCCTCCTCATTTAACGGAATAAACATAGAAGGTGCATAGGAAGTTCTCACTTTCCCCACTGTTTTACCAATTTGGTAGACAACATCATAGCCAACCACAACTAATTCCATTTTTTGCGCTGATACACAGGTTGGGTCACGCTCATAAAACAAGGATGGGAACCCCTTACCTTGTAGCGCTTCTATCATAAAGACCATTTTACATTCGCTTTGCGCAGGGTGAAAACGAGAAAGTGATTGTTGGTCAAAAGTACCTAAAACCCCAGTTACCGTACAATTTTGGTACTCAACAAGCCGGTTAGATTTGATAGGCTCAACCGATAATACGGTTGCTAATTTAATTTCAGGCTCACGCGTGAAGATAACAACTAACAATACAATAAGGCATGCCACTATAGCTGCTAATAACAACTTAAATTTTAGCTTCATAGTACAATCCTTATTAAATTAATACTGACCTATTGTAACGGCTACTCAAGATAATTCGATGCATTACATGCATTAGATATATTTTTTAGATTTATCCGAAATTATAATTGTTAAATTTTACTTAATATAAGATTTAAATTAATTAAATGTGAGGTTTAATATCCATGATATGACTCAGCGATAAATAAAATAGGTTAAATTAACTATATTAATCAATACATTATAGTTTATTGATTTCTAAATTTTCTGAGTTATACCAATATATTTACAACATACATCTTTCATCAATAAAAAATGTTACCGCAACTGATTATAATATGAGCTCAATATATGGTTTTAAACTCATCTTTATTATCCGTATAAAGTAACTTAGACCTCTATAAGTAATGCCTGTAATATAATCGATCACCAACCAACTAAAATTGATCTAAATAGTTTTTATTACAAATATTAACGTTACTAAATAAAAATACTCTCATATACGATATCAATATGATTCTTTTATCATTGATTTTATTGGTTAATTTAACCACATTAAAAAATAATGCACCTAATCAAATTAATAACTAGGTGCATAAAATTTGATGAAGATCAATTAGATATGTTAACAAATCGCGGCTAGTGTAATTTCAACTTGGGTCGTATAATTCGGTTAATACTCCCTACTAACATCATTAAGCCCGTTTTGATATAACCATGTAAAGCTATCTGGTGCATACGATACAAAGAAATATACACAAAACGTGCAATACGCCCTTCGACCATCATATCTCCACGCATCAAATTCCCCATCAAACTGCCCACGGTACTAAAGCGTGATAGTGAGACTAATGAGCCATGGTCTTTATAAACATAATCTTTTAATGGTTTTTCTTTCATCATGGCTAAAATATTGTCATAACAACGACTTGCCATTTGATGTGCAGACTGCGCCCTTGGCGGTACAAAGCCCCCTTCAGGTTTAGCACAAGAGGCGCAATCACCAATCGCAAAAATCATATCATCGCGTGTAGTTTGCAACGTAGGCTTAACTACCAGTTGATTTATACGATTTGTTTCTAAACCTGCGATGTCTTTCATGAAATCCGGCGCTTTGATGCCAGCAGCCCAAACCATTAGATCAGCAAATACTTTGCCGTCTTGTTTAGTATTCAAACCATCAGCATCAGCGCTAGTGACCATAGTTTTAGTCAATACATTGACACCAAGCTTGTTTAACTCCTGATGCGCAGCGCTAGAGATCCGCGGAGGTAAAGCAGGTAAAATACGCTCCCCAGCCTCAATCAGAGTAACATTGAGAGCATCGGTATCTAGCCCTTTAAACCCATAACTAGTGAGTTGCTCAACTGCATTATATAATTCAGCGGATAGCTCAACACCTGTTGCCCCGCCCCCAACTATGGCAATATTCACTTTTTCTTCTGCATTATCACGTACAGAATAGCGTAAGAACAGGTTTAGCATTTCATCATGAAAGCGATGAGCCTGCTGTGGATTATCTAAGAAAATACAATGTTCTTTCACACCTGGGGTACCAAAATCATTCGACTTGCTTCCCAGTGCCATCACTAAAATATCATATTCAAGCTCACGTAAAGGAACTAATAATTCACCATGTTTATCATATAGCTCACCAAGCACTATTTTTTTATTATCACGGTCAATATTAGTCAATGAACCTAACTGGAAATTAAATGCATTATGGCGCGCATGGGCAAGATAGCTAATCGCATCAACCCCATCATCCAATGAACCAGTAGCAACTTCATGTAACAATGGCTTCCATAAATGGCTTGGATTACGGTCAACGAGTGTGATATGTGCTCGTTTTTTCCGGCCTAATTTGCGCCCTAAACGTGTTGCCAATTCCAAACCACCGGCACCACCTCCGACGACGATGATTTTTGGTTGAGATAAGGTCATAAATCCCTCGAAACAAAATATATTAATGTTATCTAAGCACTTTTATGATAAAAAACTTAGATAACATTAATTAGCCATGCCTTACACTATGAATGAAATAGAATAACATGACTGGATAATTGGTAATACCAAATATTGATCCATATCAATTTAGTTGATTATTATGACAACCATCACATTCGTCAAATCATTTTTAACGAGGAATGAATCGAATCAGCTTGAGATCGTTCAAACAGTTAAGTTCACAACGAATTAACGATAATGAGAATTATTATCTCATTGTTTTTGATATAGACGCTACCGTTAATTGTTAACCCAAAGAAAAAGGATTGAGATAAATGCTGAAACAAAGAAAAAACCCGAAGAGATTAAACACTTCGGGTTTTTAGTTGTTATATCGTTCGATTTAACTAGTTAATTTTTTTGATACGTACATCAGTTGGGACTGAAACTGGTGAGTTATCTTTAAAATAATGCATCAATGCTTCGTTATCAGGCACACTGTAAACACGGTCTTTACCTTGATTAAACGCGCTGAATCGGCTACCACCCGTTGCTAAAAACTCATTGGCTGCAACTCGATAGCTTTTTTTCATGTCTAACGGTTTACCATTTAACTTCATTGATTTTTGAATGACTTTATCACCAACAGGTCGGCTATCATCCCATTCGTAATAAAAACCTTTAGAAACAGGCATTACTTGTGGACGCGCACGATCCCATTGTTGTTCTAACGCCTGTTTGATTTGCTCACCCGTTAAAGATTGAGTCACGACAACATTTGAGAATGGTTGAACAGTAAAAATATCACCATAGGTCAGTTCACCGGCTTTCAGATCAGCACGAATACCACCACTATTCATAAAGGCGATTTGCGCACCACCAGCTTCTTTACTTGAAGCGGCATAGAGTTGACCATCAGCGATAATTTTACCTAATGTAGAGTCACCCGCTGGCAATAATTTTTTGTCTGAACTCTCCGTCAAAGTTCCCATCACTTGTTGTGAAATAGGTAACGCAATTTGTTCATATCTTTGAACAAAAGTCGTTAACTCTGGATTTTTCTCATAACGTTTTGTTTCAACAGGAATATTTTTCGCATTGATGCTAACAATATCTTTTGTATTTCTATCAATTTCAATATTTAACTGAGAAAGCAATGCGCCATTTGATTGTGCAGAAATCACGGTTTTACCATTGATTTCACAATTGTACGCTTGATGCGTATGACCACTGACCACAAAGTCTACAGCGCCATCTAGTTGGTTTACAATATCAACAATTGGGCCTTTGATATTATCACAACGGTTAATATCTTTAACTTTCGTATCAACTTGCTGTGTCGCCCCTTCATGGATCAGAACACCGATGCTATTAATACCTTGTGCCTTCAATAGCTTCACTTGGTTATTAATAGTTTCAACTTCGTTTTTAAACTCTAATCCAGCGGTACCGCTTGGCGTTACAATAGCAGGTGTGCCTTCTAAAGTTAGGCCAATAAACGCCATTGGAATACCATCAAATTCTTTAATGAAATATGATGGGAACAGAGTTTCACCTGTTTCTTTTACAATAACGTTAGCCGCTAAATAGTTAAAATCGGCACCTGCAAATGAGTCTTTACCAACACAACCCGCGGTTGGATGACAGCCACCATTTTGCTTTCTTAATAGCTCTTCTTTGCCTTTGTCAAACTCATGGTTACCAACTGCACTGGTTTCCATGCCTATTGCACTTAATGCTTCAATAGTAGGCTCATCATAGAACATCGATGACAATAATGGGCTTGCACCAACTAAATCCCCTGCACCAACAACAATAGTTTTATCATTCTGCGCTCTTAACTGGTTTACTAAGGTGGCGATTGATTCTATTCCACCTAACTTACCATCTCCTGGCGCTTTTAGTGCGCCATGGAAATCATTGATACCAATGACCTGAACTTTAACCGTATCCGATGTTTTCTGAGCACAACCGGCCAGTAAAGCACCTGAAATTAACAGTGTGAGTAGCCCAATTTTATGTTTCATTTATCTTACCTTTTATTGTAAATTTCACTCTGCTGGCAACTACATTTTGAACCGATAAGTGGTTGTCATTGAACCAGATAAGGAGTGCGCACGGCGTGAATGGCCATCATATAGCTTAGGCGTTGTATAATCGTTCTCTTGGCGGTGATGCCAGCCTAAACCTCCGCTTAATGACACGGATAGGTTTTCAGTTGGTTTCCAATAGCTGAACAGACCCAATTGACCTTGTTTTAACCTTTCACCTTCATATTTAAATTCTGAGTAATTGGTACGAGCACCAACAGAAAGCTCTTTACTTACACGATATTCGGCAGCCATCGCGACCATAGTTTCCCCATCACGAACGTAATCGATATCCGCATAAGCTGGCGAGTTAAAACGACCACGCGTATTACCAATTGGGTTACGTGCGAATTGACCGACACCATTTGCTTTTTTTGCTTGAGTGTAAGTTAAACCAGCGCGGAGTGTCCAAGGTGACTCTGGAATACGCCAGTCAGCGGTTCCTGCATAGTGCCATGCTCGTTTGTCGAAATTACGCTTACCGATAGCATCATTTTTTTCGGTGCGCTTACCATCACTACCATATTCATGATTGTAAATTTGCGTTCCAAGCGTAACATCTGAAGTTAACTTATATTTAGCTTCGAGACCTTGCTGACGAAATAAATCATCTGCCTGCCCATAGAAATAGTGAACAGTCAATGGCTTAGTATTGTAATTAATACCACCAGTGATCACATGATTAACCTTATGTCGTTTACCATTAGCATCAGTAAAATACATAGCATCAATATTTGGACTATCACGACGCATTACTTTTTTGTCGAGATAGAGTAAATCTAGGCTCCAGTCATCAATTGCTGTATTGGTGTAATAACCGCTATAACTGTTTAATGAAAGGCGTTGTGAATTAGTAAAAATACCTTTGTTTTTCAGTGTGAACCAACCCGCTTTACCGTGGAATTGAACAGGGTCAAGGTCGAATTTTACTTTCGCATAACGTTGTCCGATTTTGTTATAGCCTTTAGCGTGACCATCGTCGTTATATAAAATTGCACGGGAGGCGAAGTCTTTACTTGCACCGAGTTTAATACCACCATAGTAAGAAGCATCAAACCCGATTACGTCAGCAAAATAACCTGATTTGAAATCAGCTTGGAAGTTTTGACCCCAAGCGTTAGCAACTTGTTTTCTATAGCGTTGCTCATTTTTATCAAAACGATTTTCGGTTTTTAAGTACTTCCACATGTTACGAGTTGACAGTTCTAACTCAGAATCCGCAATAAATGAATTTTCTTTAATTGTGTTTTCCCAATTGCTGGCATTTGCCATTGCGACTGCTAAACAGCAAGGAGAAAGCATTAATAGCGCAATATTTTTAACTTTCATTGAAATTAACCTAGTTAATGATTATTTGAATTAATTTTATGCTGCGTCATGTAACCATGAACAACAAAACACCATTTTTATTTTTAGCTTAATAAAACAACTTTACTTAAAGTCAAACTGATACATCCCTTTCAAACACATAAGTCAATTTTTAAAATAAAAAATTCAATACAGATATTTCACTGCATTAGTGTTTACTTAATTACCATAAATAAGGCGTTCTACTTATAGTAAAGACCTAATAGCCTTTAATAATTCACTACCATTACTTTACTCAAATTCCGCGTTAATTTTAGTTAAGAAACAATATTTCAGATATTATTTAAACAATCGTTAATACACACGCCACTATATGTTGTGCTTCTATTTTCTTATTTAATAGGCAGAGTCATAGTCTGAGAAATGCTTATCTCAATCAAAGAAACATTATTTAACTTAAAACGCCACCATCCAGTTTATTGTTATTTTTATAATCGATTAGTTATTGCTCTAAATTGTCATAAAAAATTCATAATGTGGATGCTAACGTAATTTTACGTCAATTAAAACGATCACTGTCACAACACGTTACATAAATTGCATTATTTAAACCAACTAATAGTGATTAAGATCACACTTGTTTTGGTGTTTATTTATCACTGTAAGCATTACTGACAATAAAGATGAGGGGACACTTGATAGCGCAGTACACCGTGAATAGTTAAAAAATAGACATTGTCCCTAAATAACCTTTAGATACTGATTAAAAAAAACTCATATGCATAGATTTTTTTAATACTTGTATAATTAATTTACTGTTAATTTATCTAGACATGAAAAATTTGAATGAAACTGTTTTTTTATACATTAAAATTAATGTTAATAATATTACAAAAAAGATAAGAGTATTTAAGCATTAGGGTTAATCGGTTTTATTTAGCTATCCACTAATTTAAATTTATCTTAACTTTTATCATTAATAGCTATTATCATTTTCTTTTTACTTATAGGCGCTCTCACCAAAAGAAAATGACACATAAGACAAATATCCGGCTGTTTATATTGAAAAAACACCTAGCAATATCAATATATGTATCCATTACAAATAAACTATGGATTATTATTTTGAGTTGACCTTTAAAAGACTACAGCTTAAATGAATAGAATAATTAATTATTTTTTTGAATGTAACCATTATGCTAGATAATTTACCATCACATTTTTAATATAATAATATGATGATTTAATCATTATATTAATAACGTTACGGGTAACTTTCAAAGTGGTTATACTTCCCTTTCATACTACTTATACGTCGTTATTTTTCACTTCAATGCGTATTTATGCAAAATAGCCGGTAAATAGTTTAATTTACCGGCTATATTTTATTCACCTTAATGTTATTGACGGTGTGCTTGCCATCTTTGGTGTAAATCCACTAATTGCCGATGACTTTCTTGCCAACGAGCCAACCCTTGTAACTCGGTCAAACTGTATTGACGGCCACTGTGATATAACTTAGAGGCTTGGCTATCATGCTGTTTAGGTAAGTTATCAAGTACACTTACCGCACCTTCGCGGTTATTGCACACCAAAACCATATCACACCCAGCATTTAAAGACGCTTGTGCTCTTTCTGGATAGCTCCCCATAATTGCTGCCCCTTCCATCGATAAATCATCAGAGAAAATGACACCATTAAAACCAAGCTGTTCCCGTAGCACTGATTTTAACCAAAATGGCGAACCACTCGCAGGGCGTTCATCAGCTTGAGTGTAAATGACATGCGCTGGCATAATTGCATCAAGTAATTCACGTTGGATAAAATCTTTAAAAATCGACATATCTTTACCTCGGATAGTTTCCAATGTACGGTCATCACGAGGTGTTTCTTTATGCGAATCAGCTTTAACTGCACCATGCCCAGGGAAATGTTTCCCTGTTGTCTTCATCCCCGCACTGTGCATTCCTTTAATAAAACGTTCTGCCATCATCATTGCCATTTCAGGATCTTTATGGAACGAACGCTCCCCAATCGCGATACTTTGATGGCCAAGATCCAACACTGGGGCAAAACTAATGTCAATATCCATCGCTATCATTTCTGCTGCCATTAACCACCCCGCTTCTTGTGCCAACTTAGCACCGTCCATAGGGTTATTTAGCTCAGCAAAAGCCTGTGCCGAAGGTAGCGCAGTAAAACCATCACGAAAGCGTTGTACTCGCCCACCTTCTTGGTCAACAGCAACCAGCAGACGGTGCCTTGACGCATCACGTATTTGGCGCACAAGCTCTCGTAATTGTGCAGCATCATGAAAGTTACGGGTAAATAAAATCAAGCCCCCCACTAATGGGTGAGCCAATATTTCGCGCTCTTCGTTATCTAATTCATAACTTTGAACATCCAGCATTATCGGACCCATAACATGCCTCACTTATTTAACTAAATCAAAAATTATTCGTTGATAACTTTATTATCAACCCAACAAACCGAAGTAGTGGCGTAATGACTGCGAGTGTACCAAAAAATGCGATAATTGACTTTTATTCCACTGCACTTCATACCACATTAACGTCATATATTTTACCCATGGTTCCCATAACTGGCAGTGCTGAGCTAATTGTTGTTTATCCCGATAAGCACTTCGCACATCACAGTATTGCATGAGAAAAAAATGACGCTGTTTATCTGTCAGACTATTAAATTGAAAATAGGTTTCTAACGAAAATGCAATATCAGTATTTGCGGCATATTCCCAATCCAATAGCATTAACTCCCCTGTATGAGTACTAATGATATTTTTAGGATGAACATCCATATGTGCAGGGGCCAACTTCAACGTTTTTGGCAATGCAGTAGAAAGGAAATGACGATGTAGTTTTTTCCAACGTGGTGACAAACGTTTGGTATCAACCAAATAACCATAATGCGCAATTTCATCGCGCAGTTGCAAGCGGTAGCCGAATAGTGCGCTGCAATGTAATTGTGCAAGCGTATTTGCTAGTTGGCATTGAAAATGAGCGGATAAAAATGTGGATGGGCCCGGATGCAAGCCTTCACACCACGCCAACAATAACCATTGAGCGTTATAACCAACGACAGTCGGTGCAAATGTGTATGGTTGCAATTGTCTTAATATACGCGCTTCTCTCCGGCGATCCACATATAGACAAGACTGAGTCTCACCATTAGCACGAGCCACTAATTTAAGTGTGCGATTAGACTGCACACACTGCAATAAATAACTCCCGCCTGACAACCCTGTTAACGGCGTTATTTCCCAGTGACTTGATTTAATCTCTGGGAAATAGGTAGATAACAGCGTAATAAGTGACTGTCTGTTAATCAATACTGTGCTTTCCAGTCCAAATAATTTCGCCTGTTTGCACTTCCATTAGTTGCATTTCAAGGCTCTTATCTTTATTTGAACCTGACATAACACTGTAAATCACGTAATCAGCTTGTACATAACGCCCTAGACCAATCGCCTTACTACGCGTCACTAAGCTATCTTCTTGTGATAAACCTAATGTTTTACGTGCAGAACTTACCACACTTTGAGGGACTACTTTGAAACGATTGGTATTTTCAACTGCGCTAGCCATTGTTGATGTAATAGTCTGTACAGGCAATGAGCCATTCGTATTGTTTTTCACTGAATCAACTAATAACACTTTGCCACTTTCCACGCCATCCGCAGCAACCATTTGGCCAACCAAAGGTGTTATCGATGCAGCCCAATCAGTTGTTTGCTGTTTTGGCGGTGTCGGAACGACATCCGTTGGCGGTGGTGTCACTTCTGGTGGTTGATCCGGCTCAACAGGAACAATCGGTGGTTGTGTTCCCGGCTGTTGAGGTGGATATGATGGGCAACCTGCTAAGATTAAAGCTGCTACCGCAACCATTAAGATCCGTTTCATTGTTTTTCTCCGGCCTTAGGTGATAAAAACACATGGACACGCACATTGCTAGCGCGTGATGAGGAGGTCATGGCTTGAATAGTTTCTGTTGAATTCGCTGCAATTTGCTGATGTAAGATACTCGAAGTATCCACCTTCAACCCTTGTTTATCGTACCAATATAAACGATACGCAATCTCTACGGCATCAGGCTGCAAATTACTCATACTAAGCGTGGCAACAGTTTGGTGGTTTTCAACACTAATCACGGGGGACTCAACAATGACCCCTTGGGCTAAAACTGCTGGTTCCATAATAACGCGCTGCTGCTCATTAAAAACTAACCCTTGAGGTTTGTTATTTAAACAGCCAGTTAATAACACAGCCATCAGCCCAAGTATTACTATGCGGTTCATTGTATGAGCCCCTTCCTATTATAATTTAGCCAATAAAGGTCCTAATGGGCGACCACCCACTAAATGCATATGAATATGGAATACCTCTTGTCCAGAATGCTCATTGCAATTCATAATCAAACGATAGCCATTTTCAGCAATGCCTTCTTCTTTGGCAATTTTAGCTGCCACCGTAAATAAACGCCCTAACGCCAGTTCGTCATCCACCGTCACATCGTTTACTGTGGGGATTAATTTATTGGGGATAATTAAAATATGTGAAGGCGCTTGTGGCGATATATCACGAAATGCCGTGACAAGCTCATCTTGGTAAACGACATCCGCAGGGATTTCGCGACGAATGATTTTACTAAAAATTGTTTCTTCTGCCATATCAATTCCCTTACTAATCCAATAGTTAGTTTATATATTGTTAACAAGTTACCCGTTATTCGAGCCAACATTCAAATGAAATAAACGATTGAAATTTTGTGTTGTAATTTCAGCCATTTGTTCAACGCTAACCCCTTTCAGCACCGCCATGTATTCAGCCACATCACGTACGTATGCAGGCTGATTTTCTTTTCCACGATGCGGTACTGGGGCCAAATATGGGGAGTCTGTTTCGACCAAGATTCTATCTAGGGGCACAATACGCGCCGCTTCTCTGATTTGTTCAGCATTGCGGAATGTCACAATCCCTGAAAATGAAATATACATTCCTAAATCGAGCAATTCGCTAGCTGTCGCTTTGTCTTCAGTGAAACAGTGTAATACCCCACCACACTCACTAACTTGTTCTTCACGTAAAATTGTTAGCGTATCCTTTTGCGCAGCACGCGTATGTACGATCACGGGTTTATTTACTGCTCGGCCGATACGGATATGCTGACGAAAAGACTCTTGCTGCAATGCAGCATTCTCTTGTTGATAGTAGTAATCAAGCCCTGTCTCACCAAGTGCCACAACCTCAGGGCCGGCGGCTAATTGTGCTAAGCGCTCAAAATCATAGCCTTCGTCTAAATTAAGTGGATGAATACCACATGAAAAAGCAATATTGTCACGTAACCCAATGAGCTTTTTCATCTGTTCAAAACCGGGCAACGTTGTTGCCACGGCAAGCATGAAACGGACATCACGAGCCGATGCCTTAGCGATAACATCATCGACATTAGTGTGTAATTTTTCATAATCTAAACAGTCGAGATGGCAGTGTGAATCAACAACAAACATATTTAACTCTTTTTAAAATGAAGGTGAAGCCAATAAGGCTTCCCATTGTAATAATTGATTGGTCAGAATAAGTTCCTGATTAAGCGCAGGAACTGTCAATAATTGATAACGACAATGTAGCCACTGTTCATAAGCCTCCAATAATTGAGAACGGTTCATGGTACTGGCCAATTGCATAACTTGTGCAAGATGATCTTGGTTAATACAAAACGTTGTCGCACCTTGCTGTACTTTAACTGCATCGGAAAGTAAGGTTAATAACCAACTTAGGGCAGCTGAAGCTTCTTCAATATTCAATCGTGGCAATAAACTTAGCATATCCCGCGTTTGTAATGCTGTAGAGATACTTTGGCATAATGCATTCCGTTTTTGCCAAAGATGTTCTTCTAACAGAGCCAGAGCGGCTACTGGAGCACCTTGACAAAGTTTCAATGCGGTTATTGCGTGATCAACAACTACATTTGGCTGTTGTTTTTGTAACCAATACAACGCAATTTGTGGGTCAGGAGCTGGCAAAAAATGACTTAAACAACGGCTACGAGTTGTGGCAAGTAAATTCTCTGGTTTGTCACTACTTAATAGAAAATAAGTGTCTTTTGCAGGCTCTTCCAGCGTTTTTAGTAACGCATTCGCCGCAGCATCAGTGAAAGCTTCAATTCTAGGAATATACACCACTTTATTGCCACCTTGTTGAGAATGACTACTCAAGGTTTCAATTAATTTCCTAACAGCATCAACACTGACCGTTGATTTACCTTTTTCAACGTCAATAACATGATAATCGGGGTGTGTTCCTGCTAGCATTAATCTGCAGCTATGGCACTTCCCACAACTTTTCAGCCCTTCACGCTCTTGGCAAATAAGCCAACGACTAATACCATAGCAAAGTGCATCGGCCCCATTTCCAGGCAAAGAATGAAGTAGTAAGGCATGGTGCCCTCGCCCACTTTGATAGTTCGCTATAATTTGCCGGTAAGGTTCATTTAACCAAGGATACCAATTCATGTTATTAACACCTTACTTTTTGCCTATCATTATTTAGCTAGCCATTGGGTCAGTGTTTGGCGAATATCATATTGTACTTGCTCAATATTTTGGCTCGCATCAACCGTCAGTATTGTTTCATCTTCCGCTGCCAGTTCAAGGTAGCGGTGACGGGTCCTTTCAAAAAAGGCTAACGATTCTTTTTCGATTCTATCTAACTCACCGCGGGACCTTGCACGTTGTAAGCCCAATTCTGGCGATAAATCAAGATACAAGGTTAATGATGGTTTAAACTCACCAAGTACCAAATCACGTAACGACTTCATTAACTGGTGGTCGATTTCCCTTCCGCCGCCTTGGTACGCCTGTGATGACAAATCATGGCGGTCACCAACAACCCATTTACCTGCGGCTAAAGCCGGTTTAATCACTGTTTCAACGAGTTGAACTCGCGCTGCATATAACATTAATAACTCAGCTTTATCAGTGACTTTATCGCCTTCAATCCCTTGTTTGATCAGCTCTCGTAGCTTTTCGGCTAGTGGCGTCCCACCCGGTTCCCGAGTGAAAACGATATCCGTAATACCCGCCTGATTAAGTGTATCTACCACCGTATTGATTGCAGTCGTTTTGCCTGCACCTTCTAATCCTTCAATAACAATAAATTGATTTTTCATTTTTTTATCATTTTTGCTGTTCAAATTGGCGATAAACTTTGACCGCCCGATTGTGTTCATTCAAGTTGCGACTAAAAGTATGACCGCCTTTACCATCTGCGACAAAATAGAGGTAATCCGTTTTAGCTGGGTGCGCAGCCGCTTTTATTGATGCCAAACTTGGCATTGCTATCGGTGTTGGCGGCAACCCATCAATTTTATAAGTATTGTACGGTGTGTAATTGTCTAAATCACTACGATAAATCTTACCATCATACTTATCACCTAGGCCGTAAATAACTGTTGGGTCGGTTTGTAAGCGCATATTTTTCTTCAAACGATTAACAAACACCGATGCAACTTGCGACCTTTCACTCTCTACACCGGTTTCTTTTTCAATAATTGAAGCCATAATCAGCATTTCATAAGCATTTTTATAAGGTAGGTCTCTATCTCGCCCTTGCCATTCTTCTTCAAGGCTACTTTGCATGCGCTTATATGCACGCTTTAAAATTTCCGTATCTTTTGTCCCCGCCGTATATAAATAGGTGTCAGGGTATAACCACCCTTCTAGTGTACCTTCACCTTTGAACCCGATAAACGCATGAAGTTCTGCTGGTGTCATCTCTGTCGATGTATGTTCTAAGTAAGGGGCATCACGTAAAATGTTACCCCAATCATTCAATCGGTTACCTTCAATAAAACGAATAGAAAATTGAGCTTCTTTACCGCTAACCACTAACGATAATAATTGTTCTACGGTCATGTCAGGTTGTAAACGGTATGTCCCCGCTTTTAATTGAGCGAGTTCCGGCCGTAATTTTAATAACCATTGAAACTCATTCCCCTGCTCAATCATATTTTCTTTGACTAGCAAGGCTTCAAATGCAACTCGCCCGGTCCCTGTAGGAACCGTTAAAATTTTCTCTTGAGTCAAGTTAATGGGGGTTTTCGCATAGTTCATGACTTGACGATATTGTAAATATACGGCAACGGCTACAACAGCAGTAAGAGTCACAGTAATCAGAATGATTTTTTTGGCTAATTTCATTTATTGACCATTTCAATAAGTGTTTAGGTAATAGTGATATAGTTTTTAGATACTAGATTTTGCAGCGCAAAAAGAGATACTCAAATAATTCACGCGACATGAATTGTAATGGCGACTGCCCTTTGCTTAACTGAATGCTTTGTACAGGTAACACTGGCATCAATGCATTACAAATAATCACTTCATCACAATAATTCAAAATAGAGGCAAACCGCTCAACTTCTTGAAAATGGTACTGACTATCTTGCAGTAGTGCTATGATCTTTTGTCTCATTAATCCATTCACACCACAATGAGATAATTTTGGGGTGTAGACTGTTTGACCAACTCGCCAAAAGACATTGGCACTACAACATTCAACGATAACGCCGTTGGTATCAAGTACGATGGCCTCATCCGCGTTATACTCATCAATTTCTTGTCTGATAAGAACTTGCTCTAACCGGTTGAGGTGTTTCATACCTGCTAATAATGGGCTACGTGCCAATGGGATCTCACTTAAGATTAACGCAGCCCCTTTACATTGTAGTTGAACATAGTTTTGTGGAAAGGAAGAAACACTGACAATCACTGTTGGTGAATTAAAGCCTCTAGAACTATAACCCCGCCCCCCTGCACCACGGCTAATTATCACCTTTAGCACCAGTTCATCTTCTACTTGCTGCGCGCAAATATGCAATAAATGCTGTTTCAGCATACCCCAGTCAGGCTGAGTTATTTTCAACCGCTGGCTGTCATGCTGCAAACGTGCAATGTGCTCATCTAACATTTTAGCTTGCTGATTAACGACATGTACGGTCGTAAAGCAGCCGTCCCCAAAAGAGACTGCACGATCAGTTACGCTTATTTGCTGGCAAACTTGCCCATTAACCCAATATGACATTGATAATACTTATAATAAAAGCTGATAAATCAGACAGTAAACAAGATGAGTCATCATAAACTAAAGCGAATGGCTGTGCAAAGAGATGGGCAAAATAAAGCCCTAGTCACTTTCAGCGACTAGGGCTAATTAATAACGGTGATAGATTATTTACTCGCCGTGATAACGACGGAAAATCAATGAACCGTTTGTACCACCAAAACCAAATGAGTTACACAGAGCATACTCCATGTTCTCAACCTTGCGTGCATGACCTGGGACAAAGTCCAGTTTGCATGCTTCATCTGGGTTATCCAGATTAATGGTTGGTGGAACAGTTTGATCACACAATGATAAGATGGTAAAGATTGACTCAATAGCACCCGCTGCACCTAAAAGATGCCCTGTCATGGATTTGGTTGAGCTAACGAGTACATCAGTACCCTCACCAAATACAGACACAACAGCCTGTGCTTCGGCTAAGTCACCCGCAGGTGTCGAAGTACCGTGAGCATTAATATACCCTACGTCACTTGCTTGAATACCTGCATCTTTCAGTGCGTTTTCCATTGCAAGCGCTGCGCCTTCCCCATTTTCTGGAGGCGAAGTCATATGGTAGGCATCACTGCTCATCCCAAAGCCTGCAATTTCGGCATAAATTTTCGCACCACGCGCTTTGGCATGTTCATATTCTTCAAGAATAATGATACCTGCACCATCACCAAGAACAAAACCATCACGGTCTTTATCCCAAGGGCGACTTGCTGCTTGTGGGTCATCATTACGAGTTGATAACGCTCTTGCTGCGCCAAAACCCGCAACACCAAGCGGGGTTGTTGCTTTTTCAGCACCGCCTGCAACCATTACTTCTGCATCACCATAAGCAATCATACGCGCCGCATGACCAATATTATGCACACCCGATGTACAGGCTGTAGCAATAGAAATACTGGGACCACGGAAACCGTACATAATACTTAAATGACCAGCCACCATATTAATGATGGTTGACGGTACGAAGAATGGGCTAACTTTTCTAGGACCACCGTGTAATAGAGATTCACAGTTATCCTGAATTAACCCTAACCCACCAATACCAGAACCAATCGCTGCACCAATCCGAGTAGCATTGGCTTCTGTTACTTCCAACCCTGCATCTTTAAAGGCCTGAAAGCCTGCTGCGATGCCGTATTGGATAAATGGGTCCATTTTTTTCGCATCTTTACGAGAGATGCCAAAATCTTCGTAATTGAAATCTTTTACTAAGCCAGCAAATTTAGTTGCGTGGTTAATAGTATCAAAATGCTCAATTAGGCTGATACCACTCTGTCCGTCACAAACAGCTTTCCATGATGACTCAACTGTGTTGCCGACAGGAGATAACATGCCCAGTCCGGTTACGACTACACGACGCTTAGACACGTATTTCCTCCAAGGAGGGAAAAGTTACAAAGGAAACATAGGCGATCGAGTGATCGCCTAGATAAGTTTTCGTACAATTATTTAGATGCGTTGCCGACGTAATCCAACGCTGCCTGTACTGTTGTGATCTTTTCAGCTTCTTCGTCAGGGATTTCGCAATCGAACTCTTCTTCTAGAGCCATAACCAGCTCAACTGTGTCAAGAGAATCAGCGCCCAAGTCATCAACAAATGAAGCTGTATTTACAACTTCTTTCTCTTCAACACCCAGTTGTTCAACGATGATTTTCTTAACGCGTTCTTCGATAGTGCTCATACTATTAAAATTCCTATCAAAACTCGCTTTCGCGATGGTTTTCGTAGTTTATGAAATACAGGAAAAGATACAACCCAATCCCGACTGTTGGAACCATTATTTTGCATTATTTAGCGTTGGATAACACTAATAATGCAAATAGTTCCATCATTTCTTTAGATCATGTACATGCCACCATTGACATGCAATGTTTCACCTGTGATGTAAGCCGCTTCGTCAGAAGCTAAAAACGCTACAGCACTGGCAATTTCTTGTGCATCACCCAGTCTATCAGCAGGAACCTGAGATAAAATGCCTGCACGCTGTTCATCTGTCAATGCTTTAGTCATATCAGTTTCGATAAAACCAGGTGCAACGACGTTGACAGTAATACCACGAGAAGCGATTTCACGAGCTAATGATTTACTAAAACCAATCAGCCCAGCTTTCGCTGCCGCGTAGTTTGTTTGCCCCGCATTTCCCATCACCCCAACAACAGATGCGATAGAAATAATACGACCATAACGTTTTTTCATCATGGCACGCAAAACGGATTTAGACAAACGGTAAACGGATGAAAGATTGGTGTCAATAACATCTTGCCATTCATCATCTTTCATACGCATCAATAGGTTATCACGTGTGATACCTGCATTATTAATCAAAATGTCAATTTCACCAAATTCTTTACGGATCTTGGTCAAAGTTTCTTCGATTGATGCTGCATCAGTCACGTTTAACGCTAAACCTTTACCTTTACCATCAAGGTAAGCGGTAATAGCTTCTGCGCCTTTTTCGCTTGTTGCTGTCCCAATAACAGTTGCACCGCGTGCGATTAAGGTTAAAGCTATCGCTTTACCTATCCCACGGCTAGCACCTGTTACCAGTGCAATTTTTCCTTCAAAGCCCATGTCTTCCTCAGCTATTTTCTAAAGCAGTGCTCAATGATACAGGATCATTGATTGCTACGGCAGTTAAATTAGAGACAATTCGCTTGGTAAGACCAGTCAATACTTTACCCGGCCCTACTTCGATAAGGTGTTCAACACCTTGATCTGCCATCAATTCTACTGTTTCCGTCCAACGGACTGGATTATACAGCTGACGGACTAAAGCATCACGAATATTTTGCGCCGATTGCTCTATTTTAACATCAACATTGTTGATAACTGGATAGTCTGGCTCACAAAAATCAATTTTTTCTAACGCATCGGCTAATTTATCAGCAGCAGGCTTCATTAATGCACAGTGAGAAGGAACACTCACAGATAACGGCAATGCACGTTTTGCTCCTGCTTCTTTACATGCAGCCCCTGCACGTTCTACTGCAGCTTTTTCACCGGCGATAACGACTTGCCCAGGTGAATTAAAATTAACCGGAGAAACAACTTGGCCTTGTGCAGATTCTTGACAAGCTTTTTTAATGGATTCGTTATCTAAACCGATAATGGCATACATCGCACCCGTCCCTTCAGGAACAGCTTCTTGCATTAATTTGCCACGTAATTCAACAAGTTTAATTGCTTGTTTAAAATCAATAACCCCTGCGCAAACCAACGCGGAGTATTCACCTAAGCTATGACCCGCCATAATCGCTGGCATCGCACCATTTTTGTCTTTCCAAACACGGAAGATAGCCACGGATGCGGCTAACAATGCGGGCTGAGTCTGCCATGTTTTATTTAATTCTTCTTCTGGCCCATTTTGTACTAGTGCCCAAAGATCGTAACCCAATGCTTCCGATGCTTCAGCGAATGTCTGCTCAACTAGCTGATTTTCCTCAGCCAGTGCCGCTAACATACCTAAAGACTGAGAACCCTGTCCGGGAAATACCATAGCAAATTGTGTCATGTCTATTTTCTCAGTTAATTAAAAACGAACTAATGCAGAGCCCCAAGTGAAACCACCACCAAAGGCCTCTAAAAGCACCAGTTGACCACGTTGAATACGGCCATCTCGAACCGCTTCATCCAAAGCGGTTGGAACTGATGCTGCAGAAGTATTACCATGACGGTCAAGGGTGACAACAACTTTATCCATTGTCATATCTAACTTTTTAGCCGTCGCAGATATAATTCTTAAATTTGCTTGATGTGGCACTAACCAATCAAGTTCTTCTTTTGCAATACCACTTTCGGTCAATGTTTCATCAACAATATGGGCTAATTCGCGCACTGCAACTTTAAATACTTCATTACCCGTCATCGTTAAATACGCTGGGTCTTCAGAACAGCGACTGCGGTTAGGCAATGTTAATAAATCACCATAACGACCATCCGCATGCAGATGAGTAGAAATAATACCCGGCTCTTCAGATGCACCAATAACTACAGCCCCTGCTGCATCACCGAATAAAATAATAGTACCACGGTCTTCAGGGTCTAATGTTTTTGATAATGCATCAGCGCCAATCACCAAGGCTTTCTTCGTCATACCTGTTTTGACAAACTGATCCGCAATGCTGATTGCATAAGTAAAACCAGCACAAGCTGCGGCGACATCAAAAGCAGCGCAATCATTAATACCTAACAGTTGCTGTATTTGGCAAGCTGCGCTTGGAAAGGCATGCGTCGCTGATGTTGTTGCAACAATAATCAAGCCTATTTCAGCCGCCTCAATTTGAGCCATTTCTAGCGCATTTTTTGCAGCATGTAACCCCATCACTGAGACACTTTCGTCTTCGTTTGCAATTCTTCTTTCGTGTATTCCAGTGCGTGTCACAATCCACTCATCAGAAGTATCAACCATTTTCTCCAGATCAGCATTGGTGCGCACTTGCGCTGGCAAGTAGCTGCCTGTTCCTAAGATTTTACTGTACATAGCCATAGGTTATTGATCACTCCTGGGTAAAACAATATTTAGTCGCGCTGTTATTCTTTCTGGGACTTGCTTTTCAACAGCTTGTACTGCGCGGTCAATTGCGGCTTTAAAAGCGCCTTCATTCGCTGCACCATGACTCTTGATGACAATACCTTTTAATCCTAACAGAGTCGCACCATTATACTGGTCGGGGTTCATATCCCCAAAACGCTTCATTAAACGTTTTTTTAGCCATTTTTTCGCCAGTTGCATCAACCAACTGCGTTTTTTATTTTGATCACTTGATGATTTTATCAATGAAAGGATCACTCGGATGACACCTTCCATTGTTTTTAAAGAGACGTTACCTGCGAAGCCGTCACATACTAATACATCAGTTTTGCCTGTCAGTAATTCATTACCTTCTACATAACCAATATAGTTAATTGACGTTGTTTCTTTTAACACGGAGGCGGCTTCGCGGATATTATCTAGCCCCTTGCTCTCTTCTTCGCCAATATTGAGCAAAGCGACTCTAGGTTTAGAAATATTGACCACTTCTTCGGCCATAACTGAACCCATTACAGCAAATTGCACTAACATATCACTACTACAATTGACATTAGCGCCTAAATCAAGCACAACCGTTTGGCTTTTTTGCTGATTAGGTAAGATGGTCATTAACGCAGGACGTTCAATGCCGTCTATCGACTTTAACATCAATTTAGCTAACCCCATCAGTGCACCGGTATTGCCTGCACTCACGCACGCTTGTGCCTGCCCAGTTTTTACCAACTCCAAAGCCACTCGCATTGACGTCCCCTTACTTTGTCTTATGGCATTCGATGGCTTAGCATCATTTGCGATAACACCGTCCGCAGGGATTATTTCGACACGCGAAAGTTGCTCTGCACGGCATTGTGCAAGCAAAGGTTGAATGGCATCGGGTTGACCGACTAGCAGTAATTTTAGCGCTGGATTAGATGCCAGTGCCTGCAATGCAGCAGGCACCGTGACGCGGGGACCAACATCCCCGCCCATAGCATCTAACGCAATGGTTAGATTAGCCAAGGTAACAACAAATTACTTGCTGATAACCTTACGGCCACGGTAGTAACCATCTGCAGTCACGTGGTGACGCAGGTGAGTTTCACCGGAAGTTTTATCTACAGAAACTAGGGTAGCAGTCAGTGCATCATGTGAACGACGCATACCGCGTTTTGAACGAGTTGGTTTATTCTGTTGTACGGCCATTGACCTTACTCCTTAAGTACTTTTCTTTAAACTGGCTAATACGGCAAATGGGTTTGGTTTTTCTGCCTCAGGAGGCAGTTCACCAAAGACCATATCCGCTTCGGACACTTCACAGTGTTCAGAATCATGAACCGGAACCACTGGTAAGGAAAGAATTATTTCATCTTCTATCATTCCCAGCAAATCTATTTCACCAAATTCATCAATTTGAATTGGCTCGTAGAGCTCCGGTAATGCTTCGGCCTTTTCGTCATTGACGACAGGACTAAAACAATACGATACGTAGACATGATGCTTGAAATCAGTTCTGCAACGTTGACATTTTAAGGTGACATCCACTTGGGATTTCCCCTCAATGACAGTCAAACGCTGATTATCAATTTTAAATGATAATTCGGTTTCTACATCACTATCTACACTGACTACTGATTCGGCAATACGTGTAACTTGCTCAGGTGTATAACTCCCGACATAGTCGAGGTTTTTCTGAGCTGCACGCTGCGCATCGATAGTCAGGGGTAATTTTACCTTTTGCATAAGGCGCGCATATTAACTTTGTAATGAGCTATAGTCAAAGAAAAAGGCGGGGTAAACTCGCCTTTTCACCAAAAAATCGCAGGTTTTGCGTTTTATAGTTTAAAATGAGTTAACCCTTTTGGCTACGAGTTTCGAGAAAAATCATGAAATCGATTATTTTGGCGTCAACTTCAGAGTTCCGACAAACCTTGCTAAAAAAATTAGGATTACCTTTTTTAGCGGTTCCACCTAACATTGATGAATCGCCTATTTTACATGAGTCGGCTCAAGAACTGGTCATGCGGTTAGCCCATGCAAAAGCCGCCGCTTTGGCGAACCAATACCCACAACACCTCATCATTGGTTCCGACCAAGTCTGTGTCATTGATGGAAAAATAGTTGGCAAACCTCATAGCTTTGATAACGCCTTCAAACAATTACAAGCCGCATCAGGAAATAAAATTACCTTTTATACCGGTTTGTGTTTACTTGATACTGAAATAGGTAAGTTTGATGTGCAATGTGAATTATTCGATGTCTATTTTCGCCAACTAACGGATGACGAAATCACTCATTATTTGCATAAAGAAGAACCTTTCCAGTGTGCTGGTAGTTTTAAATCTGAAGGATTGGGCATTGCTTTGTTTGAACGGCTCGAAGGAAGAGACCCTAATACATTAATCGGGTTACCTATCATATTGTTATTAGAAATGTTGAGAAAGTGCGGTGTTAACCCCCTAAGCGATTAACTAAATAGAGCATGGCGCAGTGACAGGGGTTCACTCTCTGTCACTGCCAAAACTATTAAATTGCTGTTTTACGGTTACGCAACACTTTTAAGCAACGGGTTAACCCTGCATCCATAGGTGCCTGTAAGCGCATTTCTTCCCCTGTATTTGGGTGTGTGAATTTCAGCGCACTGGCGTGCAGAAATAAACGGTTTAAACCTGTATCCGCCAATTGGCTATCAAATTGCCTGTCACCATAGCGGTCATCAAATGCAATGGGATGCCCCGCGTATAAAGTATGTACACGGATTTGGTGAGTACGCCCTGTCACTGGGCTAGCCTTAATTAAGGTTGCATTTTCAAAGCGCTCTTCAACTTTGAAACGCGTTTCTGAAGGCTTACCTTCACTGTTAACTTTTACTACTCGCTCACCACTTTGGAGGATATTTTTTAGTAGCGGCGCTTGAACGACCTTAGTATGCGACTGCCAATTTCCTCGAACTAGCGCTAAATAATCTTTTTGCATTTGCTTTAAGCGCAATTGTTCGTGTAATGCCCTAAGGGCTGAGCGTTTTTTGGCCAACAATAGAATACCTGATGTATCCCTATCAAGGCGATGAACTAACTCAAGAAAACGAGCTTCTGGGCGTAGCGCTCTAAGCCCTTCAATCACCCCAAAACTGAGCCCACTTCCGCCATGTACCGCCGTTCCAGAAGGTTTGTTCAGCACTAAGATATAATCATCTTCAAATAAAATACAGTCAGCAAGCGCTGCCACTTTCCCTAATTTAGCTGATACTGGCGCTGTTTCACGCTCAGCAACCCTAACTGGCGGTACGCGAACTTGGTCCCCTTCCAGCAATTTATATTCTGGTTTTATCCGCCCTTTGTTAACACGCACTTCCCCTTTACGGATAATGCGATAAATCATACTTTTTGGCACACCTTTGAGTTTGGTGAGCAAAAAATTGTCGATGCGTTGCCCAGCTTCGTCATCGCTGATCTCAATAAATTGAACTTGGTTTTGTATATTCATTCGGGAATGCGTTAACTCTAATTGATTAAAATATGCTCTTATTCGCTCTCTCTATCATACCGACTCCACAAAATTTTTTATCTTTTTTTTTAATTTGTCTATTTTCTGGCTGATTTATCCTATTTCTAAATAAAATTTCCATATAACTTCCGTATCGACTTGCTATAATGTCTATGGCAATGGAATAATACGAAGTCGCCGAAATGTTTAAAAAACGAAAATTGGCGTTATATAGGATTTCTTATTTGATGACGTAACAATGCAGCAATGGCGTAAGACATTTAGCAACATCAAATAAATTAGCGAGCAACGAATTTTAGCTTATTGGGTTAGGAACTTCCGTTTTCAATAACATACGGCATCCTGATTAAGAACGCTGAATTTTTAATCTAAAAATCAGGTTCACCGAATACTGCGCGTCTCTATACGAACGACTGCCGCGAGGCAGACGGTTTTGTAAAAATCACGAGGCCATCGGTTTACAGTAGCTCATTCTTTCGCTGCTCTTTATTTAAAGAAAATAATTGAGTAAGTAATAACATGAAAAGAATGCTAATAAACGCAACTCAACAGGAAGAGTTGCGTGTTGCCCTTGTTGACGGGCAACGTCTTTATGATCTGGATATCGAAAGTCCAGGTCATGAGCAAAAAAAGGCCAATATTTACAAAGGTAAAATCACCCGCATTGAACCCAGTCTTGAAGCCGCATTTGTTGACTACGGCGCTGAAAGGCACGGTTTCCTTCCTATCAAAGAAATCGCTCGTGAATACTTCCCAAGCAACTACCACTCTCAGGGCCGTCCTAACATTAAAGATGTGTTAAAGGAAGGCCAAGAAGTTATTGTCCAAGTTGATAAAGAAGAACGAGGCAATAAAGGTGCAGCACTAACGACCTTTATTAGTTTGGCTGGGAGCTATTTAGTTTTAATGCCAAATAACCCTCGCGCAGGGGGGATTTCCCGTCGTATTGAAGGTGAAGACCGTACAGAACTTAAAGAAGCTTTATCTTCTTTAGAAATTCCAGACGGTATGGGGTTAATTGTCCGTACTGCAGGTGTAGGCAAATCAGCAGAATCACTGCAACAAGATTTACTTTATCGCTTACGCCATTGGGATGCTATCCAAAAAGCGGCTGAAAACCGCCCTGCACCGTTCCTTATTCATCAAGAAAGTAACGTTATTGTTCGTGCGTTCCGTGATTATCTACGCCCTGACATTGGTGAAATTCTTATTGATAACCCGAAAGTGGTCGAAATGGCTCGTAACCATATTGAAGCTATCGGTCGCGGTGATTTCGCCAGCAAAATTAAACACTATAGTGGTGATGTTCCTTTATTTAGCCATTATCAAATCGAGTCGCAAATTGAGTCTGCATTCCAACGTGAAGTTCGTTTGCCTTCAGGTGGCGCATTAGTCATCGATACGACTGAAGCATTAACCGCTATCGATATCAACTCCTCACGGTCAACCCGTGGCGGTGATATCGAAGAAACTGCATTCAATACCAACTTAGAAGCGGCTGATGAGATTGCTCGCCAGCTACGTCTACGTGACTTGGGCGGTTTGATTGTCATTGACTTTATCGATATGACACCGGTTCGCCATCAGCGTGAAGTTGAAAATCGTCTACGTGAAGCCGTGCGACAAGACCGTGCGCGCATTCAAATTGCACGTATTTCTCGTTTCGGTTTACTGGAGATGTCACGTCAACGTTTGAGCCCTTCTCTTGGTGAGTCAAGCCATCACGTCTGCCCTCGTTGCATGGGGACAGGGACAATTCGTGATAACGAGTCACTATCGTTGTCTGTGCTTCGTCTTATTGAAGAAGAAGCCTTAAAAGAGAATACCCATGAAGTACACGCGATTGTGCCAGTCCAAATCGCGTCTTATCTACTAAACGAAAAACGCAAAGCAGTCAGTGATATTGAACAACGCCAAAGCCATGTGCGTGTGGTGATTGTCCCTAATGACCAAATGCAAACGCCTCACTTCCATGTGATCCGTATTCGTAAAGGCGAAGAAGTTAACACTCTAAGCTACAATTTAGCGCAATATCATGAGACAGAAACGTTAAATCAAATTGATGAAACGACTGCAGAGCGTAAACTTCCTGAGCAACCAGCGATTTCGGCTTTTGCCCTGCAAGAACCTGTCGACATGCCTGCGGTGAAACCTAAAGAAACCGTTTCAAAAACCCCAGCAAAACCCGTGACAACAGAGCAGGCAACGCCAGGCTTATTCAGTAAAATTGCGGCCTTCTTCAAGAAGCTATTTGGTGAGGAAGAAGAAAAGGTGGTTGAGAAACCAGCACCGAAACCTCGCAATAATAATGACCGCCGCCGTAATAACGATCGTCGTCGTAACAATGATCGCCGTAATAATAACCGTCGTGACCGCGATGATAATGAAAATCGCGAAACTCGTGACAATCGCGACAATCGCAATAATCGTAATGCGACTGCGGATGAAACCAACAATCGTAATAAAGGCCGTAATAATAAAAATACGAGCCAACAAGATGAGCAAACAACTGATAGCAACAATCGCGATAATCAGCAACAACGTCGTGAGCAACGTGCAGAGCGTCGTCGCCGTCAGGACGAAAAACGTCAGCAGCAAGCTGCAAAAGCACAACAAGATGCTCAACAAGATAACGTCGAAAATGTTGCGGAGAAAGAGGAACAACAACGCCCTGTTACACCTCGTCGCCAACGTCGCCAGTTATCACAGAAAATCCGTGTTACCGATAACGACCAAGTTGTAGATTCGGTTGAAACATCACAGGAAGTGGTGGCTACGCAACCTCTTGCCGCATTGCCTGTCGTTGTAACGCCTGTCAATCAGTCTGAAGGTGAAGTTAAAACAGAAGACCTGCAAGGCGTAAACACTCATGCAGATGACGAAGAAAAGCAAGACACCATCATTCCTCGTCGTTCACGTCGTTCGCCACGCCACTTACGCGTAAGTGGGCAACGTCGTCGTCGCTACCGTGATGAGCGTCATTTGAATAAGTCGCCAATGCCATTAATCGCTGCGGTTGCCTCACCTGAACTAGCATCAGGTAAAGTATTTATTCATTATCCTATCGCCCAACCACAACAAGAAGGTATGGCGATCATTACTAATGAAGAAATGCTGGAACAACAAAGTGTTGATGAAGCCTCTTCGGCTGAAAAAACAAAAGTGACAGCGTCACAACCAGAGGTTATTGTTCCTGCTGTAACGGCTACCGCTGTTGAGGTTACTCAGGTAGAAGTATCAGAAACGGTTGCATCCCCTGTTGTGGAAGCTGAAGTTAAAGCCCCTGCCGATGAACAACCAGTAGAAGCAGTACCTGTTGAGATTGAGGCCGTTGAAGTGACTCAATCTGAAAACACACTAACTGAAACTACAGCAATCGTCGAGAAAGCGCCTGAAACAACAGAGCAAGTGATTGAGTCTCCTGTTGAATCTGTTGTTAAGTCAGAAACAACTGAGCTCGTTGTAGAAGAAGCTCCCGCTCAAACTGAAGCTGTTGATGAAACTGTGACTCAATTCGTTGAAGAAACATCAACGTCTGAGGTTATCGTTGAGACAGCAAAAGAGCCCGTAATAGTTAAAGAGGTTGAACCCGTTAAGGTCACCGAATCAACTGTTGTCGCTGTAAGCTTACATAAACGCCATGCGTATTCACCAATGACTAAAGCGCCTGCCCCTGAAACTTCGGGTGCGCCATTTGAAATTAAAGAATACCTACGCGATGCCTCAACCTTTGAAGGTAAAGGTGGCGCAGGTGGCCATGTTGCTTCAAACGTCGCAACCTCTGAAATGGCAAAACCTGCTGATTTCTAAGAACTAGCTAGCTGTAAACATAAAAGCCTTGATAGGAAACTATCAAGGCTTTTCTTATTTACAGCTGATTTTTATAAAGAAGTTTTTAATACTTACGGTGAAAATGCAGAGAAATTGGCTAAAGCTATGGAAGACAAGCTAAAGGAAAAAAGACCGTGATGTTGAGGATGCATTAAAAGCTTATAATAAGTATATCAATAATATCAGTAGGAAAATTGATGCAAAAGATCGCAAAGCCATTACAGCAGCATTAAAGTCAGTTAAAGCTGAAGATATTGCAAAAAATTTCAAGAAATCTAGTAAGGGTATGTTATACAAAAGCCGAGCAATTAACTTTATTGATTGGTCAAATGAATTAATAAAAGCAATCGACACTAATAATTGGAGACCTTTTTTTGTTAAAACAGAAACAATAGCGGCTGGAATGACAGCTACAGCTCTTGCTGGATTCGCTTTTAATGCATTGCTTGGCGGGCCTATTGGTATACTAGGATATGGCTTAATTATTGCAGGGACAGGCGCATTAATTAATGATAGTTTAGTCGAAGAAGCAAATAATTTGATTGGTATTTAGCCATAAAATAGATGCTATTTACTTCGCTGACAATCTTGTTATAAATAGAGTTATAATAAAAACCAACGTAATTGGAATAGATAATAAAAATACGACACCACCATATATGGCTAATCCTCCAGCCTTACCCGCTGTGTCCATAAATAAGCCTCTATTCCAAAATTCTCTAGTGGTAAACATTAGAAAAAAGCTTTCAACTGCCCATTTTGCAAATGGGAAAATGATAATACCAACAACACTAATAAATAACATCAGTGACTTATATTTGAGTTCACTACCCAAATAAGAATATAAAAACAAATCCCCCATAAACCAGCCCAACACATATTTTGAATATAATATTTTTTATTCATTAACCATTTCCTTACTTTACTTTGGAGTATGATGGCAAATCCCATATGAGAATAAGAACTCATATTAACTCTAGTTATTAGTATATATTGATATCTTAAAGTCACTGATTCATCAGCACTTAATAATTACTTTGTGTTAATGTGTGATTACCTATCATTCATTACAAAGGATGGCATTATGTTGAAAGTCATTGCAGAAGATTTTATCCAAAACGAAGCGATTGAGATTGTTATGCCGCTATACCGTGAATTGGTCGCTGCGACCAAACAAGAACCATTGTGTATCAGCTATGACCTTTATGTTGACCAAAAAGATCCTGGGCACTTTATTTTTATCGAGGAGTGGCCGAACCAAGAAGCGCTAGATATTCACTGTGCCAGCGAACATTTCAAACGTCTCGTTCCCCTAATCAACAGCTATAAACGTTCTGATCCTATTATCATACTGATGAATGGTGCCTTTGAATAAGTGCATGAGCTAAACATACCCCAGCATATGGCGAGAACCCATGCACAACACTACAGGCCGAATTCTAATATCGACAAAACCTAGATAATCCTCTATATAGTTCGACTTGTAGCTAGGCGGCAAACTAAACGAGGCCCTAGGAGCATACATCAGTATGTGACTAGGGCGAGTGTGTGAAGCCAACAACGCTACAAGGTGAAATATGACGAGGATTTTTAGAACCAAGGTGCTTGGATCATCACCGAACCATAGAACAGCGCACGGCCGGCCAATTCTCCGCTAAAAATCGCCAACATCACCAAAACCATTACCATAACCGATGGTCGTTCCTTATATGCTTTCATTGCCACAATACATGGCAATAGCATACTCATTACAACTTGCCACCACAGTAAATAGCTTCCTCCTTGGCTAGCGGGTAATTGCAAGCGAATGATTTGCGCAGCTAATACCAACATAACACCTATCAGCACCCCTACTTTGATAATGGATAGTAATGGTTTCCCTTGTCCAATAACGAATAAGGCAACTAGACTAAAACCAAGGACAATCGCACTACCAATGAACGCGATTTGCGTCGCTGGCGTGTGCCATAATGGATGCGCAACCATTTGATAATACACTTGTGCAGTTACAAAAATAGCCGCAATACCACCAAGAGCGCTTAACCAGCCAAGTAACTGATTTCGCACATTCACTTGGGGTGATACCCAACACGAGAGTGCCCATAACGTGACAAGACCATTTAATAAAATAAATGTCACCGCTTCACGGCTCAACCATGAATGGCTTAACCCAAGTATGGAGCGATACGCTTCTAGTGGTACTCCCAAATGCCCCATTGACATAGAAGAGCCGATCACCTCGATTAACCAAATCGCTAATACTGCTCTGCGTAGCACTCCGCCTGATAAAACATTTTCCTTGCTAGCATTCATTTGATAAATAGTTAATGCAAGAATAGCGCCAATTCCCCACTGGCTCATTACCGTAAAAAATACCAGAGGAAGTTCCATATATTTAATATCCATGATTAATCCTCCATACCAATAATCACAATATTTGGATTGCTGATAGTGTGGTCTGGCATATTGTAACGTTGTTCTAACAGCGTCCAATTTGTTGTGTGTTTTTTACGTAGTTCTGTAATTTCACCGAATTCGATAGCCCCTGTTGGACAAGATTCCACACACCTTGGTAATAACCCTTCATCTAACCGTTCCGCACACATATTACATTTACTGGTTTTACCTTCTACTGGGTCAAATACAGGCGCGTGATATGGGCATGCCATAATACACATCTGGCAACCTATGCACTTTTCATGGTCTTGGACGACTATGCCATCTGCTCGTTTTGTATAGGTATCCGCAGGGCAAACCTTTAAGCATTGAGGGTCATCGCAGTGATTACAAGACATCGTAATAAATGCTTGGGTATTTGGAGCATCACTATTAAACTCACGAACTCGGCGCCAAAGTACTCCTGGTGGTGTCACATTTTCCGACTTACACGCCATTGAACAAGTACGGCAACCGTAACAATCTTTAGTATTGATTAAAAAACCATATTGTTTAGCCATGACTAAGCCTCCCTTCTCACATCAACCAACGTACTATTGCAGCAATGCCCGGTTCCTAAATGTTCCACTTGGTCATTCGTGACATGACTACTACTTCCCCCTTGCTGCTCCCACCAGCCATTATCGAGAGAAATAACCCCTTTTTTAATATGAGTAGTCACTACCGCGATAGCGCGATGCTCGCCTCGGTCATTGAATGTAATTGCCCATTCACCATTCTTAATACCTCGTTGTTTTGCATCTTCTGGGTGGATTAACACATTAGGCTGGTTGCGCTGAACCTCAAGTATCCATTCATTCATGCCATGGCTTGAGTGTACACTCCGCGCCAACTTACGTTGCACCGCCATTAAAGGATATTTTTTAGCTAACTCAGGGGAACCTTTCACCGATTCAGTCACTTGGTAGTAAGCAACGACAGGTGAGAAATTTTTCTTTTGCCAATCTTCAATAAACAAATGTGCTTTCTTGGTTGATGTTCTAAAAACACCATCTTTGAACGGTATCCAATCCCCTTCAACAGGCCGTACAGGCCCTTTTTCCAGCATCTGACGAGTGATCCCAGAACCAGCTAAACAAGCATCGATATAATGTTCAATCGGTTGATTAAATACCTCACCAAAACCAAATCGTTCTGCTAAGCGGGCAAAAATCCAATAATCAGGTTTTGCTTCCCCAGCTGGTTCAACGGCTTTTTCCATTAATTGTACATATTGGCTGCGAACTCCGGCCATTAGGCTGGTATCTTCGAAGATTGTAGTGACGGGTAATACAAGGTCTGCATACAGTGCCGTGGAGCTCATTAGATTATCCGCTACCACAACAAATGGGACTTTCTTCAATGCTTCTCGAACCTTATTCGTGTTAGGTAATTGCGTCATTACCCCCATGGTCATAATCCACCAAAAATTAATCGGATGAGGTTTATCATTCACAATATAGTCGCCGACTTTAGCAACAGGAATAGGGGTAATTTTTTTGGCATTCGGTGCAGGTGGCACTATCGGGCTAAAATTCGCCATTTGCCGAGCACCACCCGCATCACAAACACCTGCCCCGCGCTTACCTATATTCCCTGTCAGTAGTGCAAGATAAAACTGGCTAGCAGCCACATAAGCCCCATGTTCTGTGCGCTGAGCACCGGACATATTTTGTACAATCATTGAAGGTGTAATCGATGAATAATCACGAGCAAGGCGTACGATAGTTTCAACGGGAACATCGGTTTCTTCACTAACACGTTTGACATCCCAACCTTTTGCCTGCTGGTAAATTTGCTCAAAGACCGTGGTGTAACCCAGGTTATCCGGTAATTCATTTTGGAATAATGCGGGTTTGATATTCGGTGTGTCATGGCGAGCCAATTGCCCACTTAACAGGTCAAACACTAAGTAACTGTCTTTATCGTTATTATCTTGCCTAACTTGCTGTTGTTTATCATCAACTAAGTACACGGCTCCAGTATGAGCCCTGAGAAAATCCTCATCGATACGGTTTTCTTCAATGATAATTTTGATCATTCCCAAAGCAAGTGCGGTGTCAGTACCCGGTATAATCGGTATCCACTCATCTGCTTTTGCTGCGGTTTCATTAAAACGAGGGTCAATCACCACCAGCCGAGCTCCATTTTTTCGGGCTTGGTTATAGTTTTTAAAATAGGCTTGCATCGTCACTGCTGGGTTATTCCCCCAACACAAAATATAACGACTATCCGCGATGGTATCCCGCGTATCGGCATAACGTAGCCCTAGCATCGGTATCATCGCAGCAGTGACTGCCGAGCAACATAAAGAGCCCGCTTGCTTTGTTGAGCCACCTAAATAATCAAAAAACGCTTTACCCATATCATTTTTAATAGAATCCATATTTCCGGCATGGGTCGATATGAATAGCCCTTCATTTCCATATTTGGTAATCGTTTCTCTGATATTTTTTTCGATAAGGTCGAGAGCTTCATCCCAATTTATTGGTTTGAACTCAGCTTTCCCTTTTTCACCGACCCTTAATAGTGGTGTTGTTATGCGTTGGTCATGATAAACCCATTTAGTCCGGCTCATTCCTCTTAAACAACATTTAACATTAAACCCTTCAGTTGCTTGTATTTTCATCAACTTACCTTGGTATGTATACGCTGTAAGGTTGCAGTGCAAACATTCCATAGCACAAGTTGATCGAAAGGTTTTGTAGTCAGATAGTTTTAATCTCACCCTAGGTAAAGGTTGATTATTATTCGCCTCAGCGAAAGAACAAGGAGCTATGGTAGCTAAACCAACCACGCCGAGCCCTTTTAATAGAGTTCGGCGTTTTATTCGTAATTCATTTATTGTTTTCATTATAGTAAACCTCGACATTGCTTTTTAAAGTTCACTATATATATACCTTATTCACAAATGGTGAACTTGAGTAATATCAAATACACTCATTATTTATGAGTAAAAATTAACTACTTCTTTAGTATTAGTATTCTATGCGTGATGGTTGTTAGCGGCTTAGGGCAACTCATGGTAAAATATGAGGACTTGTTAAACTGAGGTTTATCTATGTATTCTCTGCAAGGTGTTAATTCTGTTGATATAGCGGTGAGCATTTTAAATTATATTGCTCAAAATGGGGGCATTGCGCGCGCAGCTGATATATCAAAAGGCTGTGACATATCGAAAAGCCGTTTACATAAATACTTGGTTTCATTGTGTCGCACACAAATGTTATATCAAGACACACAAACAAGCCGGTATGGCTTAGGGCGTAACTTAACTTTTTTAGCTAATTTTGTTAAACCTGAGAGTTCTTATCTAGAAACCATCAATAAAAGCTTGATTCAATTTCGTGATGAGCAAAACGTTTCGACTGGTGTCGCCACACGTTTAGGAAAAGCACTCTCATTAGTGACGTACAACCGTAGCTTTAAAAATGTTGAGATTGATTTTTTACCCAACACCCCATTACCGATAGAAAAAAGCGCGGCAGGGCTGATTTACTCTGCGTTCGATAACCAATTTCAATCAAATTATTACTCCCCGCAAGAGTTGGAAAAAATCATCAAGCAAGGCTATGCCGTGCGCTATCAACCAACAGAGGGGATCCCTGGGGCGCAATCAATCGCATGCCCTGTCTTTAATAGTGAAGGTCAGTTGATTGCAGCTGCGGTAACGATGGGTTTTATCGATAAAAATGAAATGGAGCGATTAGCTCAAGAATTGATTAAACAAGTTAATACTTTGATTTTACAGTAGTTCAACGATAAATACTTGGGGCTACTTAGTTTTTAACTCACCCCCATGCTAAAGTGACCATACTGTAACATATTATTTATATTCAATATGTTACTTTGATAAGCCGAGGTTGCCTCGGCTTATCACTTATAATATCACTTACTTAACATCAATCCTCGGTAACTCCCCCATCTCTTTTAGCTTTTTAGAGATTTCACGGCGTTCTTTGGAGAGCTCTGCATTTTTGATGATATAATCATCAACACGGTCATCATAGTCGCTACGCATATTTGCAATAATTGCTTGGATCTCTTCAATTGACATCCCAGGCTTAATATATTCGCTTAAGTTATCCAGTAACAAAACTCGTTTCTGGTTATCACGAATTTTTTTCTCATTGTCAGTAATTTCACGACGGATCTTGTTTTTACGACGAAACATACGCACAAATTCCAGTACATTTTGGAAAGACGGCTTGCTAGCGTTGTCCATGTTTAAAACCCTCTAGTCAATATTTAAAACCTATTATCTATTAACACAATACATTCTAATCCTACCGCGTTACAAGTACGTTTCGCATATTTATCTAATTATTCGTTCGAAAAGTACCTTGATTTATACTTTTAGCACTAAATTTTCGTCATCGCTTTTATCTTGGGCGTTTAATTGTTGCGCATTATCTATGGGTTGATCGCCAATATCGTCACTTCTAAGACAAAAAGCAGACAATATCGTTGTCACCACCACAAAAGTCCCCATCACAAGATAAGTATCCGCAAAGCCAATTTTGTCATAGCCCCATCCTGCTAATGGCGATAAAATGCTTGCAACAATCGAAGTTACACAACTGAACCCAACTAAATACAATGTTGATGATAAACGTTTATCAAAATGGCGGCTGTTATATTTAAAAATAGCGATTAACAAGATGGGAAGCTCAACCGCATGTAATAGCTTCATTGCTGATATCATGATTGGTCCGTCAACTAAGCCAGAACCTATGATCCGCAAAGCCATCACTGAACTCGCAAATAACAAGCCATTTTTAGCACCAATACGGTTAACAATAAACGGCGCTAAAAACATCCCCCCAGCCTCTAGGAAAACTTGCAACGAATTTAGATAACCGTACATCTCATTGCCAAATTGCTCATCTGGAAATTGATGGGCAAAATACACCATAAATTGCTGGTCATAAACACTATAAATACAGGTCCCCAAGACAAACAGTATCAATGCCCAAAAACGGGGTAAAGCCAATAATTGCAATGCGTCACCTACCGTTATTGCTGAAGGTTTCCCATGTTCAAGGCTATTATATGCATCCGCATTAGCTGTCTTTAAATTAAGTAATATGGCTAAAAATATTAACCCAGAAATGGTCGCCATAATGAAATTATAGTCAGGGTCAATATTAATATTACGCCCCGCAAAAAAGGTCGCAGCAGCCCACCCTAAAGACCCCCACATTCTTGCCTTACCGTATTCAAAATTTCGTAAGCGCCCCACTCTTTCAGTGTATGACTCAAGAACGCCGATCCCTGCATGGAATGTCATCCCAATAAATAGCCCGCCAAGAATACTACCAAGCACTAGGTTCCATTTTAATAACGACCCAAAAACCATAAAAAATGGCCCAGAAGCGATTAATAATATAGCAATAAATAATAGTAGGTTTTTCCGTAGCCCTAGTTTGTCCTGTATAAAACCGTATAAAGGTTGAGCGCAGAGAGCGACAAGCGAGATACAAGAAAAAATAAACCCCGTATCTGACCCCTCTAAGCCCACATATTTACGTAGCCATATTGCAACCACCGAAAATGTAGATGACCATGTAAAAAAGAAAAAAAACAATAATGCACTCAAAGAGGCATAATACTTTTTTGAGCCACTATTCATATCTAATCACCTATCAATAATTTTTATTGTCTTAATGTTAAGGTTAACATTTTCATGAAACTACAAAAAACCTTGCCATTTGTGATGTTACTCACTTTTGTTAACGTTAACAATCAATATTCGTGACTAAATTCACAATAAAAATAGAATGAAGTTCGAGTACTAAATAGCATTATCCCATTGTGGCATGACCTCATTGTCCCACACTAAATCAGGCGGTCTGAGTTTAGCTTTCACAGCAGATAAGGTATCATTAACTCACAAAGCATAGTGAATACCAACAAAATCATCACTATCAGAACCAACTTATAACCCATCAAAACGGTGAAAACGTTGCAAGATAATAAAAAACAGCCCACTTTTTTTATTCATGACTATGAAACCTTTGGTAAACGGCCTGCATTAGATAGGCCGGCCCAATTTGCGGGTGTTCGTACCGATTTAGAGTTTAATATCATTGAAGAACCTGAGGTTTTCTATTGTGCACCTGCTGATGACTATCTGCCACAACCAGAAGCCGTCATGATCACAGGTATCACGCCACAACTTGCATTATCCGAAGGGGTTAATGAAGCTGAATTTGCTAAGCGTATCCACCATGCTTTCAGTGTGCCGAATACCTGTATTATGGGCTATAACAATATTCGTTTCGATGATGAAGTGACTCGTAATATTTTCTACCGTAATTTTTATGACCCATACGCTTATAGTTGGCAGCAAGGAAACTCTCGCTGGGACTTACTTGATGCCTTGCGAGCTTGCTTTGCACTTCGCCCTGAAGGAATTGAATGGCCAGAAAATGAAGATGGCCTACCAAGCATGCGCTTGGAGCACCTAACCAAAGCCAATGGGGTTGCCCATGAAAATGCTCACGATGCGATGTCTGATGTACTGGCTACAATCAATATGGCCAAGTTATTGAAAGCCGCTCAGCCTCGGATGTTTGATTATTTTTATCAGATGAGAAACAAAAACAAAATAAGCCAACTAATTGATATTATTGATATTTCCCCGCTTGTTCATGTTTCTGGAATGTTCGGTGCATTACGCTCTTATATAAGCCTAGTTGCTCCTCTCGCATGGCACCCAGACAACCGCAATGCCGTGATTATGTGTGACTTATCTGCGGATATCTCCCCATTACTCGAATTAGATGTGCAGCAATTACGTACCCGCCTGTATACGCCTAAGGCCGAACTTGCGGGAGCGTCTCCTGTCCCAGTCAAACTTGTGCATATTAATAAGTGCCCAATATTAGCACCAGAAAAAACGCTTCGACCCAATGATGCACTACGCACAGGGATAGACCGTGACCTCTGCATGCGTAATTTAGAAACCCTGCGTAAAAACCCTGATATTCGTAATAAACTAATAGAGCTATTTAGTGAGCCACAAATCTATGACGAAGTCACTGATGTCGATGCACAAATATATAATGGTTTCTTTAGCCCGTCGGACAGGTCAACCATGGATATTATTCGTGAAACACCTCCACAAAAATTACCTGCTTTAGATTTAAGTTTTCAAGATAAGCGAATGAAGGAATTATTTTTTCGTTATAAAGCACGTAATTTCCCAACGACCTTATCCTATGATGAGCAACAACGCTGGTTACAACATCGCAGAGATTACTTTAGTGAAGCACGCTTAACAGAATATATGCAACAAATACAGATGTTACTTGCTGAACATCAGCACGATGAAAAGCGTTGCCAGCAATTAAAAGCACTGGTGAATTATGCAATGGAGTTGGCTAGCTAAACTGTAAAAAAATGGGCAAAATCGTTGCCCATTTTTATTTTAGATTAATGTGGTTTTAATGTTCATTAGAATGGCTACAACCGCAATCCCCTTCCCAATTTTTCCGTTTCGTTGTTTTCCCTAAACCTGGGTTCATCGTATTCGTTGGGTCCGCTTGCTTATAGAATGATTTTAACTGTGGTGCCGCTTTATATAAGTGACCAACATTGTGTTCTGCTGGGTATTGCGCCCCTCGTTCATCTAATAGCGCTAACATTTTTTCTTTTAATTCTTTTGGGTCCACACCTTTTTTCAACACATAATCTTGGTGCATAACATGGCACATAAAATGACCACAATACAGTTTATGGACTAATAACTTTTCAATTTCCGGTGGTAACGTTTCAAACCAGTTTCTATCATTGCGTCGTAACGCAATATCTAACGGCAAAACATCTTCTACGTCTTTATTATGTACCGCATGGTATCGTACTGCTGACCCCGCAGCTGCAAAACGATGTAAGAAAGCTTTCGCACCTTCTTCTGGGGTACATTCAAAATAACCACCATCCGCGGTTGCGAAATATGACTTTAACCAAACTTTAGCTTCATCAATCCCATCACCTGCCATTTTTAGCATTAGATGATGTTCATAACGGTCACGAAACTCTTTCATTCGCGGCGGCAAATGGGATGGCCATAATTTACTCAGTACTTGCATAGTACGGTCAATTAAATTAGAGGGTAAAAATGGGACTTTATTTAATACCGCATCAATACGGCCTTTTATCGTGAAAAACATTGGCATTTTATCCGTGCCAAATTTATCTATCATTAAAAAGGTATCTTTACCGTAAATTTCTGCAATATCGAAACAACCACGGTGCATATATTCACCCGCTACGGGTAAATTTTTAAACTCACTCAAAATATAGCGACGAATATCTTCTAAAACATCGGGGTTATTTGAGCCAATATAAAATACTTGTGTTTTTTTATCCGCTGGAAAAGTATCCAAACGAACTGCAAATACTGCTAATTTACCGGCACAACCGGATGCTTCAAATAAACGGCGTTCATCAGCATTAAAGCGAGACGGCGTATCTGCATCAACATCACGAACACGCTGTGCATATTCATGATCAGAAGCTAGTTTTTCGCTAACATGGACATCTTCGCTGCTATAACCCCGGTTTTGTAAGTTAGTCAGTATTTCTTCTGGGGTATTCCCTAAATCAATACCTAAATGGTTCACAAGTTCCACTTTACCATCATCATTTACTCGGCCATACAACGCAAGCTCGGTATAAGCGGGGCCTCTACGCACTAAGGAGCCACCAGAACTATTACAAATCCCGCCCACAACAGATGCACCAATACAAGATGAGCCAATCAACGAATGTGGTTCACGCCCCAAGGGTTTAAGAATCTTCTCTAAGTCATATAACGTACTTCCCGGCATCGCAACCACTTGATTGAATTCAGGAAGGACTTGTATTTGGTTCAAACGTAGTGTACTGATGATCACAATATCGCGATCATAGTCATAACCGCTTGGTGTTGAGCCTTCTGTCAGCCCGGTATTTGCCGCCTGCATTAAAACAATTTTATCGGCTTCAACACACGCTTTAAATACATGCCATTGCTCAAGCAGTGTTGTAGGGAATACAACCGCTATTGCATCCCCAACGCCTGATCGAAAACCTTTGCGATAACGTTCTGTCTTATGAGGTTCTGTTAGAATGTTTTTCTTACCAACAATATTCCTGAGGGTGAGTAATAATCGTTGATTCTCAGGTTTTTTTACATCATTCATTTGTGTGCCTTCTTAATCGAATTCATGTTTATGATGATTTGTGAACTATTCATTGTAACAACAGTATCACATAATATTATGATGTTGATAGGCTACACGTTTTATCTTAAATAATTCTTAACAGGCAAAAAATACCTGAGCCTATTTACGCTATCACTGTATGTCAGTTCACATTTTTAGTTCCACGTTTTCTTTGATCTTCAAAATCAAAATGGTGTTTACCCAACTCTTTTAGTGCATTGATAAGGTAATCTTTCTCTTGGATCAGTTTTAATGGGATGATGACTTCATCATACTCTGCGGTATATTTACCTTTTTCAGTTTTAGGGGGGCAAAAAGCAAAGACTAAGCTAGTATCGTAGACTGCAACATAGTGCAAAGCATCCCAGTAAAGGCTCATATTTTGATTAAATTCATTAAATACAAAGCCTTCAGGGTAAAAAGTATAGTGATTAATATCCTCCTCTTTAATTAATCCTTTGCTAAGATACGATTCTTGTAATGATACAGCCCCCTTTAACCCAATTTTAAACGCTAATATAAACAACCCAAAAATAATAAATGTGATACCCACTGTTTGCATTATTGTGTGGTAATAAGGTATGTTTTTATGAAAATATTGCGGGTCATCAAACGTAAAGCGTATAAATGATGCTGCGATTAAAAATAACTCAATAAATACTACCCACCTAATAAGTTTAAACTTTCTTTTATAATTACGAATTAAGTTATTTTTAAAATCAGTTATCATTTCTTTATAACTTGAAGGGGTGTATTGAATATCAATTTTGTAAAAAGGCTGTTCTTGTGTAGTAACATCAAAATGGAAGGGATTCATAAATTCTCCTTAAAATTCTTATAGTTGAATTATGAGGAGTTGGGTATATCAGTCAATAAGAATATTCGCGATAACAAGTTACAACTTGCATACATTATTGAAACAAAAATAGCGCCAAAAGGCGCTATTCCATTAGTAGAAAATAACTAGATATCACTCATCTGCGGCATCGGTCTCTTAAACATGCGAGTCAGTATAGCCATATAAACTAAACCAACTGCTGTCCAAATCAGTCCATAAACCATTGAATCTTCTTCAATATTTAACCATAAAACGCACACTGTTAGTGTACCTATAACGGGTAAAATTAAGTAATTCAAAATATTTTTGAAGCCTGTCATCCGACGTTCACGGATAAAGAATTGGCTAATCACAGAAATATTAACAAAGGTAAATGCAATTAATGCCCCGAAATTGATTAATGCAGTCGCAAAATCCATTTCAAACCAAATTGCCCCTAACGCTAAGAAACCGACCATCAATACGTTATATGCCGGTGTACGCCATGTTGGACTAACATAGCCAAAAACTTTTTCTGGGAATACCCCATCGCGGCCCATTACATACATTAAACGAGCACTACCTGCGTGGGCTGCCATTCCTGAAGCTAATACTGTCACGCATGAGAATACCAAAATAATTGACTGGAAGAATGCACCAGCAACAAAGCGCATAATATCTGGCTGAGTTTCATTGATATTCTTAAAGCGTGATACGTCTGGAAAATATTGTTGTAAGAAGAAGGAAACCGTAATAAAGATAACCCCCCCAATAAGTGCCGTTAAGAAAATAGCACGAGGGATCACTTTACCTGCGTTTGGCGTTTCTTCTGACAATGAACTTAAACCGTCAAAGCCTAAGAATGAAAAACACAAAATGGTAGCCCCAGCTATCAATGGGATCATTTCAGTTTTTTCATTACCAAATGGGTTAAAGGTCCAAATTTCTCCCGACCCCTCGCCATTTGAAACACCGTGGATCACTAAGCCTGTAAACACGGCCATTACCCCAATTTGGATAATCGCAATGACTGTACTTAGGTTGGCGATTACGTTGATACCACGTAAGTTAGCCGCGGTCATTAAAATAACCAGCCCAACGACAAATATCGCTGGCTCCACATTGGGGAAAATGTCTTGCAAATAAATTTTAGCCAATAATATGTTAATCATTGGCATGAAAATGTAGGACAACAAAGATGTCCAGCCCACCAAGAAGCCGATATGCGGGCTCATTGATTTTTGAGCATAAGTATACGCTGAGCCAGCAGATGGGAAGCGTTTCACCAGCTTACCGTAGCTCAGAGCCGTAAACAGTATCGCCGCTAATGCAATAATGTATGAAGTTGGAACGTGTCCACCGGTCTTATCTGATACCATACCGAAAGTATCGAAGATGGTCATCGGTTGGATATAGGCGATACCTATCATGACCACTTGTACAAGCGTTAACGTTTTTGCAAGTTGTACGCGATTATTCGCACCGGTTTGGTTGTGACCAATGTCTAATGGAATTGGAGTATTATTTGACATTATCAAGCCCTCCCATAACTTTCGATTGCATACTACTTCGGCTTAATCGACAGTTACTGGGAAGACTTTGCATCTGCCTATAGGCAGAGAAAAACGAAGAAAGGGAGAAAGGCGTGTGAGCGAAGCCACCGAGAGCCCCGTAGTCATCGATACGGCAGCCGCCAGCGCCTGGCCCTGCTGCGAATGCGAAAAAGTAAGCCATAAAAGCATTCCTCAAATCGGTAGCGTAAAATGTTTGCTACACGTAAATATTAAAATTATCTCTCCGGCTCTATGTCCGGCCCCGCTAGAATGAACGTTCCTAAAAACAAAAAAACCGATGCTTCATTTGATTAAGCATCAGTTATTTTTTAGTTCGCGCATTTTGCACGCCATAACCACAAATAGCAAGTTAAATTGTTAACAAATCACCCTATTTTCGATGAGAAATTTTGATTATTTCTGACTTTTTGCCCTATCTGCTTATAACTTTTTTTTCTTATGGTTTTAATCAGGTTTTAATCAGCAAAAAACCCTTTGGTAGAAGCCAAAGGGTTTGGATTAATCGAGATTAATTATACGATTAGAAGTTGTAGTTGATACCAAAGTTGTAACGACGACCATCAAGAACTTTATCATTTGATTCAACAGTCAAGCGCTTATCAAAGATATTGTACATACCCGCCACTAAATTAATATTTTTATCGATATTATAGCTAGCGCCTATGTCAACAAACGTATAAGAAGGTCTTTCTTCACTCATACTTGTTCTAGAAAGATAAGAGCTACTTTTTCCGTTAAAGTTGACACGGTTCCACAATTGAAGGTCTTCAGTTGCTTGCCAAGTTAACGAACCATTCGCCATATGTTTTGGTGTCCGACTCAGTGGCTTCCCTTTAAATGTTCCGCTTTTTTGCTCAGAATCAGAATAGGTATAGTTAGCGGCAAAAATGAGGTCACTGGTAATATCCCAATTAAAAGTCAGTTCTGCCCCTCTTAGATTAGCTTTATCGACGTTTTCACGGCTGCTAATAAATTTATAAGCTTCACCATCATACATACATTCGCCACTTGCAACTGTCCCTGGTTTATCCCCCGTAGAATCAGTACACTTGCGAATTTCCATTATTTTATCTTTAAATTCTGTATTAAAGAATGTCACACCAACATTTAAATTATCTTGGTTATTCCAGATAAAACCAATTTCTTCAGTAACACTTTTCTCTGGTTTTAAGGCTGGATTACCGATGATAACAGCGGGGTCACCGCCACCACCTGTACCTTGTCCCCAATTAGGAGCAACTTGCCTTAATTCTGGAGAGCGATAGCCCGTAGAAACCCCTCCTTTTATAATCCACTCATCAGTAGCATGCCAGACTCCATATAATCTAGGAGTCCAATGTGACCCAAAGTTTTCATCCTTATCCATACGGATGCCGCCTGTTAACGCTAAATCATTGGTCATCATCCACTCATCTTCAGCAAATAATGCCCAGCTATAACGAGTTAACGAATCAATTCCCCCTGCCGAAGCTAATTTGTTACCTTTATCACGCAAATCTTCATAACGATATTGGCCACCAATACTTAAGGTGTGGTCACCAAGATTAAAGACTGTCTGGTTTTTAACCAATGTATCGTTATATTCCATTTTACGGCTTGGGTTTTTGGTTTCGTCACGTTGAACAAATGTTTCCATTGCCCCCCAATCATAAATACCATTATGTGTTAATGCGTAATTATTTTTACGATATGTTACATTTGAATCTTCACAACGGTACTTTGTTGGAATTTCATTTACTTTTTTAGTACAAATTAAATTACCTGACTTTCCAGCTGTTGTATTTCTTTCTTGTTCATCATGTTTGAAATCAAAATCAAAGGTGTTAAATTCATCCGGCGTTAATGTCAGAGTTGTTCCAATAGCTCCTATCTTTTGCTCATTATATCCACCAACAAATTTATCTTCCCAACGTTTTGAATAAATTCCATTCACTTTCATTCCCAACAAACCATCAACTAATGGACCTGATGCATAAAAACTGCCTTGTCCTTCATTCCCTGAGTCTCGATGAGAGTTAATTGTCGTATCTGCACGCAAGCTACCGTTCCATTTTTTTCCTACTTTACGTGTAATAATATTAATGACACCGCCCATCGCATCAGAGCCATATAGTGAAGACATTGGTCCGCGCACCACTTCAATGCGTTCTATAGCTGGTAATGGCGGTAACCAGCCTTGTTCAATACCTGAACCGTCACTATTTGGGCGGGTACTACGTGAGTCAATTCGTTTTCCATCAACCATAATCATGGTGTATTTAGCATCCATACCACGAATACTAATATCAGCTTTACTTCCTCCTCCGGTGACTTGTACCCCAGGAAGATCTTTTAAAGCGTCAGTCACATCACGGTAAGCTTTAGTTTCAAGTTGTTCGCGCGTTACTACTGAAATGGATGCTGGGGCATCTTCAATTTTTTGCTGATAACCTGATGCAGTCGTTACATAGATTTTATCTTTACTGTCATCAGCAAATGCAGGTGTCGCAGCGATAGCGGCAATTATGCTAATTGCAACTTTTCTTTTATTAAAAACAACCATTCCCAACTCTCCAAGAGATATTTTTTATATATGAATTGATTTGCTCACATTGATTGCATTAAATTTTAAAACGCTTTTTATTATTTGGATATTTAAATACCCATAAGAAATTCATGGTAAAAAACCATTTATAAATCAATTAAATTTCCTGTGGGTAATTAATCTTAATATTTAATTCGTTTGTTTTTTTATATTGCCCCTTTTTCTTTATTAATGTGCTTGCCGCACGACGCCACAAGCACATCATTTATTGTGCGGTATTAACTTGCTAATTTATCAACTAGCCCATCAATTAACACTTGAGGTACCCCTTGCGAACACCTTTCAATACGCCCTCTTACACCGTAAACCTCTGCAAGGCTTTCAGGCGTGATAACCTCAGCAGGCTCTCCCTGTGCGATGAGTTTCCCTTGCTTAAGCATTAATACATGTTCCGCATGTCTTAACGCAATATTAATATCATGAACAACCACAACGGTAATTATATTTCGACGTTTAGTTTCCTTTGCCACTAAATCCATCACATGATATTGATAATTTAAATCTAAAGCGCTTAAAGGTTCGTCCAATAATAATAAATTTGGTTGACGAATTAATGATTGTGCCAAACCGACTAATTGTTTTTGGCCACCTGAAAGTTGATCTAAATAACTTAATGCCAAATGTTCAATACCAAGTTGGCGTAATAAATGCATGACTTCGTCTTTATTATTTTGATTACTCAAACCACCCGAGGCACGCTGAGCAACAATGACAGACTCTAAAACATATAAGTGAACCCCCGCAGGTAATGTTTGCGGTAAATACACCACATTTTGCGCACGTTGAGCAAAATTCTGCTGCGTGAGATCCAAGCCGTCCAATAATAACTGCCCCGTTGCCTTATTTAAGCCAGCTAAAGAGCGTAATAATGTTGATTTACCACTCCCATTTGGCCCAAGTAATACCGTGATCTTTCCTCGGGGTAAAATATCGGTCGATAAGTTTTCAATCACTGCACGTTTTGGGTAGCCTGCATTAAATTGGTTAATAATCAAGCCACTCATGATACATTACCCCGATGACGTAAAATAATACTTAAGAAGAACGGAACACCCACTAACGATGTCACAATACCCACAGGAATAATCACACCTGGAATAATGTTCTTCGAGGCAATAGATGCCATCGATAAAATTAATGCTCCAATTAATGCACTTGCTGGCAGATAAAAGCGGTGATCTTCACCAAATATCAAACGGGCAATATGTGGTGCAACCAGCCCAATAAAGGCAATCGGCCCAACAAACGCAACCGCCAATGCAGACAAAATACTGATCCGCAATAACGTTGTCAGCCTTAGCCGCCGGACATCAATACCAAAGCTAATAGCCCTATCCTCACCGAGCCTTAAGGCCGTTAACTTCCATGAACTCATCATCGCAATTGGGAAAACTAAGGCGAAAACTAGCGCCATCACGCCCAGTTTTACCCATGTCGCTTTTGAAAGGCTCCCCATCGTCCAGAAAACAAGCCCTTGTAAGGTATCTTCCGTCGCAATAAATTGCATCATGGAAACCAATGCATTAAATGTAAATACCAAAGCTATACCAAATAAAACCACACCGGAAGTAGCAACTCGAGTCCAGCGGGTAACCGCATCTAGCATCAACGCTGCTAGTAGTGCAAAAATAAAGGCATTTGCCGATATTACCCATTGGTCAGGCACCCCTGGAATTGCGATACCTGAAACAATGGCTAGAGCAGCACCAAAAGCCGCCGCATTTGATACACCTAAAGTAAATGGGCTCGCCAGCGGGTTGTTTAAAATCGTTTGCATCTCTGCCCCAGCAAGCCCTAATGACATACCGATAACAACAGCCATCAATGCATATGGCAACCGAATATCCCAAACAATAACCCGAGTCCCTGCATCCACCGTTTCTGGTGTTACCAAGGTTTGCCACAATCGTTCAAGAGATAAGCCCGAAGGGCCCAACGTAAAATCAATAATTAAAGATAATAAAATTGCAGCAACAATAACCCCAATCCATGTTAGCCTACGGCGTAACATATTTTGATAATGCTGCTTCACACCATTATCAGCTTGTTTGATGGCTTGCTCTGCAGCTGCTATCGGTTCACTTGTAATACTCATTAATTCCCACCTACTCTCATTGCTTTTCGCTGACCCAATATACACCACTTGGTTCTACTGCGAGAAACTCACTGTGCAGCTGTTCAAGTGTTTTTTGCGGGTCTAAATCCGCAAATTGCTCAGGATAAAACCATTTAGCAAATACTTGTGTCGCAATCACATTGTATGGAGAGTTATAGTAGTTATGCCAGATAGCGTAATCTTGCTTATCTTTAATGGCTGATAATGAATTAATGCCTTTACGTTCTGTGACCCTTTTTAGACTTTCTTTCGCATCAATTAAAGTACCTTGAGCGCCTAATTGAACACCAACATCTTTGCTACCCGGTGCTTTGACACCAGATGCGATATAAATACTGGGGTCTGATGCAATGACCTTCTCAAGGTTCATTGTACCTAATGCGCCGGGCAATACCCCCTTAGCAATATTTTTCCCACCCGCTAAGTCAATAAAGTTCCCCATGTTACCGTCACCTGCAGTACCACAACAATCTTCAAAAGCACCGGCTCTTAATTCAATGAACACCGTCGGTTTTTTATCTTCCGGAACTTTAGCGGTAATATCGGTGACTAGCTTTTGGTTTTTTTCATAAAAATCGATATATTTATTGGCTACCTGTTCCCGATTTAACGCTTGACCGAGTAAACGCATACTCGGCAATGTATTTTTCAATGGGTTGTCACGGAAATCGACAAAAATGACAGGCACACCCGCTTTTTCTAACTGGTTCACTAATTCACTATTTTTGCCCGGACCATGCCCTGACAGACCAAAAATGGCGATATCGGGATTTAGTGTTAATACTTTTTCTGAACTGACACTATCGGCACTGGTATTACCAATTAGAGGAATATTATCAATTTCTGGAAATTTCGCTTTATAAACCGCATACGTTTGCGGGTCTAATTTACGCAAATCCCCTTGCCAGCCTACGATACGTTCAATGGGTTTATCACCTTCAAGGAGAGCTATAGCGCTAAATAAACGCCCTTCGCCAAGTAAAATACGATTAACATTATCAGGAACTTCAACAGTACGGCCTGCAACATCAGTTACAGTAGCGGCCCACGAGTTCAAACTTGCACTCACTAATAATGCTAAACTTATTCCTTTTACTACCGACCTAGCTACTGATTTCTTGGCTACCGACGACATAGTATTAAGCTCCACCATCAACCTCATTGACTGAATTTTTTATTGCGGTAACAATAAAGCAAATAAGAATACTTATCAATACGATTATTGAATCTAACATGACTTAACTCAATGAAATTGTGTGAGCCATATCGAAAAGTTATGCATCTTGCCAAATTAACCTGCTAATTTGGCACTTCTAACATTTTATTCTGGCGTGATAAAAAAATAGCACCTCAATGGAGGTGCTATTTTAGTAAACAAGATACGAATTTTATTTATCTAAATTTTCTTTGTAACTTGGAAAGTTCATGTCTTTATAGCGAATAAATGTGGTTTTTCTGGCAATTTTATAACCAAACCATATGGCTAAAAATAGCGGAATTCCGATATAAGTCGCTGTTACCCCAACCCAATCAATCCTATCTTCTAAGAAGGCTTGATAGTTCTGACCTAACGTAATCGTTAAACATAAAATAAATGCAAAAATAGGGCCGACCGGGAAGAAGCCTGAGCGATATGGTAAATCGTTAAGATCTTTACCTTGTGCGATGTACCCTCTACGGAAACGATAATGGCTAATCGCAATTCCTAACCATGCAATAAAACCCGTCATTCCCGACGTATTCAATAACCATAAATAAACGGTTTGATTACCGAACATCGAACTTAAAAAGCATAGACCGGCAATAATTGTTGTAGCTAATAAAGCATAGCGTGGTACGCCACCTTTTGATAGGCGGGCAAAAATACGCGGAGCTTTACCTTCACGCGCTAAGGTATACAACATACGGGTGGATGCATACATCCCTGAGTTACCCGCCGATAAAACCGCGGTTAAAATGACGGCATTCATTACTGCCGCTGCGGAGAGTAAACCTGCATTTTCAAATACCAATGTAAATGGACTTACACTGATATCTTTAACGTCATTACGCAATAAATTAGGGTCGGTATAAGGAATGATCAAACTAATAATCAGAATTGCAAAAATGTAAAATAACAGAATACGCCAGAAAACCTTACGTACCGCTTTTGGAATATTTTTTGCCGGATCTTTTGATTCCCCTGCAGCAATACCGATTAGTTCAGTACCTTGGAAGGAGAAACCAACAATCATTGCAACACCAATCATCGCTGAAAAGCCACCAGCAAAAGGTGCATCACCGATTTCCCAATTATGCCATCCTGCATTTTCTGCACCATTCATGATGCCGAAAATCATTAACACGCCCACGACAATAAAAATAATGACGGTAGTGACTTTAATTAAGGAGAACCAATATTCAGCCTCACCAAACCCTTTAACTGAAATAAAGTTTAGCAAGAAAATAATAGCAAGGAATATTGCACTCCAAATCCAGCCGGGGGTATCTGGGAACCAATAAGTCATCACTAATTGCGCTGCTACAAGGTCAACCGCAATAGTGACCGCCCAGTTATACCAATAGTTCCAACCTAATGCGAAACCAAAGCCTTCATCAACATACTTAGCACCATAGGTCGCAAATGAACCTGAAACTGGCATATAAGCAGCTAACTCACCTAAGCTGGTCATTAAAAAGTAAACCATTAAACCGATGATAGCGTATGAAAGAAGTGCCCCACCAGGACCTGCCTGTGCAACGGTTGCACCTGATGCGACAAATAAACCGGTACCGATTGAGCCCCCGATAGCAATCATCGCAAGGTGGCGTGCTTTTAATTCACGGCGTAGCTTTTGTGGGCCGCCTTGCGAGATAGTATTGGTATGTTGTTCTGACATTTGTTCCCTGTATTTTATTATTCAGCTAATATCGGAGGAATTCTAGCAAAATAGACTGCCAGAACTAAGCAACTCTTTGCTGTTATAAGATACCTTCATAATCCGTAGCAAATTATAAGTAAAACGCGTTATCGCAATCACAACACATTCATTGCAATCCTCTAAATATTTTGGCTTGTCGCTAGACGGCAAATGAGACTATCCAAGGAGCATACACCAGTATGTGACTTGGATAGTCGATTACAGCCAACAACGCGACAAGTTAAAAGATGACGAGGATTTTTAATTACAGTAGGCTAGCAAATTAGTAATCGCGTTCGAAAGGTGCTTTTGACGATGGTAAATCAAATATAAGGTTCTTTCTAATTGCAGTTCTTCTATTTCTAATTCCACTAATGAACCATTTTCCAATTGTTCTTCAATAACACGCCTTGATAAACAACTGATCCCCATACCGAAACGAACAGCGTGTTTAATCGCTTCTGAATTTCCAAGCTCCATTAAAATATGAAACCCGGGAAGGTGAGCAAATAATAGTTGGTCAAGAACGTCTCTTGTCCCTGAGCCCCTTTCCCGCAAAATCCATGGAGCATCTTGTAAATCTTTTAGTGATACTTTTTTATTTGCTAGTGGGTTTTGTGGTGAAGCAAAAACAACCAATCCATCTTTTAACCACGGTTTAGAAATCAACTCAGGGCTATGGCAAACCCCCTCGATTAAACCGACATCGGCTCTAAACTCCATGACACCTTTGATAACTTCTTCTGTATTACTAATAAACAGTTCCAAAGGAATATCAGGGTGGTCATGACGATAACCCGCTAAAATTTCCGGTAGCATATAGTTGCCAATCGTCGTACTTGCTGCGAGACGCACGGCGCCCATCTCTTTCTTAAATAATTGCTCGACTTCTAACCCTTGTTCTAATAATGCTAATGCTTTAGGGTATAAAAGCCTTCCGTGCTCGTTTGTAACAAGTCGTTTACCCACGCGGTCAAATAGCTGAACACCTAATTGACCTTCTAAATCCGTTAGCGACGCACTTACTGCAGATTGAGAAAGTGCTAATAATTGAGATGCTTGCGTCGTGGAGCCACTTTTTAATACTTCCGTGAAGACCTCAAGTTGCCTAAGTGTAATTCGCATAAAGGTAAGCCCCAACGTGATTTTTAGTATTTGTAATAATATTGTTAATATTAATGATTTATTAGCAATATTCCAGAAGAAACTTATAATCAATTTTTTCGATAGATTATACACAAATAATGAATTTAAATTATTATTGATTTTATTATATGCTTATTACCAAATCTTATAAGCGGTAATGAAGAGCATTGTCATGAATAAAAGTGAAGCTAACAGCTTAGAGCAAAATAGCCTGCATCCTATTTTTAAATTAATACCAGGCATTATTTTAGCTGGTATTTTAACGGCTATCTCAATTTACCTCGGCGAACAGCCTTGGTTTATGGATATCGGTTTAGGTGCATTAACCCTTGCTATCTTATTAGGCATCGTTGTTGGTAATACTTTTTATCCTGTTGCGAGCAAATCTTGTGACAGTGGTATTAAATTTGCTAAGCACTATTTCCTTCGAGCGGGGATCATTCTGTACGGGTTCCGTCTTACTTTTCAGCAAATTACTGATGTAGGTGCAACAGGCGTCATCATTGATGCCTTAACATTAACATCGACATTCTTATTAGCTTATTGGCTGGGTAAAAAAGTATTCGGTCTTGATGAAGAAACAACATTGCTGATTGGTGCAGGAAGCAGTATTTGTGGTGCTGCAGCAGTCATGGCAACTGAACCGGTGGTAAAAGCCTCCGCAAGTAAAGTCGCGGTTGCCGTTTCAACTGTCGTCATATTCGGGACAATCTGTATATTTGTCTACCCTTGGATGTACCAATTAAATGCCCACTTTGGTTGGTTCCCTGCGACTGAAGAAACATTTGGTATTTATATTGGCTCAACGGTTCATGAAGTTGCACAAGTTGTTGCTGCTGGTCACACCATAGGTACTGACGCAGAAAATGCATCCGTGATCGCTAAAATGATCCGTGTCATGATGCTTGCACCGTTCTTAATTATTTTATCTGCCTTTTTGAGTCGAAAAGCAAGCCACAATCAAACGGCAAGCAACCAAAAAAGCAAAATTACTATTCCTTGGTTTGCTGTATTCTTTATCGTTGTAGCAGGTTTTAATTCATTACACTTATTGCCTAGTGTATTAGTTCAACAAATCATCGCATTAGATACTATTTTACTCGCAATGGCGATGGTCGCATTAGGCTTAACCACCCATGTTAGTGCCATTCGCCAAGCAGGTATTAAGCCGTTACTGATGGCATTGATTTTATTTGTTTGGTTAATTGTGGGTGGGTTATTAATTAATGTGATGATCCAAAATATCTTTTAACGATTTATATTCTTATTATTAGCCACCTTAACCGGTGGCTTTTTTGTTGATTTCATTTATTAGCTTATTAATGGCATACTCCCACAAAAAGGAGTCAAAAATGAAATATATTGGAGCACACGTCAGCGCATCTGGTGGCGTTGATCAGGCTGTTATTCGCGCCCATGAACTCGAAGCAACGGCTTTCGCGTTATTCACTAAAAACCAACGCCAGTGGAAAGCCGCACCACTAAGTGAAGAAGTGATCCGCAAGTTTAAAGATAACTGTACAAAATACGGTTATGGCAAACAGCAAATTCTCCCCCATGACAGTTACTTAATAAACTTAGGTCACCCAGAGTTTGAAACTTTGGAAAAATCACGGGTTGCATTTATTGATGAAATGCAACGTTGTGAACAATTAGGCATCGGTTTACTTAACTTTCATCCAGGAAGCCACTTAAAAAAAATTGAGGTTGATGACTGCTTAGCTCGAATTGCCGAGTCGATTAATATTGCTCTTGCTGAAACAGAAGGTGTCACTGCTGTTATTGAAAATACGGCAGGGCAAGGTACTAACTTGGGGTTTGACTTCACTCACTTAGCTAAAATTATTGAAGGTGTAAAAGATAAAAGCCGTGTTGGCGTTTGTATTGACACTTGCCACGCGTTCGCAGCAGGTTACGATTTACGCACGATTGAAGATTGCGATAACACCTTTACACAATTTTCTGACATTGTCGGTTTTGAATTTCTGAAAGGAATGCACCTTAATGATGCAAAAAGCGAATTCGCCAGCCGTGTTGACCGCCATCATAGTTTAGGTGAGGGAAATATTGGCTTCACACCATTCACCTACATTATGCAAGATAAGCGTTTTGATGGTATCCCTTTGATTTTAGAAACGATCAACCCAGATATTTGGCCGCAAGAAATTGCATGGTTGAAATCTCAGCAACAAAACTAATACTTTATTGTTAAGCTCTAGGTTAGCCCTAGAGCTTGACTATAATATCGAAAACACCACATTGTTAATGCCGCGAACTGGCTATTTTTCACCAATTACAATGATTTCATCTCAATTTTAGCCATCATATCCGCTAATTTATTACGATTTTTTAACCCAACATCGGGCTGAGAAACTGATAACGCGGAAATAGCCGTCGCCATACGTAATGTATGCTCACTCGACTCCCCATTGAGTAAACCATAAGCAAGCCCAGCAACCATTGAGTCCCCAGCCCCTACCGTACTTATCACATCACAATGAGGTGGTTTGGCCAACCAAGACCCTGAGGCATTTACCCACAAAGCCCCTTCTTCTCCTAATGAAATGACAACATGAGAAATGCCCTTATCACGTAATTCATGGGCTGCTGCAATAACATCTTTTAAATCAGGAAGTTTTCTACCAACCCAGCTCTCTAATTCATGTCTATTCGGTTTTACTAACCAAGGTGATGCTTTAAGACCGGCTTTCAAGGCCTCTCGGCTACTATCAAAAATAATACATGGACATAATTGCCGAAGTCTGGTCATCCAACGAGTAAATTCTTCAGGGTCAATACCATTTGGTAAACTGCCGCTAACGACAACCATATCAAAATGGCCTAGCCAATTTAATGACTCTGTAGAAAAGCGGTTCCAATCCTCTTTACTTACATCAAAACCTGAAAAATTAAAATCTGTTGATTCCCCATTATTTTCAGTAAGTTTTACATTAATACGTGTACGTCCCGGTACCATACTAAAGCGATTAGCCATCCCATTTTCACTGAAAAAATGTTGGAATTCTTCTTGGTTATCCTTCCCCATAAAACCACTAACTGTGATATCAATGCCTAAATCACGCAGCACTTTCGCTACGTTTACACCTTTACCACCCGCATTGAGGCTAGCGGTTTTGACTAAATTGACTTCACCAACTTCGATTGTAGAACACAGCCCTACAAGGTCGTAAGCAGGATTTAATGTAATTGTAGCAACCCGGCGAGTCATAACCACTAATCTCCCTTATCATGATTATCGTATCTTAAAATATAATCATAGTTATAACATTAAAGCATATTGTTTTCAGTGATATTTGTATTTTTCCCTGCTTGTTTTTCTGTTGTACCATGGCAAAATCAGCGCGCTAAAAAATAAAATAATCAGGAGAAAATATGTCTGAGCCTGTTAACGTCGTCGTCGGTGTCGGTGTGATCATCACCAATTCGCACGGGCAAATACTCATGGGTAAACGCAGCAGTAAACATGCCCCTTACTGGTCAATTTTTGGGGGGCATGTTGACCCTGGGGAAACATTCGAACATTGCGCTATTCGTGAAATAAAAGAAGAAATCGGTATTGATATTCAAGCACCAACCGTATTTGGTATCAGTAATAACTTGCAAACTTATCAACAAGAAGGGAAGCATACGGTCTCTATTTGTATGCATGTTGAATACAATGGTGAAGTTGCACCTCAAATAATGGAAACAGACAAATGTGAAAGCCTAATGTGGGTTTCACCTGATGCATTACCTGAGCCTCACTTTGAAGCCAGCCGCAATGCCATTGACCTTTGGCTAAACCAGAATCTTTATCACCATAAAGCCTAATATTAACCTTTAACGTATAAACGATTTTGTTTGTACGTTTTTTATTCATCTCTTTCTTATTACTCGCTTTTTCCTATTTAATTGCCTTTACCATATTTACAACGTCATGTGCTTACCGTATCATTTAGCTAGTACAGTGAAACATTCTATTAGGAGCCACCATGGCCGTTGATACTACAACACAACACAAACGCCCTTCCATCTTGGGTGGTGCAATGATTATCGCAGGGACTGCAGTCGGTGCGGGTATGTTTTCAATTCCAATGGTGACTTCAGGTGTATGGTTTTCAGGCTCAGTCGTGTTATTAATCTATACATTTATTTGTATGTTACTTTCGGGATTAATGATCCTAGAAGCAAATATGAATTACCCTGCTGGAGCCAGTTTTCACACTATGGTCAAAGACCTGTTGGGAACAACTTGGAATTCAATTAATAGCTTATCCGTCACCTTTGTTCTCTACATACTGACTTACGCCTACATTTCCGCGGGTAGTTCTATCATTACCGCAAACTTGTCAGGTCATATACAAATTCCACAAGCGGGTGCAGGCTTTATTTTTGCCTTCATCGTCGCTTTTATTGTTTGGCTTTCTACTCGTGCTGTAGATAGGTTAAGTACTATTTTAATCGGTGGTATGGTTATCACATTTATCATGTCAATTGGTGGGATGATCTCAACGGCATCTCCTGCCATTTTATTTAACCAAGTTGAACAAAGTGATCATCAGTATTTACCTTACGCTCTCGCCGCATTACCTTATTTATTAACCTCTTTTGGTTATCATGGCAATGTACCTGGGCTAGTTAAATATTATAATAAAGACAGTCGCAGTGTAGTCATGAGTTTAGTGTTTGGAGCAACCATTACGGTTGTTATCTATATCTTGTGGCAGTATGCCATCCAAGGCAATATCCCACGCTCTGCCTTTATTGAGATAAGAGAAAGTGGCAATAATATTGATGCCCTGTTGACTCAAATGAATATCTCGACGAAAAACAGTTTTATTTCACAATTCCTAAACTTGTTTTCTTATATGGCGTTAGCCAGCTCATTCTTAGGTGTCTCTCTTGGCTTATTTGATTTTATTGCAGACTTCTTTAAATTTAAGGACAATCAACAAGGGCGTTTCAAATCTGTTTTAGTCACCTTTGTACCGCCTACCATCCTTGCGTTAATTTTTCCAAATGGTTTTATTTATGCCATTGGTTTTGCAGGGCTAGCAGCAACCATCTGGGCGGTAATTGTCCCTGCTCTAATGGCAAAAGCGAGCCGTGTACGCTATCCAAATAATAGTTATAAAGCACCTGGTGGAACATTTATTATTGTTTTCGTTATCTTATTTGGTGTGATTAATGCTGTAGCACATTTGTTATCTTTAGCTGGTTTACTCCCTATTTATTAACGGCCTTTGGTGAATATCGCTTTTACGCAATATTCACCATTCCCTTTCCCATAAAATTTTTCACCGAAAATTAACCGCAACATCTTGCCTAATCGCTTATCTGCGAGTAATTTTGTCGCACTCTTTTTGACAATCCCAAAGAAGGTTATTTATGGCCAAGGCCAATGAAATTAAACGCGGTTTAGCAGTTAACTATAATGGCAAATTACTACTTGTAAAAGATATTGATATTCAAGCACCTAGTGCTCGTGGCGCAAGTACCTTGTATAAAATGCGTTTTACAGATATCAAAACTGGCCAAAAAGTTGAGGAACGTTTCAAAGGAGATGATATTTTAGAAACGATTTCGTTAACACGCCGTGGAGTGACTTTTTCTTATATTGACGGTGATGAATATGTTTTTATGGATAATGAAGACTACACTCCTTACATGTTCAAAAAATCAGATATTGAAGAAGACCTATTGTTCATCCCTGAAGAGGGTTTGCCCGGAATGCAAGTGCTTACCATAGAAGGTCAAGTCTTGGCTTTAGAACTTCCTCAAACCGTTGATATGGTCATAATGGAAACAACACCTAGCATTAAAGGTGCATCAGCTAGTGCCAGAACTAAGCCTGCGACTATGGCTACAGGGCTTACTATCCAAGTTCCTGAGTATTTATCGAGTGGCGAAAAAATTCGTATCCATATCCCTGAACGCCGTTATATGGGGCGTTGTGATTAATTACAATATGTTATCTAACCTATGACCTTATATGCCTATGAATTAATTGTTCATAGGCATATGCCACAATCACTTAGCATTATCCCCTCCTAACGACCTGCTCTTCGGCTTCACTCATGTTTAATCATATTTAATCGTATAGATTCCCAATGTATGGTCTTTGTTTATCCAATTAAACTCTTGAGTTCCCTTTGAATTAGGAAGTAGTGTTGTTTGCCCTCTGAGTTTTCGAATATCAACAGACGTCGTTTTTTCATCTCCAGTATCACTCCAACATTTGGTTATCACACTTTTAGGCGTTGCTTCTATCATGCAAGGTGGCGCGACAATCGCTCCTGTAAATAAAATGACACCAGAGCTAGCACGTTTCATCCCACTATTTTTTGATGCTACTGCCGAAAAACTTGAAACCAATACTGTTACTGTAAAAATAGTCGCTACAATTTTTTTTACTGAGTTATCCATAAGAATCGCCCTCTTAAAGTTAAGTTATCGTCACTTTTCGTGATTTATTTATACTTAAAATATTTTTCACTCTGCGTGACTGAGGACGACATACTAATCTCAACGAAATATTAGTGATTTCATTTATAGTCGTAGTTTTTTATTTTTTTGAATCGTTATTACTCAAAATAAAATCACCTATTTAAATGACTTTTTTATTACCACACGAAATGCAACATCTTTAGAATTTTATCTATTAAAATCAGCCCTATATATTGTAAAAAACGTCATATTTATTGTTTACAAATCATTTTTGTATTTAACTTATAAAATAAGTATTTATTAATATGAAAAAAAACCTTGCTACTAAAATTTACCTATCCCCCAAACAGTTGATAGCTGCGGGTCGGCAACGTGCTTGCTATCAACATCCAGAGTATGATGATTTATGCATCAAAGTGCATTTAAATGGGAGAAGTGATAAAGAAACGCTACGAGAAATACGCTATTACAAGCGGTTATATAAAAAAAGTTTAAGTACCAACACTATTTCTCATTATTATGGAACCCAAGAAACTAATTTCGGCTTAGGGTATGTTTTCCAACTCATTAAAGATAAAACAGGGAATGTTTCACATACATTAGAGTATTACCTAAAAAATAAAAACATACTTTTAAAACATAAAAAAAATATGAGAATTGCCTATGAACAATTTAAAAAAACAATCTATGAAGAAGCCATAGCAACAATGGCACTAAAAACTTATAATATTGTTTATCAATTAGGCTATAAACCTCACGGCCAATTTTTTATTATTGATAACCTTGGTTCAGCCAATTTGATCCCCCTAGATTATTTTTCAGCCACTATTGCGCGTTCAACATTAAATCGTCGTTTCGCAGATTTTGAAAATCGGCTTTATAGAGAATTTCAAATCAAAATATAGTTTTCAATACCTGTCTTACTACCATTCATTTTTTAGATTTAAAATTAATCAAAACTTCAATATAAGTATTTTTTGTTATCAGAATACTGATAAATAAACAGTAGCTATGATTTTTTAAAGTCAATCACCTAACGGCCACCTATAATTAGTGCATGACTTGATGACTAAAAACCTTTCTAACTTAGATAAATTTAAACTTCTTTACATTAGAGGTAGATGTTAGGCATTTACTTCGTAAATAGACTGAAACAAGACGTAAGAAAATGTGAACAAGTTCATACTTTATTTACTCAAAACGGTGCAATACCGCGCAAAATGCCCTTACATATGATAGAAATCACATAAACCAATAGTGAATAGGCAGTTCTATCTAATGTTTTGTAAATTATAGACCTATTGCCTCGCCATTTCGGCTTTGTTTATGTATGCTCTTTAAGGTTTATTTTCAGGCTTGTTAGGCTACCAATTCACGTAAAATTATTTTAGTAAATATTGGTATCTGTTCTATACTCAATAAGTCATTGAAAATGGCTAAAGCGTACAACACCTAGTTTGGGTTGTTTGCTATAAATTGTTGTCATAAACATTTCTTGCGAAAAACACACTCTTATCGCCAAATGCGTTTTTCACAAGGATAGGTTTAATTTTGTCGTGTCTATTTACACGATAATGCGATAAAAGAATGGTAAGGGATATATATAAGAATGTTAACATCTGAAAAACTTAAGCGCTATGCTTGGCGCATTGTACCGGCAATTGCTATCGCCGTGACACTCTCAGCATGTACCAATCCTAAGTCAGCTAAGAATACACAAAATACTGCTAAATCAGATGTACGTATGTTAAATGGTTCCGCGGGGGACTCTTTAACTATGGCATCTCAAGATGAATTCGAAGAGCTAGTACAAAGTGTTGATACTAAATCCAAAATCATGAACCAATATGCAAGCTGGAAAGGTGTTGCTTATCGCCTCGGTGGCACAACCAAAAAAGGTGTGGATTGTTCAAGCTTTGTTCAGCGCACATTTTTTGAACAGTTTGGTGTGGAACTCCCTCGCACAACCTCAGAACAAGAGTACTCGGGTAAAAGCGTAAAACGTAATAATTTAAAAGTTGGCGATATCGTTTTATTTAAAACAGGTCGCACAATGAAGCATGTTGGGATCTATATCGGCGATCAAAAATTTGTTCACGCCTCCACAAGCAGTGGCGTTATTGTTTCTGAAATGACGAATTCCTACTGGAGCAAAAGGTACTACGCTAGCCGTCGGATCATTAACGGGTCCTAACTTTCTGCCATACCTTATCCCCTTACCAATAAAAAAGCTTCCAAGTAATAGATACTGGAAGCTTTTTTATTGGTAATTCATATTTAATTTCTGAGCCTAGCGGTTGTTATTTAACGCCATCAAAAAAATGAGAGACGCTGTACGCAAAAGTGCCTAATAATATCAGTCTGTATTTTAGTAAAGCAACTTAGCAGCAGAGCAAATCGCCACCGCCTATCACCGATACATTAGCAATAACGTAAATCAATAAATAACCCATATATATTTATTTGCACTCAAATTAAGCACAATAAAAACCAGATGATAGCTCTGCAATAGCCACACCAGAGGCTTTCAAACGACACATAGCTGCTAATTCATCATTTGCGTGAATGAACAAGCACACTTCTTTCTGCCACTCCAAAATAGCATTAGCAATTTGCATATCCGATAACGACTCAGATAACTGCTGCATCGCAATACAATCTGTTGCACAGTCATGACTAAGTAATTTTAGCCCCACAAGCTTATCGCTATCGACATCATTCATAGGTACGACTTCAACATCAGTCCCTATTTTGCCTGATAACCAGCGGTAGCTTTGCGGTAGCCTGTGCACCACCGAAAGACCTGATTTTTCCACAAAGATATCCTATTAAAACATTTTAGTATTTAGCCAAGTGACCCGGGGGTTACCGCCCCACTAGACCTAACACGAGGATCGAACCAACCCTATTACGCTTATATACTATTTAAACGTGAATAAAACCCTCTTTAAACTAACTCATCGTTCAAACCGAGTTTTTAACAACCACAAAAGTAACAGTAATGTTAAATTCTAAAACCTAAATATAACATTAAAAATACAACATGTCGTTAAATTTTTGTGACACAAATCATTGCACATCAATTTTTATGGTAAATTAATTAAATATTAAATTTTTTTTGATATTTGAACTCAACATTCACCACAAAACACCTAACTTTTTTTTACATCTTTGACATAAAAACCGCAATAACTAAGCTATTTTTTGAAGTACGCACAAATTTTTGCCAACTTGTTACAGCAAAGAATACGGTGTGATAAAAAACATAAATTTAACAAATTACCTACTAACGGTAATTGATTTAGATCATTTTTCACCAAATATTTTAATCCCCCTACTTTACTATTCGTATTTAACGAGTTAAAGGTAGCTATAAACATTGAGAATAGCTGTATCTTATGAGATGAACTGAATCAATTCGGAATAATCGGACAAAAGGAAGGATAGACATCTATGACATTTTCAGTTTCATCCGTGAAACTGAAAAATTAATGAAATTACTTTGTTCTTTTCGCCAATAAAACAAATAGCATGGATAATGCAACACAAGCCACCATTGACCCAACCATTGGCCATGCATTTTTAGCGGGTATCAAAGATAACAATGTTCCGACCAGAGCCCCAATTGAAAAACGAATGGTTCCAGCTAAGGAGGAGACAGTCCCTGCTATATGTGGGTAATTATCCAAGATAACAGCCATTGCGTTTGATGTGATCATCGCTATCCCACTAACATAAATGGCCACACCAATGACTAGAGTCCAAAAATCCAGCGCAAAAGCAGTCGTCGCTAACAACCATAACCCCATCACAAATTGGATAATAATGCCAAAGTACAGCATTTTTTCCGCGCCAAAATGCCTAACGTAGCGGCTATTTATTGTGGTCATAATAAATAGAAAAATAATATTGATACCAAAATAGTAGCCAAAATGCTGCGGTGACACGCCATTTAAATCAATATAAACAAATGCGCCCGCATTTAAGAACGAGAACATACCAGCGAAAGAAAATGAGCTAGCTAATATATAGAACAAAACCTGTTTAGCTCTAAATAACGTCGCAAACTGCCTGAGTGTAGTGCCGACATGGAATTTCTGCCGTTTAGCGGCAGGTAGTGTCTCTCGCACAAAACAACTCACTAAAATAACCGCTATCACTGCTGCGATTGCAATGCTCCAAAAAATCGCATGCCATGAGAACCAACGCATTAGTTCTCCCCCAAGGATCGGGGCTAATAATGGTGCAATCGTCATGACTAACACCACAAATGACATGCTTCTTGAAAATTCGTCACGAGTGAACATATCGCGCATTAATGCGTTAATCACCACACTCGCAGCCGCAGCAGCAAACCCATGTAAGAACCGTAACCAGATCAATGATTCAATGGATTCCGTGATTGCACAGGCAGCAGATGCAATAGCAAAGACAATTACACCACCTAAAATTACTGGCTTACGCCCAATGCTATCCGCCATCGGACCATAGAATAGTTGCCCAATAGCAAAACCAAAAATGTAGCTGTTAAGCGTCATCTGAATACGCCCTTCATCTACATTAAAATAATGCATCATCGTCGGAAAGCTAGGTAGGTACATATCGATAGCCAATGGCATTAACATCGATAATAAACCTAAAATTAATATCAGCCCCAAATAGGATGAACGCTGCTGTTGCACTCTTTAAACTCCTGCATTTTATTTACGTGATACATTAATACTGTTAATTTCAGCTTCAGTTAACGGCCGATACTCACCGGGCTCAAGCGAATCATCGAGCCATATTTCCCCGATTCGTTCCCGATACAAGCCGCAAACATGGTTACCCACCGCTGCAAACATACGTTTTACCTGATGGTAGCGCCCTTCGCTAATCGTCAATCTAACATCACGCGGACTAATGATTTCAAGTTTGGCTGGCTTAGTGACGGTTTTTTCACCGTTAAGCATTACACCTTGCTCAAACTGTGCAGCCACGTCATTTGCGATATCGTCACTTAATTGCACACGATAGGTTTTCTCACAATGATGTTTTGGTGATGTAATCCGATGAGACCATTGCCCATCATCAGTTAGCAATACTAACCCTGTCGTATCAATATCTAAGCGCCCTGCTGAATGAAGTTTTTGAGCGAGCGGCTCATCGATAAAATAAAGTATAGTGGGATGCGTTGGGTCATCTGTCGAGCAAATATACCCTTGGGGTTTATGCAACATAAAGTAACGAGGCCCCGTTACTTGCACAAGAACATTGCCATCATAAGCGACTTCATGGTCGGTCGTAACTTGAAAGGCTCCCGATTTGACGATTACATCATCAACTGTCACCAGCCCTGAGCGCAATTCACGCGCTACCAAACTGCGGCTTATCCCTAATTGCTGGGACAAAAATTTATCCAGTCGCATAGATTCTCTTAACTTGATGGAATGCCAGTGAGGCGTACAATAGCACTCAACTGTCAGAATATAGAATGAAAGGTTGCTGTGATTATTATCACATAATTCATTATATCAATAACCCTAGTGAAGGGATAGTTTCCTAGCAGCAACTCAGATCTTTAGACAGAGCCATGGTTTTAAATTAAATTTAACGCCTTTTTCCCAACTTATTAACTCTATACTGAATAATATGTCTTTTGTTTTACGTCCTTATCAACAAGAAGCCGTTGATGCAACAGTGCATTATTTCCGCAAGCACACCCAACCTGCGGTTATTGTTCTACCTACTGGCGCGGGGAAAAGCTTAGTCATCGCAGAGTTAGCTCGCCTTGCGCGTGGTCGTGTTCTTGTGTTAGCCCATGTTAAAGAACTCGTTGAGCAAAACCATGGAAAATACCTCGCTTATGGCTTACAGGCTGATATTTTTGCCGCTGGACTGAATCAAAAAGATTCACAAAGTAAGGTCGTATTTGGGAGTGTACAATCGGTTGCCCGGAACCTTGATGCTTTCAATACTCACTTTTCTTTAATTATCATTGATGAATGCCACCGTATCAGCCTGAATGACAAAAGCCAATACCAGCAAATTATTCAAGCCTTACAAATTCATAACCCTACGTTACGTATTTTGGGGTTAACAGCGACGCCTTATAGGCTTGCCAGTGGCTGGATTTACCAATACCACTATCATGGTATGGTGCGGGGCGATGAAAACTGTTTTTTCCGTGAATGTATTTATGAATTGCCACTACATTATATGATTAAAAATAAGTTTCTCGTCCCTCCTGAACGGTTGGATATGCCCGTTTTGCAATATGACTTTAGTCAGGTTTCACTGAGCTCATCTGGTATTTTTAATGAACAAGAGCTCAATTTATCACTTAAAAAGCAACAAAGGATCACGCCAAAAATCGTTTCTCAAATTGTTGAGTATGCATCGCCATTACAAGGCTGTATGATTTTTGCGGCAACAGTAGAACATGCAAAGGAAATACTGGGTTATCTACCTAAAAATACGGCTGCGCTTGTGACGGCAGATACCCCCGCTGCTGATAGGCAAGACATCATTCAACGTTTCAAAAACAAGCAATTACATTATTTAGTCAATGTTTCTGTATTAACCACGGGCTTCGATGCCCCCCATGTTGATGTAATAGCTATTTTACGCCCTACCGAATCCGTAAGCTTGTATCAACAAATTGTCGGCAGAGGCCTGCGACTTGCCACCGGGAAAACAAAATGCCTCATTTTAGATTATGCAGGCAACCCTCATGACCTATTTCGACCGGAAGTCGGCTCAAGTAAACCCAATTCAACGAGTGTACCCGTGCAAGTTTTTTGCCCATTATGCCAATTTGCCAATACTTTTTGGGGGAAATGCACTTCTGATGGGCAAATTATCGAACACTATGGTCGTCGCTGCCAAGGTTGGGAAGAAAATCAACACGGACAAAAACAACAATGTGAATTCCGTTTTCGATTTAAACAGTGCCCCCATTGTGGCGCAGAAAATGATATTGCCGCACGTCGTTGCCAACAATGCCAAGAAGTCCTCACTGACCCTGATGATATGCTAAAAGCTGCACTTAAATTAAAGGATGCCCTAATTTTACGTTGCGGTGGGATGCAACTGTTGACAGGGCATGATGCAAAAGGTGAATGGCTTAAGATTAATTATTATGATGAGGACGGAACCAGCGTTTCTGAAAGGTTTCGTTTAACAACACCAGCTCAGCGACAAGCCTTTGAATTTCGATTTTTACGCGAACATCAACGTGCGCCTGGAGTTCCATTTAAGTGGAATAATGCTAATGATATTTTATTACAACAATCATTATTACGTTATCCACAATTTATCGTGGCTCGGAAAAAAGAACGCTATTGGGAAATACGTGAAAAAATCTTCGATTATCAAGGGCGTTTTCGCGTTGCTGACAGCCTATCTTAAAGCTAAGGCGATCTTAATGATTGCTGGATGGCGGATTTTTCGTTAAAATGCCGCCCGCCTTCATATATCACATTCTCTGAATGAAATATTCTTAGGCCAAATCTCGAACCTGCTGCTGGGTCGCCTGTAGCAGGATTTATCTTTTCTTTTTATAGAGAAATAGTAATGTTAACTATCAATGCAATTGAACGTAAAGAGCAGGGTAAGGGTGCGAGCCGCCGCCTGCGCAGAGATAACCAACTTCCAGCTATCGTTTACGGTGGCAACCAAGAGCCTATCTCTGTGACTTTAAGCCACGATGAAATCATTAACCAAGAAAGCAAAGCAGAATTTTACGAAGTTCTGAATCTGGTTATCGATGGTAAAGAAACTAAAGTAAAAGTTCAGGCTGTTCAACGTCACCCATTTAAGCCAAAAGTGACGCACATTGACTTCCTGCGCGCTTAATTAAAGCCCACAGCCGAGCTTTAGAAATTTCGGGACGCCGAGTAAATAACGCCGCAATTGCGGCGTTATTTATTTCTAGGGTATTTATTTTTAGCTTTCGCTATTCTGGCAAAGAACTAATTTCCCTTCAGTAATTTTACTTACTACCACGTCGTTGTAACTGGTCACGCAAATTAGGTGGGGTACCACGAATAGTTAATGTATCAGTTACTGGGTCCCAAAAAATACGCTCCCCCATCAACATAGCATCGAAACTGATAGTGATCCCCCCTCCACTTCCTGAAAATTTGGTCAGTTGCTTTAGTGTTCCTCTATCAGCAGGAAAACTTTCTTCTAGTTGATAATCATTTTGACGTGCGAAATCATCAAAGCTTTGCTCTTCCACCATTGGCAACTCTTTTGCCAATGCCTGCAATTCAATTTCCTCGCCTGATTGAAGTTGTTCAGTACAATAACTATGGACTTGCTGGCGGTACGCTTGGCGCGTATTTTTATCCATTTGAGCATTGTCACAAAAATCATCTAACGCTTGAACTAACCCCTTATTTTGTACTTTTGCGTTTAACCCTTCAGAAGCCGCCAAGAAATCCATAAAGAAATCAGAGACTTTACGCCCTACCCGCCCTTTTAAAAAGGTTAAATAACGTTTTGATTCAGGGTTTGTTTCCCACTCGGTTAAATCAATACGAGCGACAATATCCGCATGAGGTATATCTAAATAATGTGTCGTTCCTAAATCTAAAGTGTCCGTGACAAACATGCTATCGCAACTACTCAAAACTGAAATCAAAAGATATTCAACAGCAAGGTAGCGATACTGACAGAAAAGAACGATCCCCCCTTCAGCAAAAGGGTATTTAGCGAGTTCATCCTTTAAACGTACCGTCATCGCACGGCTGAAACCTAAAAACTCTTCTTCACCTTTACGCAGTAACTTTAAAGCATCAGCCAGTTCACTTTCTTCATTAAACTCACCGAATGCTTTACTTTTTGCACTATAGACTCGGTGTAATTCTGCCATCATGTCCTGTACGACATCATCCGCTGTTAATAAAGAATCCCGTAACATCACCTCAAGGGTTTGTTCATCCCGCTTAATCAACTGATGTAAAGCTATCTGGGTAATTTCCAGACTCATTGTTGGCTCCTTTTTTATAGCAGAAATATTGTCGCGCGTATTCAAACACTGATATTATCACTCTGCAATAGAAACTATCATTTGTTCTTTTTTCAACCTCAAAATGCTGAACTAATACGCACTTTACGAATCTGAATAAACATTATTATCACTTAAACGAAAATTTGTTGCGAAGAAAGAAGAAAAAACAGCAGCTATACGCTATGATATGGAGCTTTCATTAATTTAGGATGTCTCAATTTATGCCACAATCATCTCGCTATAGTGATGAAAAAGTTGAAGGTTTACTTTCTGACCTCGTGAGTGTGTTAGAAAAAAACCATACACCTGTTGACCTTTCCCTTATGGTGTTAGGTAATATGGTAACGAATCTGCTCAATACTTCTGTTGCGCCAGCGCAACGTAAAATGATTGCAGAATCCTTTGCAAACGCATTACTTTCTTCTGTTAAAGAAGATCAATCACACTAATTGATTAATGAAATAAACAGTATGGTCACCCACCTGCGCTACCGTGACAAAGTCTCTGCCATGATTGGTTGGGGACACTGGTTTGCACTATTCAATATACTGCTTAGTCTTGTACTAAGCAGTAGCTATCTGTTTATTTTTGATTGGCCAGATACCTTAACTGGTCGTGTTTATGCTTTCGTCAGTTGGTTAGGTCATTTTAGTTTTGTGGTCTTTGCCGCTTACCTACTCATTATTTTTCCACTGACCTTTATTGTGATGTCTCAGAGGCTACTGAGGCTACTTTGTGTTGCCCTTGCGACAGCAGGGATGACACTGTTAATTTTTGATATACGTGTTTTTAGTCAGTTCGGCCTTCACCTAACACCACAAGTTTGGGATCTCGTCATCAACCCAACCAAGGGGGAGATGGCCCGTGAATGGCAGTTAATGTTTATTAGCATCCCTATTATCTTTCTACTTGAGATGCTATTTGCCACTTGGAGCTGGCAAAAACTTCGTAGCCTAAACCGGCAAACTTTTGGTAAACCGCTTGCGAGTATTTTTATTGTGACTTTTATTATGTCGCACCTTATGTATGCTTGGGCTGATGCCAACTTTTATCGCCCTATTACTATGCAACGCTATAATTACCCATTATCGCAACCAATGACGGCACGTAAGCTACTTGATAAGTATGGTTTATTAAACTTAACCGAACATCAAAACCGCGTATTCCAACAAGGTAGCCCTACGGCATTGAAACTAAACTACCCACTAAAACCGTTAAGTTACTATGACCAAGGTGCTGGCTATAACTTATTGTTGTTAGTGATTGATGACCTCGGGGACAAGTCCCAGCAGGATTCAATGAATTCACTTAATGCGTTTAAAGAGATTAGTACGCAATTTACCAACCACTATACAACGGGTTTGCGTAACGATACCGCATTATTTGGCTTATTCTATGGAATATCATCAACTTATTTTGATAACATTTTAAACGGTAGGCATCCATCCGCTTTAATTTCGGCTCTGCAACACCAAGGTTATCAATTTGGTTTATTCTCGACCGATGGATTCAATTCACCTTTATTTAGGCAAGCTATTTTATCTGACTACTCGTTACCTGCAAAAACTGCAGATAACGACAATTTAACCATCTCACAATGGAATCACTGGCTAAGTAATTTGAAACACGATTCCCCTTGGTTCTCTTTCCTTAATATTAAAGGGGCCCCTGGTAGCGCAAAAACCAATGAACAAATTAACAGTGTGATGGCTACATTAAAACGTGATGGTCGCTTACAAAATACCATTGTTATCGTGACTGCAAATTACAATAATAATGGAAAAGCAGAAAATGAATGGTTGAATAATAAACGCTTCAATCGTGACAAAATGCAAGTGCCATTATTTATTTATTGGCCAAATACACCCGCTCAACAGATTGATAAGCTTACAAGCCATCAAGATGTAATGACCACGTTAATGCAGCGTTTATTACATGTAAACAACCCGCCTGATGATTATAGTCAGGGTGAGGATTTGTTTAGTAATCAACGCGTTTATCCATGGGTGATCACTGGTGACAATGATGATGTCGTTATTACTACCGATACCGCCACGCTCTATATGGATCATAATGGTCAGTTTAATATCTACGATAAACAAGGGGCTATCGAAAAAGACGAAAAACCAGATTTGGCTGAGCTGTTGAAAATTTTCACAGAATTAAAGCGTTTTAATGAGAATTAATGCTTAAATATCAACCAGTCGTATCATTAGTCTATTGCTTTTAGAGACAAATTGAGTAGTATAAAACAAAGTTCGGCATGTAGCGCAGCTTGGTAGCGCACCGTCATGGGGTGTCGGGGGTCGTAGGTTCAAATCCTATCATGCCGACCAACTTTTTCTAGGAAAACCAACCACTTAAGGTTGGTTTTTTTATACCTAAATTTTAAGCGGGGTAAAATGGGGGTAAAACTCCATCGCAATAGTTTCTATTTCAATATCAAAGTGCCCCAACCACTCAAGCTGGCGCATTAGTGTTTATTTGCAGACATTGATAGGAATGAACCTAATACAAAAAAGTACTTAATAAGATTTGCTTCACGTTCCCCTGCTGGTTTTAATTCATGGTAACTAACCGTAAAGACCAAAATAAAGCCAAAATCCCCAATTAAGAAGCGTATTAAGATTACAAGCCTAGAAGTGATAGATTCCCACTGAGTATTAGGTTAGCAAGAGTACAAATTGAAGTGAACAAAAAGGCCGCATAAGCGGCCTAATACGGAATATAAGCTATACAGAAACTGTATTATTCAACCAGAAAATTGACATCTAAGCTACCGCGGTATTTTCCTGGAGCTATTTTTCCATTAACGCATAAAGCAAAGTTTAACCCTTGGATAAAATTTCCCCCAACGGAGCTATAAACCTGCTTACTTTTCGTATAATTAATGGCTTGAGAAGAGTCAGCAATACAAACTTCATCACCTTTAGCAGTCGCATCAATCGATGTGGCTATATAAGGCAAATCATCTGAATTTCCATCTAACGGGTCCAGCACCATTCCAGTATAATTTCCATCCACTAGAGTATTGTTTGGCTTAATAGAGATCAAATACTTACCAGTATCTGGACAATTAACATTAACCTGAGCAAGAGCATTAGCTAAATTCTTAGGACTTGGATAAGTCCCCGCTAACTGTACCCCGAAATCAATCTTCGTGTTTGTTATTGCGGATACTTTACATGTATCAACAACAAATATCCCCATGTACTGATGCTCACCAATAAATACCGCTTCAGATTTATCTTTAGGGTATCCATCTCCATACCCATTTCGGTGGGCCATCATAATAGTATCATCTGCAAGGTAGCGCCCTTTTTTTAAGGGCTGTGGAGCATATGCTGAATAACTTGTTATAACACCTGTAAATTTAGCGGGGTGAGTAAAAGTAGTATATAAAACTCCAGGTGTACCTGACTTAGGTTCGAGCCCAAAATCAAAATAACCACTATAGTTTATACCGTACGGCACATGGTACATACCTTTTGATGAGCTTATTTTAGAATGCCTTAATGAAAACGATGCAGTTTCCCAGCGCACTCCTGAACTCCAATCATAAGGAATATTATATCTAGCGTATGTAGTGGAAAACACCCCATTTATCAATAATATTATACGGTTGCTCTCATCAAATTCATTAAATAACGAGATCCCATAGGCTCCTTCTTGAGGATAGTAGACAAATGCTGAATCAGGACCTTCCCTCCACTTCCATGTAATCAACTCAATAAATGGGAAATTTGGAAGTATATCACTGTTATTTAAAACCTGTTCAAAATAAACAGTACGCACAGGTGGGGAAACCTCACCTAAATACCCGATTGCTCCCACAGGTACACGTAAATCATTAGCATGAGAAGTAGCTATAATTCCTCCTAGTATTAATGCCACCGCCGACAACAAACCATTTATACACTTATTCATAGATGACCTATTATTTTTAATAATTTCACGTTTTATTAATTATATGGCTCTTTTCCTATTTGAGCATGAAATAACCACATAAGTTACAACAAAAAATTACACCAATCATGCGTTATAACAGAATTAAACACCAAGATAATAATTAAAAATAGTACATACACTATAAATAACAACATTGAAAAATCACTTAAAGACCGGCCTGTATAACACCAAAACACCGCCCATACACAATAACCCTAGAGCCTGTGCCCTATTTTTCCCCTTCATTTCCTGCTCTTTCAACTATTCTTCACGGAATTGCTCATCAAGTGAAAAATAGCCACATAAAACTCTCTACAACTTATCGCGGTAAGCTTTAACAAAGATAATGGTCGATATCTCAGAGGGATAAAGGTATAGGCAGGCGGTCATTACAGCATGTCGACAGTTGCGACTAATAACACTGTAGGTAATTAAAAGCTCGTTAGTAGCACCATTAAATTTAAGGACCGGGATATCGGGAAGCTCTAATTATATTCTCTTCCACTTGGCTTTACCGCCTTGTAGCGCCCAAACTCAGTAAACCACTTTTGAGCTTCTATCGCTTTTTTACTATTTCCTCCACATGTTCAGATTCTTCTTGTCCTAGTTCAGTGGCAACTTTTCTATCTTTCGCATTCAACTCACCAACACCTTCCCTACCGTTCAATAAGTAGCACACAGATATCGTCATTAATAAGTCATCAGAAGGATGAGTGATATCAGACTCGGGTGTGCCTACGTTCATTTTGTTATCAAGCCACTCAAAGTGGCGATAGATAATTGCGCTTGTTGTACGGTAATGTTCATTCTCAATTGGACCCACCAGCAGTTTCACGCCTTCTTGTGATTCAATCCAATTTGTCACTTCTAATTTTTAATTATCATTAAGAATTAGTATTGATTTACTTTTAGCGATAAAAAACGAATTAACGAGTTTAAAGTGTTAAGGTTCAACCCCTATCATAATGTTTTTTATATATAAACCAATTACTTATAGTTATCTCCTTATTCCTAAAGTTTACTAATGGTAAATCCTAGTAAAACCACTTCAATATTTATTTTAGCTGATAAAGTGGCAATTTCCTTTCCATCTCTGAATACTCTCAGCCTCAGTATATCTCTAGTATATAGATATACTCACCGGTACTGACCATCACATAACACATAAATAGTGCTGATTTATATATAACTTTGATTAAAAGTCATTTTTAGATTTGCTTGTCATTTCAAGTCAACAGCTTTAAAAAGAGATAAGAGAGCATAAGATAAACATTATGATAAGGCACCAAAAGTGACAAATTTATCTGTAATATAACTTATCACTTTTAGCTAGCTACTTTATTTGCTAACATAAGTAACACTGAACAGTTTATAATTTACACTATAGTAGGTTACTTATTATTTTTATAAATGTAGATATATAAACTACAAATACTGTTACTATTTAGTTGAACAATTAATGAGCAAAACAATGTCATTTTTAAAAAGTAAAACGGTATTAAGCATATTAGTTTTATTTACATTTTTTTCAATTATACATTATTCTATGGGTTATCATTTTAAGCCATTTTACGTCATCGCAATTACTGGGCTGATGGTATACCTGAATCAGTATCGTAAACTATATATAGCTATCATATTGTTCTATTCTTTCATTGCATGTTTATACTTTCCTGTTGGTGTACTTTACGGACCTCCTGATTATAATATTTTTTCATCTTTCTATTATACAAATACTGAAGAAGCTAAGGGCTTCATCACTAATATAAATTTAAAATATTATATCCTATCTGTACTTATTCTTGTCTTTGGCATACTAATATGTCAACTTAAGCTAAATACAAAGAAAATAACAAATATTATATCATTATCAATTTTTGTAATTATAACGATAATACAGCCCGTTAAAGCGGTTTATAATAATAGTATTAAACTGGTTTTAACATCAGGGTTGCCTGAAATTCGGTTTTTCACTGAAAGTTTATATTATTTAGATTACTTAGCAAAAGAAAAAAAATCTATCGAAGGAAATGATTCTTTTAGCAATGTTAGTGCAAACAATCCGTATGATACTTATGTTATCATTATTGGTGAAAGCGTTCGCCGTGACTTTATGCATAATTATGGTTTCCCAATCAACAATACTCCTTTTATGGATAGCATTAACGGTGTATTTTTTAATAACTATATTTCTGCCGCTGGTTCTACAAATCTCTCGTTATCGAGAAGTCTTTCAATATATCCCAAAATGCCCAATAATATTATTACACTAGCAAATAAGGCTGGGTTTTATACCACTTGGATTTCTAGACAAGGACAAAGTGGAAAACACGATGGCCCTGTTGCAACTATAGCAAAGAGAGCAGAACAAACTTACTTTGTAGGCGGAAAATCAAATATTGCTACAAATGTATCATCTGAGGATGGACCTGTTATTGATAAGTTTATACATTCCTTAGATAACCCCACACAGAAAAAACTGATTGTGATCCATTTGATTGGTAGCCATTCACCATTTTGTGCGAGAATTTCAAATTCATATCAGCAGTTTTATAAAAGCAAAGATTTATCTTGCTACGTACAAAGTATAAAAAACACTGATCTACTACTGTCTCAGATATATTCAGAATTATTAAAGAGCAAAAACTCGTGGTCTATGCTCTATTTTGCAGATCACGGTCTGTCTTTTATTGATAATCAACAAGATTTAATTCATGGTGATAAACGTAAACAAAATTTTGAAGTCCCTTTATTTATTACATCTTCTAATTCTGTTGACCGTGAAATAATATCAGCACAAAGAAATGGGCTTAATTTATTTCAATTATTTGCAGAGTGGTTGGATATTAATGCTAATAATATAAAACCCACATGTAAAATGCTATCCAATAATGATTGCAAAGGGCAAAGTAATGTGATCGATTTTGATCAACACATTATTGATTTTAATAAACTACCAAATGATGATATAAAATACCCATATCAGTATCACTAAAATATTCGTAGCCATTAGTTTATGTTTTTAGTCGATGAGTTCAACGCCTAGTCGGCTGGGTAACCCTAGTACTTCAAAACGTGAAATTTTCGCCTTGACTAGGCTAGTTTAGAATACTTTTCAATTAGGTCTATAGACAGGTAAGATTTTACACGATCGAATAAAGCCCCCAGTAATTGGGGGCTCTTAATAGAGTAGTCCTTATTACTAAGGTTATTGATAAAGTAATTGAATTTATTTAACCAATTTACACGTACGGCCTTTATCGTCAGAGGTTTTTCCGTTTACAATATCATCCTCTGATATGGTTGCTAAATTAAATTCATTCTTACCTTTAGACCACAATTGAAAGCTTTCACCCGTATATCTTGCACCACTTGCACTTGGTGCCTCATTCAAGACTATAATTTCACCGGAATATAAGATTACTGCGATTTTATCATTTGGGAATGACGCTTTAATTTTCTGACCTTCACAGTTATAAGTATCTGTTTTAGCGGCCAGTGCAGGCTGTGCCATGAAAATAGAAGCTAAAATAATAGCAGGGATAAATTTAATTTTACTCATGTAATGCTCCATCATATAAAAGTATTAAATCCGTTAATGATTTTAAACTCCTATATTGAGTAAAATAATAAGACAATTCCGTAACCAAAGATCTGCATTATATTCGATATTCAGAATCAAGCCCCCCAAAAGAACAAAAAATACCTTAGTGGTTTAGTAAGTTCAGACTAATTAGTTAGGTGAGCATCTTTTTAAATTCTACATAGCTCCGCTTATTTAAATGTGACTAGGTGTAGGAGGTTGATTATCCAACATAATAAACCAATGTGTCGAAAAAATGCGAGCATTTCAAAAACAGCTGACTGTTCAACTGATTAATCTAAGAATAAGACTACTCATTACATAATATATTTATCATATGCTATTGCTATAATTTGAAAAAACTTTTTGGGGTACCAATGAAAAAATTAGCATATATGTTTTTACTTATATCCACATACGCTCTCTCTGATAGTAACAATGACACTAGCCTCATTAAAGATGGCATGAAATCAATAACATCATCAATAACAAGTTCAAGTAAAGATGCACTATCCGGATTCAAGGAAGGTATTGATGAAGGGAGAGCTTCTGGGAGCAGCGTTGATGGTGCTATTATCATTTACGACTTGGAAAACCTGAATAAATACACTGAGATAAAAGTATTAAAATCTGAAAAAACTGCTGATACTGAGTATCTGCTGACATTAGCTATAAAAAATAAATCAGAGTCAGCAATTCGCTTAACAAATTTTGATGATAAAAATAACATTTATATCTTAGACCAAGATGGGTTTACATCTTATTTAAATGGGGTTCAAAGTGATATTAGTATTCCCAAAAGAGCGGCATCTAAAGTGAAGCTTAAGTTTTCAGAAGTAGATGATGCTCCTTCAATACTAAGGCTATATGACCTAGATGTAAAAGTACCACCTGTAAAATAACTGATTTATTCCTTGTTTTTTTTACTCTCACAATAAAAACGGTCTACATTGTATAAGGCGCGTTTTTATTGTTTTATTTCCAGTTTAATCATCTGTCAGCCCCCTTATCTTGTAATATTGTTTTTAACCATATTAGATTTTATTAATACAAATACAGTAAGTATTTAAACTTAACAATAGCCGATACAGTGAAAATAATTAGAACAGTACTAAAAACAAGATCAAGGTGAGAGAAAAATGTTAAAAATCAATCTTATCGATAGATATTTTGGGAACATATCCATAAAGCGTTGGCGTATCGAATCCGCTATTGATTCATCTGTTGGTGAGTTAATCAGGGGATATTAATACCCGCTATAGCTTTCAATACTCATAGTTATAGCCGTGTTTATTTGCTATTTTAATCATATAATCAGTCTTGTCACCAAAAACAATAATTCTATAGATTGATAACAACCTATTGATTTCATGCGACTAAAGACTAAACTGTGATTCCATTTACACAAAGGCAGGCTCACAATAGCTAATGAATATAAATTTCAGATTAACCACATCTCATGATGTGAGCGCTATTTTTCTTATTGATACTGTAGCAACACCAGAAAGACTGCTGGAAATCACGCAGTGGGTAAAGCAAAATGCGTGTTTTGTATTAGAAGCAAATGATGAAATATTGGCTTATGGTGTATTAACCCATCATTTTTATTCACATGGTTTTATTGAATTATTAATGGTAAATAACAAATATCGACGTCAAGGCTTTGGTCACATACTGATTAATAAATTAAAAGAGCAAAGCAAAACGGATAAAATTTTCACATCGACTAATCAGTCAAATCTGACTACACAAAAGCTCCTTGAGAAAACTGGCTTTGTTCCTAGCGGCTATATTGATAACCTAGACGATAATGACCCAGAACTCATTTACTACTATAACCGAGTTAAAACTATCTAGGTACCCTTATTATAACAACGAATTATCCATAATCGTCTGTTGTAACTGATGAGCAAAAAGCCGATATGCGTCATCACTAATGGCGCTAGGATAACTTAATACTTCGAGCTGATGAGGCTTATTTTCTGGGTAATAGCTTGGATGAGTATGCGAGTATCGATTTCGTTGAAACCCGCAATGTTGATAAAAATTGAGCCTTTTTTTGCTTATCTCATCAATTACAGGGTCAATTTCAAGAATAACTTTACCTACATTCCCGCAAAATTGTTTCAATACTTTTTGACCATATCCTTGCCCTCTTAATTCTGCGGAAATAGCAAAGTGCTCAATATAGAAATAATCATTAATTTTCCAGCAACCTATAAAACCAACAAAAATAGAGCTATTAGCAAAGTAATATAAGTAATAGTCATCTTGGCCTAATACTGCTTTACGCCCTTGATAACTTCTCTGTTCGTACAAAGGAAATGCCTTATCATAAAGTTGATTAATGGCATTTATTTCCTCAATATTTTCCCTCGACATACGGCTAGATCGTAACATTTAGACTAAACTCACTTTAATAAACCCTGTTTTTTCTTAAGAATACGGATTTTTTGTTGCCTGACAACCCGTTTATTGCCCTAAGCAGCGAAAGAAGTAACATTAACTTTTTGTTTTATATTAATATTATTCTGACTCTATTTTTACCAATAAAATATTTACTTATCGATATTGACTTTTCACACTGATACATTTAAAAATACTGTATATTAATACAGTCCTTACTAGAGGTCATTATGTTACGGATTGAAGTGTTATTTGATAAAAATGCACCACAGAAACCAAGTTCAACTGTTTTACATGCTCTTGAGTCTGAGATCTTACGTAAACTACAGAATCAGTATCCAGATATGGTCACTCGAGTTGGCTTTAGCTCTCAACAACGTGTAAATATTTCAGGTACAAAAATATCGGAGGATAAAACTCGTATTGAAGAAATATTGGAGGAAATTTGGATGGATGACGGCTGGGTTCCCGAAGAAATTACAGAATAATCGGTACCTAAATAAAGGAATGCTGTTTACTACTAACTCATTCCTTTATTTTTATAAAGCTAAAATTCGTACTAAAGCTTGTTAAGCTATTTATCCCAATCATTGGCCTGTTAACCTACTTTTTGCCTATATTCCAATTAAGTTATAACGCCCTATCCCAGTATTTAGCATGAGCCCCATTCATACCGTAATCACATTCATTTATTATTAGTAAATTTTTTTCCTTAAAAAATCCTTAATAACTTTTAATAAACTTGTTTTATCTTTTTTATTATCTGCAATCTTAATTTGAGAAATACATTTTTTTAGTTCTGTACAAGTTGAGATCTCACTTATCGCTAGATTTGAAATACTTACAACTGGCATTTTATTATAATCTTTAGTAATAAAAGTCAATGTTATCAGGATAATTACAATGAATATTGCTACTCCATATAAGGTTTTTTTCATTTTAATGCCCTTATTCTTAGTATGTAGGATAATCATAAACAGACTATTTTTTTATACCTTAAAGAGCGGTTAAACTATCCTTAAGATAAGCTTAAATCTAGTTAAGCCAAGAGTTAGATATGTTGTTTGTCAGTGTTTGAATGCTTATACTTGTAAGCAGAGGTGATAAAATGAATATCCTTTTAGTAGAAGACGATCTCCAACTGGGGAAGGCGCTTTGCCGAGGGCTGGAACTTGCTGGATTCAATCCATGTTGGGTACGACTACTGGCTGATGCAAAGCAACAACTCGCTTCTCGGAATTTTGATTTGATGTTATTAGATTTAGGCTTGCCAGATGGTGATGGTCATCAGGAGTTAATTGCATGGCGTAATGCGGGGGAATCTATCCCAATTATTATTCTAACGGCTAGAAATCAAATGGATAATTTGGTTTCCAGTTTAGATTCAGGGGCGGACGATTTTTTGACGAAACCATTTGCAATGCCAGAGCTTATTTCTCGAGTTAAAGCAGTTAGCCGCCGTATGGCTGGGTTTTCGTCTGAAATATGGCAATTAGATAACCTACAATTAAATCCAGTTAATCACCAAGTTTCACTTAATGGTCAATTACTTTTTCTATCTGGTAAAGAATATTTACTATTGTATGAATTAATAAGAAATGCCGATAACGTTGTTAGAAAAGTCGACTTAGAGCAACGTCTATTTGGTGTAGATGATATAGAAAGCAACTCCTTAGAGGTTCATATTCATAATCTGCGCCGTAAAATAGGAAAAGAGCGTATTATTACTATCCGAGGTATTGGTTACTTATTAAAAAAGAAGTACAGCCATGAAGGTTAAATCATTTTTTATTTATACATTCGGTTTACAAATTACCTCTGTCATTTTTTTATGGTTGTTATTAGTTGGCTGGTTACAATTTTATTATTGGCCAGCTATTCATGACGAATTAAATGAACAACAAAATATAATTACACAAGGTTTCGCTAGAACACTCAGCGTGGTTTCCGATGACCCTGAACAATTCAATGAAATAGCTGATAGCTTACAAGCCTTATATATGGAAGCCATGGAAAATGGGGATGATATAAGCTATCGCCCATTCATGTTAGTAAGGGATAAACAAGGAAATGTTTATTATCGCAATAACGATAAACTGCTTGTCCCATCTCTTAAATCAGTAGCCGAACTAACGGCTTTACATAAAGATTGGCATTTTACCTCTGCATGGAATAAAAATAACACGTTTGAAATCGTCATTGCTGAATCTTATAGTGATAGAAAATCTTTGTTAGGTACTCCTGCTGAAGGCACGGCTATTCCACTCGCTTTTATTTTAGGGATCATGCTACTTGCTATGTTAATTACCGCATATTTTAGCCTGCGTCCTTTAAGGCAATCCGCAAAACTTATTTCTAGCCGTCAGCCCGGTAATTTAACGCCGATAGAAACCAAAGAACAATACAAAGAAATTCGCCCTATTATTGCTGCTATTAATAATTTAATGGCACGTGTTGATGCCGCAAACCAACGAGAAAAACGCTTTATGGCAGATGCTGCTCATGAATTGCGTACTCCGATTGCAGCCGTTATCGCCCAATTACACTTATTAATGCAGATCGACCATCCGAAAGAAAAAGAAGAAATTATTAATGACATGCAAGAAACATTAAATCGTGCAGCGTCACTTTCCCATCAACTAATTGACCTTGCCCGTTTAGAGACTGAGGATTTCTTATTAAATAAAGAAAATATCGACCTACCTATGCTCATCAGTAACTTAATTGCCACTCATGTACCTTATGCTATTAACAAAAATATTGATGTCGAGCTTCAAAGCTCTGATTCCTTTAATATACTCACCGACAAGCTTGCTTTGAGTAATATTTTTACTAACCTGATTGAAAATGCGATTAAATATTGTCCTAAAGATGGGAAAATAAAAGTTACCCTAAAAGACCTTACTCCCTTTGGTGCCACTATTTTAGTTCAAGATAATGGACGCGGCATTCCCGAAGAAAGTCGACAGCTTATTTTTTCCCGTTTCTATCGAGTACCGGGAACAATGGAAATTGGGAGTGGGTTAGGCTTATCCATAGCCCATAACTTAGCAACAAAAATAGGCGCAGTGATCAGAGTAACGGATGGATTAGAAGATAAGGGTATCGGGTTTATTATTGACTTACCCTAAATCCAATTATGTTATTGACTTAACAGCATAGCTTCTACTTAACCTTTACAATAGCCTCTTTAAGTTAATATACTTACAATATAAAGAGGCAATAATGTCCAATGCATTAATAATTATTGATCTTATCGAAGAAATAATTGGTAAAAATGGCTTATCTAACTCAAGTTATCAACAAACTCAATCTCGTAAAATAGTCGAAAAAGCAAACCAAGCAGCAAACCATGCACGTAATCATAATATCCCGATTATTTGGGTTAAAGTTGGCTTTGCGGATAATTACCATGATATACCTGCCGGCTCCCCCATGTTTCAGCACGCTAAAAACATAGGCGCTCTAAAATTAAGTGAAAATGGCTGTAATTGGGTAAATGACTTAGAAGTTCATTTTCGCGACCTAGTAATGATTAAAAAAGGTGTATCCGCATTTGCTGGTAACCAGCTAAATAAATGGCTAACGGATAATAACATTACACAGCTATTTATTGGAGGAGTCAGTACAGTAAAAGCGATTCAAAGTAGTGCCAGACAAGCTCATGACTTAGGTTACTATGTCACAGTTTTAGAAGACTTATGCGCAGCCCCAACACCTGAGCTTCATGAGCAAAGTCTTGAGGCATTAGAAGGATTGATATCGATTTCTTCTGTTAAAGAATTTATGCAAATAAAATAATCAATCCACCTCCATATCTGCTTATTTTATTGGGTTTTTTGTAGGTAAATTTCACGTAGCCGGATTGCAATTTCTCCCGGCTCACCTTTACCAATAACTTGATTGTTTACTTTTACAATAGGCCAAACTAATGTTGTCGCTGAAGTAATAAATACCTCTTTTGCTGCTAACATATCATCTAGTGTAAAAGCCTTTTCAATAAGCTCTATTCCCTGCTCCCCAGCAAGTTCAATAACAGCCCGGCGAGTAATTCCAGGTAAAATTATATTACTCAAGCCTCGAGTTTGTAGTTGATTATCACGATTCACAATAAAACAATTACTAGAACTTCCTTCTGTAATATAACCATCTTTAATAAAAACAGCATCATCAGCGCCTTGCTGCCTAGCAAATTCTTTTGCCATTGACGCCGCAAGCAATGAAACCGTTTTAATATCACAACGTTGCCAACGAATATCTTCCACTGTGACCACTTTAATTCCAGTCTTAGCTTTTACGCTATCAATAATATTCATCTGTTGTGCGAATAATACTAAGGTTGGCTTAGTACCTGTCTCTGGATATAAAAAATCACGTACTTTTGCATTACCACGAGTCAGTTGTAAATAAATAAGCCCTTCTTGTAAGCTATTTTGTTGAATTAACTGCAAATGAATCTGTTTTAACTCCGCTACGCTACAAGGCATTAAAAGTTGTAGCTCCTTGCATGAGCGCTGTAAACGAGCCATGTGATGTTCAAAATCAATTAGCTTACCATTGATAATGGCCGTCACTTCATACACGGCATCTGCGAAGAGAAACCCCCGGTCAAAAACCGATACAGACGCTTGTTCTTCAGGTAAGAACTGACCGTTAACATAAGTAATCATTGAGATAGATTCCTTTATCAATCAACTTTTATCTTTTATAAGATTAACCATACACCATATTGAAATTAATGCTTTTTATCCCTTCACATATTTCATTTTTGTATGATTATTTCTCGTAGGTTTGCAGGCAAATACACTTGAACCCATTTACGCCATTTCAGCTTAAAAATATGTTTAAAAATTAAAATATATTTTATATATCACCTTGACATTAACACGCTGAAAGCTAAAATAGCCTTAAGTGATCTGGATCACATTTTCATATTCGGAGTCAATGATGAATAGCATTAAAGAATTTATCAGTAGTATACAAGAAGTTGTTGAATTGCTGTCAAAACGTTTTATGTAACTTATTTTTTAATCAACCGAACCGTTTATTTACCTCATCATTAGCGTTAATTTGCATCGTTTTTGCATAACGACCTTGAAATCAAGGTCGTTTTTTTTATTCAAAAACATTTTCAATAACTTCCGCGACTATTGCTGTTCCGACCGCAACAAGAAGCAAGTCTCTTCCACTTATTTTCCATTCATAACCTACATACACTGGTAATTGAGAGGTGAAACCCGCTGGTAGTGATTTCTTAGCAATACCTGGAGGAAGTGGTTTCCCCCGACTAACTTGTTTAGCAATACCCGGTGGTAAACCTTGATATCCGGTTAAACCATATTCAATTGCTAAAGGCCTAACGTTACCAAAACTCACGGTAAAATTAACATTAGCATTTCTTTGCTTGTCATAATATTTATTGGATTTAGCATTATTTTTTGCTTGGACATGAGCCCCTTTATTATTACCATGGATTTTCTGATGTCCCTTGCCATTTCCGGCGCCATGATTACCATTTCCTTGTCCCTGATTACCATTCGGGGATGAGTTAGCTGCTAATGGCGTAATAAAGACCGCAGGCAATAAGATGAACTGCAAGAGAAACAAACATGCCGATTTTTTCAATTTAAATGTGTTCATAACAAGCTCCTACAGAATTAGACCTACGTCGTGTAATGTATAGAACATTATGCTTAGTAATGAACCACCACAATCAGATAATGCTTATCGTAAGTAATGTTATGTAAATGTTATCCATTCACCTAACTTACAGAATACCTTCATTTATAATTGATGCCCTTTAGCCCTTATATTCAGTAATACATTTACTCATACTTAATACTACTTATGAAAATTAGGACAGTGTTTAATATTACCAATGATGAAATTTTACTATACATATGATAAGGTTTATCGATTAAAAAAGAATTTATAGCGGAACATATCTCAGAACGACATAAAAGGAGAAAACATGCAGCAGCAACTGCTAGACTGGGTACGTCAATTCAACCAAGATTATGCTAACCTCGCCTCTTTACTCATGGTGCTCGGGTTAATTCTCATAGTTGCCTGTGTATTACACCTTATCTTGCATAAACTATTACTTCCACGGTTAGAAAAGCGTGGGCAAAAATTTGCAGGTAGTTGGCCTCACTTAATTACTCAACATAACCTTTTCAATCGCTTTGCGTTTGTTATTCAAGGGGTGGTCGTCAATATCCAAGCAACTTTATGGTTGCATCCTGGTTCAACGGCACAAGCTGTTCTTAAAGTCGGTTCACAGGCGTGGTGTTTATTATTTGGTTTATTAACGCTTTACTCTATTCTTGATATTATCCTCGGTGTATTGCAGCGGGCTGCAAGAACAGCCCACCTGCCACTTCGGGGCATATTCCAAAGTATTAAGCTAATTGCTTCTATTCTAATTGGTATCATGATCATCGCCCTATTAATTGGCAAATCTCCGCTAATTATTTTAAGTGGCCTTGGGGCAATGACTGCGGTCATGATGTTAGTCTTTAAAGACCCTATAATGGGTTTAGTCGCAGGGATCCAACTTTCAGCCAATAATATGGTGAACATTGGTGATTGGTTAGAAATGCCTAAATATGGCGCTGATGGTGCAGTCATCGATATTGGTTTAACGACTGTGAAAGTACAAAACTGGGATAATACCGTTACAACAATCCCAACTTATGCTCTCATTTCCGATTCGTTCAAAAACTGGAAAGGAATGACAGATTCAGGTGGCCGCCGTATTAAGCGTAGTGTCCGATTAGATGCCAACAGCGTGCATTTTTTACAACCTGATGAAACAGAGCTGTTCATTAAAGCCAATTTACTTGAGCCTTATCTCGATAAGAAGATATCAGAAATTCAAATTTATAATTCTAATATTCCTGATGATAAAGCTATCCCATTGAACCAACGTAAGTTAACCAATATTGGGACTTTCCGTGCTTATATTGAAGCCTATTTGAAATCCCATCCGAATATTCATAAAAATATGACGATTATGGTTAGGCAACTTGAGTCAGATTCAAATGGTGTACCAATAGAAATATATGCATTTACCAATACAACGGTATGGGTCGAGTATGAACGAATTCAGTCCGATATCTTTGACCATATATTTTCTATCCTGCCACAATTTAATTTAGCGGTACATCAATCACCTACCGGAAATGATGTTAGAATGATAGGTAAATCTACAGAAAAATAGTTAACACTTAGTGATTAGTTAATATTTCTTATTTATCTACAACTAAAGTAGTAATTTAAAGAGGGAGAAATCCCTCTTTTGCCTGCTTTCCCCTCCTACCATTATATGAAATTAAATATAGCGATAGTTAATTAAAACAGAACTACCACCCTCTTCTTGACAGAAAAAAGCCTTATAAATTATATAAATACATTTTACTTATCAGGGGTAACATTGATGTAAGTCATGTAACTCAGCAGAAACTTTTTTTAACATATAAAACAAGATAGTAATGTTGTTATTTACATATAGGCAATGTCAATGCATAAAATTAAAAAAAATACTCAATTTGGAGAACTGAGCAGGAGGGAGTTTATACAAACCTCTGCAACAGTTGCGGGTGTCACCGCAGTTGCTGGCTCAATCACCCTTCCCTTTGCTGCACAAGCAAAAGCACCAGCAATTATGCCTGACGAAGTCAGCGAAAAAATCAGCTATAGCGCATGCTTAGTTAACTGTGGTAGCCGTTGTCCATTAAAGGTTCATGTTAAAGATGGTGTTATCAGCCGTATCTCAAATGAGACCATGTATGACGACTCTACTTTAGGCGAACACCAAATTCGTCCATGCTTACGCGGTCGCTCAGTTCGTTGGAAAACCTATAACCCTGATCGTTTAAAATACCCAATGGTACGCGTTGGTAAACGTGGTGAAGGGAAATTCAAAAAAATCACATGGGATGAAGCCACTACCATCATCGCTGAGAAGTTGAAATATACCATTGATAAGTATGGTAGTGATGCCATCTATTATCAGTATGGCTCCGGCTCTACAGGGGCGAACTTGCACGGGCGTGCAGCGTGTAAACGTTTATTAAGTTTAACGGGTGGCTTCTTAGGTGACTATGGGACTTATTCATACGCTCAATTAATGGAAATTACTCCTTATGTGTATGGCGGCATTGAAGAGTCTTATTTATCTGAGATCCAAAACTCAGATTTAGTTGTCATGTTTGGTCATAACCTTGCAGAAACTCGTATGTCAGGTGGTGGTCAATTCTATGAAATGCTAAATGCCTTGGACAAAAGCAAAGCAAAAGTGATTATTATTGACCCTCGCCGCACCGATAGTGTGACAACACTAGGCGCAGAATGGGTCCCTATTTACCCGGGAACTGATGCGGCATTAGTTGCTTCATTGGGCTATGTAATGATCCAAGAAGGGCTAACGGATGAAGAGTTCCTAAATAAATACTGTGTTGGCTGGGATGAATCTACATTACCCGCTTCTGCGCCACGCAATGCATCTTACAAAGATTATATTTTAGGTAATGGCCCTGACGGAATAGCTAAAACGCCAGAATGGGCGAGCAAACTGACTGGAATTTCAGTCGCGCGGATAAAACAACTTGCTCGCGAAATTGGTAATGCTAATCACGCATGGATTTCACAAGGTTGGGGCTTACAACGCACCGAAAATGGTGAGCAAGCCTGTCGCTCAATTATGATGTTACCGCTAATGTCTGGCAATATCGGTCGTGCAGGTACCAATACTGGTTTATGGGGTAATAGCTATGCATATCCTGTAGCGGGTTTTGGCTTACCTAACCCAGTCAAGGCACTGATCCCAACTTATATGTGGTCTGAAGCCATTGTAAGGGGTAAAGAGCTTACGGCTGAAAACGCAGGTATCAAAGGTGTCGATAAATTAAATAACGACATCAAGTTTATGTGGTGTTACTCAAGTAATGTGATTGGTAACCAACATGGTGATTTAAACAAAACCCATGAAATTCTTGCAGATGAATCAAAATGTGAATTCATTTTAGTTTGGGATAACCATGACACCCCATCAGCAAAATATGCGGACTTGCTATTACCGGATGTAACAACCGTTGAAACTAACGATTTGATTAATAACTCCTATGCAAGTGGGGCCTACCATTACTTAGTTCGCCTACAAAATGCAATTGAGCCACTATGGGAAAACCGCCCTAACTATGATGTCCTAGCTGAAATTGCTGAAAAAATGGGCGTTAAAGAACAATTTACCGAAGGGCGTACATACGCACAGTGGATTGAGTTCTGCTATAACAAAACGCGTGAAAAAATGCCGCATTTACCTGAGTTCAGTGAAACCGATGGTGCGGGTATCATCGACCGTAAATTCCTGAATAGTGCAGAAAATGTCGCACTACAGAAATTCCGTGAAGACCCAATAAACAACCCGTTGAAAACACCGTCAGGTAAAGTCGAAATCTACTCGGAACAATTAGCTGAACGTGTGAAAAACTGGGAATTACCAGAAGGTCAGCGTATTCCTGCAATTCCAGAATATTGTGTGAATAAAGAAGGCGTTGAAGCACAAGCAGCGCAACAAAAACATACGTTATTAATGACTGGCTTCCACGATAAAGGCCATGTGCATTCGTCTTATTATAACGTTGCCATGCTGCGTGAAGCGATTCCTCACCAATTTTGGCTTAACCCAATCGATGCACAACAACGTGGATTGAACAATGGTGATATTGCTGAAATTTTTAATGACCGTGGTCGTATTCAAATCAAAGTGAAAGTTACAGAGCGTGTATTACCCGGTGTTATCGCTGTTCCACAAGGTGCATGGCGAGCTCTCAATAATGAGGGGTTAGATATAGGCGGTTGTATCAACACGCTAACCTCACATGTTCCTTCGCCACTTGCAAAAGGAACGCCACAACATACCAACCTTGTTGAAGTTAAACGCGCTTAAGGAGTTAAATGATGAAACAATATGGCTTTTACTTTGACTCCACAAAATGCACTGGCTGTAAAACTTGCCAAGTCAGTTGTAAGGATGAAAAAGATTTAGATTTAGGCCCCAAATTCCGTCGTGTTTATGAGTTTGGTGGTGGTAGTTGGCAAAAACAAGATGGTATATGGCAGCAAAACGTTTTCAATTACTATCTTTCTATTTCATGTAACCATTGCTCAAACCCAACGTGTGTCGCGGGTTGCCCAACAGGCGCCATGCATAAACGGGAAGAAGATGGTTTAGTCGTTGTTGACCAATCAATTTGTGTTGGTTGCCGCTACTGTGAATTGCGATGTCCATATGGTGCACCGCAATTTGATGAAAAGAAAAAATTGATGAGCAAGTGTGACGGATGTTATGAACGAGTGGCACAAGGAATGAAACCCGTTTGTGTTGAGTCTTGCCCACAGCGTGCTTTAGATTTTGATGATATTAATGTTCTACGTGAACTACATGGCACTGAATGTGGTATTGCTCCAATGCCAGATCCTAGCCTAACAAACCCAAATATTGTCATTAAGCCACATAAAGATGCGAAGCCATTTGGCGATAAAAGTGGCGAACTAAAAAACCCTGCGGAGGTGTAAAATGCATGAATTACCACTGGTTTTTTTCACTGTCTTAGGACAATCAGCCGCTGGGCTTTTCTTGCTTGCTTATTTAAGCCGTAAAATGGGTTCGATTGACGATAACCAATTAAAAACAGCCAATATTATTGCCTTTATCATCATGATCATCGGCTTAGGTATCGGTGGGTTACACGTAGGGCAACCCCTACGTTTCTTCAATATGCTGCTTGGCGTTGGTCGTTCACCAATGAGTAATGAAGCCTTCTTAAGTGGCGTTTTTGTTGGTTGTGCTGCCGCAACACTGTTTTTCACCTTATTTTTCAAGCACACGCTATTACGTGAGCTGGCAAATATTGCTGCGGTGATCTCAGGGCTTGCTTTTGTTTGGTCAATCCCGCAAGTCTACAATATCGCAACTATTGCTAACTGGAATACGGGCTACACCACCTTACAAATGTGGATGACCATGTTAGTCGGTGGCGGTGCGTTAGCTATTGTTATTGGTGCTCGAGGTTTAGGTATTGCATCGTTTCTGGTCGGTACATTTGCTATTTTTGCAAGCCGAGCTAGTTACCAAGCTTTCTTAACCGAAACAGGTCCGGCACTGAGTAGTGAACAAACTGGTTTTTGGGGATTTCAAGTTGTTGTACTGGCAATCGCCTTAGCGGCTTTCGTTGGTATGGCCTTAAAGCAACGCGCACCAAAAGCGACTTTAGCCACCTGTGCAGCAGCAGTATTACTAGCTGAACTTGCCGGTCGTATTGCGTTCTACAACTTGTGGCAAATCACCATGTAACCTATTGTTGTTACTATGTTATAGTTGTTTATCAAAGAACCCCATTTGGGGTTCTTTACTTTAATTTCATTGCCCTGACTAAATTCAAGCTGCCAGATATATTTTGCTTTAACTCGTTTACCCTAAATAGTTTGAATGACAGCTAGGAGACAAATGAATATAACTGAGAAAGCATACATTAGTATGCGGCCTGAATAGACGAGCGCAGTCAACACTGCTGTAGCTCAAAATATGACGGATAAATTAACGGATATAAAATGATTGATACGACATTACTGCGCATTTTGGGTGCTTGCTTCTATTATTCACCCCAATCCGAAACTTTAAAAAACTTATTCCCCGTGTTACCTGAAATCCCGACCCTATATTCATGGCAAGACGCAGAACAAATACAAGAACTTTGCACCAAATTATCAGCAATACAAGCTGATGAAATTAGCTATGATTATTCAATCCTATTTGAAGGACAAGGTAGTATGCCAGCTCCACCATGGGGGTCAGTATACTTAGAGCATGACAATACTGTCATGGGTGAATCAACGGCAGAATATCGTAATTTCTTACAAAGCAAAGGGTTAGTGACAAACACTGGGGTCCGTGAGCCTGAAGACCAATTTGGTTTAATAATGATGGCAATTTCAGCTTTAGCAGAACAAGGGCAAGAAGCCGCAATCACGGTATTATTTGAGCAACATTTATTACCTTGGGCGTACCGTTACTTAGCTCTCGTTCAGCAGTCCAAAACAGAAACACTGTTCTATCCATGCCTAGCCCAAATCACTGAGATATATTTAAAATCACTACAACAAGAATTAGGGTTATCCCCCGCGAAAGTTGAATTATTTCGCTAAATGATTAATGTTGCTAAATGAGCTTCTCAATAGATAGCTGAGAGCCCATTTAGCAATGCATTTATTCAAGTGCCTCTAAAATGAAGAGTTAGGTTCTTGTAAAAATGCAACTTCTTCTGGTGTTGATACCCGACCTAAAATGTTATTGCGATGCGGGTAACGCCCGAATTTATCAACAATAGCCTTGTGGCGCATTTCATAATCCAGAGTCGCGTCATCACCTAACATGCGAAATAGTTCAACAGCCTGCAAATGAATAAAGCTAGATTCCGAATGCATATAAGGCATCAAAATAAACTTACGTTGTGATAAGGTCAGCAAATTATAATCATGCTGTTTAATCGCCTCTTGAGCTAAAGCTAATGCCATACCATCTTGAGCAAAAGACCTTGGCGTATCGCGCCATAAATTACGTGAAAATTGGTCCAACACAATGATTTCCGCTAACCGCCCCCGTATAGACGCTCGCCAATAAGCCAACTCACCTTTAGCTGCACGCTCACAGATTTGCGAAAAACGCTGTGCTATCGCCAAATCAAATTTAGCACTTTTCTCAAACCACTGTTTGGGCGTAGATTCCTCAAACCAAAAGGAAAGCACGTCTTCCATGGTATTCATAATTTATTCCTATCACTTTTCTTAATAGAGGTTATTTAAATCCTAGTTAAAAATCACTTTAATTAATAGGCTTGAGCTCTAAAAATGGCTATTTGCAGATAATTATTTTGTTTCTTTGCGTGCTATCACTAAAAAATCATGCACTGACTACTCGTGAATTTTGTAACCGTTATTTTTACCACTGGCTATTTGTTGTTTAGTGTCAATATAGCCATTCTTCATGTCTAAATACATACATTTATTTAACTCAATGTTAGAATTCCACTTATAATGTGTGAGTAAATCAGGTGCCGCCGATACTCAATAGTCGTAATAACTCATCAGCGTTTCATATTGGTTTTATTTAAGGAAGGCAATGTAAATGGCAGGACATATGGTACTTATTGGTTGGGCATTATGGGTTAGTCCTTGCGGCACAGATTCATGTGATGCATTGCCCGTGACTGAAACCATTTTCACACAAGAGCAATGTGTCAGCCGAAAAAAATACTTAGAATCAAAACGACCAAACCTTTATTTTCTCTGCGGTGAGGTTTATCGTGATAGTGAAGAGATGGCCGTTGAAGAACAACATGCGGTTCCTGCACCACACCCACCATTAAGGTCGTTACCTAAGCGCCAGTCTCGTTAGCTTGAGCCGTTTTCCAGCCCAAGCCATACAACTATTACATGTTAGATAATTTCAGCAATTGGAGATTCCGCTTCAATAAACTCACCTTTATTTGCATGGTATTTCAGCGTTCCAGTACGATGAGCAATAATTTGCACTTCCATTTTCATCGCTTCCATTACGCCAATAACATCCCCTTCTACGACATTGTCCCCCTGAGGGATCAACCAGTTAAACAACACACCGGAGATAGGCGCATTCACCACATCAGGGTTGCTAGCAGCTTGAAGCTCACCGTTAGGTGGTATCATATTAGTTGGAGGCACACTATTTGCGGTAAGGCCGGACATTAACTGCGCCGGTAAGCCTAATTCACAACGTTTGCCATCAATTTCAATAAAGGTGCGAGTCAATTGATGGTTTGCAGATGGAATTTGGCGCTTTGCAGGGGGGATCTCCACACTAAATTCTGTTTCAATCCAACGTGTATGTACATTAAAACGGTCACAAAAGTCGGCTTGTTCCATGACCGCGCGGTGGAACGGTAATACCGATGCGACCCCCTCAATCTTAAACTCTGCTAAAGCGCGACGGGCGCGTGAAATAGCTTGTTCTCGCGTATTTCCCACCACTATCAGTTTTGCCATTAACGAATCAAATGTCCCTGGGATCGTCGTACCAGCAGCAACACCACTATCAATACGAACTCCAGGCCCTGTTGGAACATCAAAAGTTGTAATTGTCCCTGGTGTTGGCAAAAAACCATTACCTGCATCTTCCGCATTAATTCGGAACTCAAAAGCATGACCGCGAGGCTTCGGAGTCTCATTAATACTTAAAGGTAAACCTTCGGCAATACGTAATTGCCCAATCACTAAATCAATCCCTGCCGTTTCCTCAGTTACCGGATGCTCAACTTGTAGCCGAGTATTCACCTCTAAGAATGATAACGTCCCGTCCTGACTCAGTAAAAACTCAACGGTGCCTGCGCCAACATAGCCAGCTTTACGGCAAATATCTGTTGAGGATTTAATAATTTGTTGCTGTTGTTCCTCAGATAAAAATGGCGCGGGTGATTCCTCGACCAATTTTTGATTACGACGCTGCAATGAACAATCCCTTGTCCCCACCACCAGTACATTACCATGTGTATCTGCAATCACCTGAGCTTCAATGTGGCGCGGGTTATGCAAAAACTGTTCAATAAAACACTCACCACGCCCAAAAGCGGCAACCGCTTCGCGTACAGCAGAATGATAAAGTTCTTCAACTTCATGTAATTGCCACGCGACTTTGAGACCTCGACCACCTCCACCAAACGCAGCTTTTATTGCGATAGGCAAACCGTGTTGATGAGCAAATTTAACTACCTCCTGCGCATCAATAACCGGGTCTTTTGTCCCCACAACCAGTGGGGCTCCTACTTGCATAGCAATATGGCGAGCCTGAACCTTATCACCTAAGATATCAATACTCTCCGCACTTGGTCCTATCCATATTAAACCCGCATCATTCACCGCACGGGCAAATTCCGCACGCTCAGACAAAAAGCCATAACCTGGGTGCACCATCGTCGCACCTGACTTCTGAGCGACTTCAATTAACTTTTCAATATTTAAGTAACTTTGTGCAGGTGAGTTCCCGTTTAGCCCATATGCCTCATCTGCCATTTTAACGTGTAATGCATCAATATCGCTGTCTGCATACACCGCAACAGACTGGAAACCATAATCACGGCAAGCACGAATAATACGAACAGCGATTTCACCTCGGTTTGCAATCAATACTTTGTGTGTCTTTTTATTCTTGTTCATCAGTACCATCACTCCCATGTAATTCTTTAAATTCACCAAGTGGATTAAAGCGTATTCTTGCATTGACAGGAATTTGCCCTGCTAAATCTAAATGATATTCACATACGGCCCCAATAACTGGGTACCCTCCGGTTAATGGATGGTCATTTAAAAATAAAACTGGCTGGCCATTCGCTGGAACTTGGATAGCGCCTATACAAGTCCCCTCACTCGGCAATTCTTGTAATTTTTTACGCTCAAAAGGTTTCTCACCTGACAAACGCAAACCTATACGATTTGATGCGGCTGTTACCTGCCACAATTGATTTGTTAGCTTATCAATAGCTTGCTCTGTAAACCAATCAGTTCTAGGGCCTAAAACCACATCAAGCACAACAACATCATCTGCATCTGGGTAATCAAATGCAGGGGTTTCTGATAAAGAAACTGCTGATATCGGTGAGCTCGTCTTAATGCTTAGTGCCTGATTAACCCTAAGAGGCGCAGGACCAACCTGTGCCAAAGTGTCGAATGAACAACTGGATAAAATAGGTTTAACATTAAACCCACCCCGTACAGCTAAATAACTGCGTACACCTTTATTTGGACTCCCAAGTTTAATCACATCCCCTTTGATTAAATGTACAGGTTGATAAGGATTAACTTGATATTGTTGATTGCTAGCGGTTGTCACCTCAATCACACAGGAGGCGCCTGTAACAGCAACTACTAAATTTCTATTTATTTGAGCTTTAAAGCCACCTTGAGTAATTTCTAATACCGCTGCGTCAGATAAATTCCCCACAATACGATTAGCACTACGTAGTGCTGATTTGTCCATACCACCGGATTCTGAAATCCCTAATGCTGACTGGCCTACTCGACCTAAATCTTGGAATAACGTCTGTAAACCCGTAGCCAACACGATTATGTCTGCTTTCGTATTTTCAGGTTGCTCTATGCTTAGGTTCTTTGTGGGTAAGCTATAACTAACCTGACTTTTCTGTGCATCAACAAAGTTGACCCGGGTCCCTGCCTGCACTAAGGCTGGTTCAGGGCGGTTGATATCCCACATTGATAACTCGGTTACACCAATTAACTGCCAGCCCCCGGGGCTTGCTTGCGGATAAACACTACTAAACTCCCCAGCCAAAGCCACTGAACCTGCGGGTATCCGCACTCGAGGTGATTGGCGCCTTGGGACATTTAACTGAGCATGCTTAGAAACCATGTACCCAAAACCCGGCGCAAAACCACTAAAAGCAACTTGATACTCATTTTGTGTGTGTCGCCGGATCACCTCATCAACAGAAACACCGAGGAACTGGGCAACATCAGGTAAATCCTGTCCATTATAATGGACAGGAATTGTCACAAGCTTGCTAGCCTTCGCTTTAGCTTTGGTGATATCCCTCAAGGAAATCAATTTAACCAAGTTGTCTTCTTCCGCAATAAACGGGTTATAGCGGACTAAAATGGTTCGCGCTGCGGGGATTATTTCTTCAACCCCATGAATTGGTATCTCTGTTAAAGAGTCTGTCAGTGCCATTGTTTGTTCAAGGCTATCCAATTCAACCATGAAGGCACTTAAATTGACGGGTAAAAATCGCAATGGGCACCTCTATATATGATATGCAGCATCAGGAACATCAGTAATAAACATATAACCGGGTGCATGACTCAAAGCAAAAGGAACACCGGACTTCATTACTGCCGCTTGTGGCGTCACTCCGCATGCCCAAAATACCGGAATTTCCCCTTTTTCAATTCTGACGGCATCACCGAAATCAGGGCGCATAATATCCTGAATACCAAGCTGCTCAGGTGCACCAACATGAACAGGCGTTCCATGAACCGCGGGAAAGCGCCCAGTAATACTCACGGCATCCGCGATGCGGTCAGCGGGGATTGGGCGCATTGAAACAACTAATTCCCCCTGCAAACGCCCCGCGGGGCGACATAATCGATTCGTTTTAAACATGGGGACATTCGATTGATCAGTGATATGCCGTATATCAATACCCGCCTCAATCATTGGCGTTTCAAATGTAAAGCTACAACCAATAAGAAAGGTGACTAAATCTGGATGTTGTTGATAAATCTCTGTCGCATCTGTAATTTCCGCGGCTAACTGCCCATTTTCCCAAACACGGTAACGTGGAATATCTGTCCGTAAATCAGCTCCGTCTGCAAGGCTTGTTTGCCAACTCCCTGCTTCGCATACATCTAGCACTGGGCAACTCTTAGGGTTACGCTGTGCGTATAATAAAAAATCGAACGCCCAGTCACGGGGCAAGGCTATCATATTGGCTTGTGTCATTCCGCGGGCAAGCCCTGCTGTTGGTTTATCATAACCACTACGAATAGCTTCTCTGGCGGCGCGTGCCGCATCAATCGCTTGTTGCGATGCCTTCATAAGTTGCGTCATTAGCTATCCCTTCTATGCACAAAACCCTGAATTTCAATGCCTTGATTTTCTAATACATTACGTACTTCCTGTGCCATTTCTAACGCACCGGGGCTATCCCCATGTACACAAATCGACCCAGCTTCAATCGGAGTAAATTGGCCATCAATTGACATCACCCCGCCTTCGTTAACCAGTTGCAACATGCGTTGTGCAACTAATTGCGGGTCATGTAAAACTGCGCCTTCTAATCGACGTGAAACTAACGTGCCATCGCTGTTATAAGCCCTATCCGCAAAGGCTTCAGCCACCACATTCAACCCACTTTCTCTTGCCCATACAATCAATGGCGAGCCCGCTAATGCGACTAATATCAATTGATTATCAATAGCTAACATTGCATTAATCACAGCCATCGCTTGGCGCTTATCGTGAGCAATCGTGTTATACAGTGCCCCATGGGGCTTAACATAACGTACTTGAGTCCCAACGGCGGTAGCTAGCCCTTGCAGAGCGCCAATCTGGTAAATAACATCCGCCATTAATTCATCAGTAGCAATATCCATATTACGACGACCAAAACCAACTAAGTCGGGATAACCAACATGAGCACCGACCACAACCCCATTATCTTGAGCCGCTTGCAGTGTTTTTAATATGCCTTCTGGTGCCCCCGCATGGAACCCACAAGCAACATTAGCACTGCTAACCACGGGAAGGATCGCTGCATCATTCCCCATACTCCATTGACCAAAACTTTCCCCGAGGTCACTGTTTAAATCGATTTGTTTTTTCATCATCGCCCCTTGGGTTACTTCAGATAATTAAAGATTGTACTGACAGACATAACACCCATATACCAAGTTAAGGCACAGGTAATAACCCCAGACCATAATAACCAACGTGGATAGTGGTACCCCGACATCAAATCAGTTCTTTTCCAACCAATATAAACAAACAAGGTCAATCCAATAGGCAAGATTAACCCATTGAAACCACCTGCAAATACTAATAATGCGGCAGGCGCTGTTCCCATAAATAAATAAACAATTAATGAAATAGCAATAAATAGGATGGTCGCGACATTACGCTGCCTTTCGGTAATTGATGATTTAAATGCCGTTAAAAAACTCATTGATGTATAAGCTGCACCAATCACGCTGGTCAGTGCCGCAGCCCATAAAATTAAGCCAAAAATACGTAAACCAAAGTTACCTGCTGCTGCCTGAAATGCTTGAGATGCAGGGTTAGCCGCATGCCCTGAAATATCAATCGTTACACCACTTGCAACCACACCTAAGATCGCAAGGAATAAAATGTAGCGCATCAAACCAACAACTAAGATGCCTTTGGTTGCTGCACTCGACACAATATTTATATTTTCAATCCCTACTGCACCTTTATCTAATAAGCGGTGCGCCCCTGCATAGCAGATATATCCCCCAACGGTTCCCCCGACAATGGTGGTTATCATGGCAAAATCAACCGTATCCGGTAATACGCTTTGACGTAGAGCCTCGCCAACAGGTGGGTTTGATGCAATAGCCACAAATAACGTTAGGCCAATCATCACTACACCTAACCCAATAATGAGCCTGTCAATAAATGTGCTTGCTTTACGGGATGAGAAAATATAAATCGCCAGCAATGCACTGATTAACCCTCCCCATTTTGGGTCGAGACCAACAAGTACATTTAGCCCTAAACCTGCACCAGCAATATTACCAATATTGAAAATAAGCCCACCAAAAATAACCAATATGGCAAGTAAATAGCCACTTCCTGGGATTGTGGCATTAGCAATTTCTGATGAATGCATTTTCGTTAATGTCACGACTCGCCATATATTTTGCTGAACAACAAAATCAATCACGATAGACGCTAAAATACCGAACGCAAATGCCGCACCTAATGTGACAGTAAAGGTTGCTGTTTGTGTAATAAATCCAGGACCTATGGCAGAAGTTGCCATCAAAAAAATTGCACTTATTAATGAAGAACGGCGGCTTTTCACATACTCTGCGGTCGTTGATGCGCTTTCTTGAGCGGCCATATGCATACTCCTCTAATAGTTATTGTTTTAATTATTGATGTGATTGTTGATGTCATGATCACTGAGGCAATTATCGTGCCATTGTTCTACTTGTTATAGATATTGTTAATCCATCTTTAATGGATTGTTGAACAATTAATATGAGATGCTGAATAAACAATCAATAAAAATCGTTATTGATGATTTAAAAACCAAGACGTGATCACTTTTTTAACAAATTATTGAGGTCGGTCTACTTTCTTACAAAATAATCAGCACCAAAATGATGCAAAATTATTTAATTTCACTATATCAGTGCAAAAAATGAGTCTAGTGTGCTCATTGTGCAAGGAAACTTGCCGCTCTAACTCGAATATGTGAATATAGCGACTCATTTAATCGCTAAATTAAAACTATTCTTTTTATGAAAAAACAACCTGTTGCACAAACCTTATCCGTGACTATTGCAGAAACTATTCGCTATAAAATTACGGCGGGAGAAATCACTCCAGGTCAGCGCTTATCTGAAGCAACATTAAGTGAAGTGTTAGATATTTCACGCAACACCTTGCGGGAAGTGTTTAGGGTTCTCACTCAAGAAGGCTTACTCACCTACGCACCAAATAGGGGCGTATTTGTTTCTGTGCCTGATATGGCTGCTATTATTGACATCTATCAAGTACGCCGCTTAATCGAGTGTGACGCACTCACTCATGCATATGCTTTACACCCCGCAGTTCAAAAAATGAAAGAGGCAGTCAGCTGTGCACGTGAGCATGAAAAAATAGAAGATTGGGTTGGTGTAGGAACCGCAAATATGCAGTTTCATACCGCGATTGTCGAGTTATCAGATAGCGAACGCCTAATTAAGCTGTATCGTAATGTTTCAGCAGAATTACGCTTAGCATTTGGTCACCTTAATGACCCCAAAATTCTCTATGCCCCTTATATTGATAAAAACCAATCTATTCTTGAATTATTAGACTCTGGTCGTAATGTAGAAGCAGCCAGTGCCCTACGTAGCTACCTTGATTTATCAGAGCGCACATTACTTGCAGCATATAAGCGCAGCCAATCCTCAACAAATTAATGCAGAATATTTTTTACGGGATAATACAACATAGATTCGATTAATTTTTCAGCAGTTAGATAATCGCCAAAAACTAATTGTTAATTAATAATTATCCTCAAATTTATTTTTTATATTATATTTTCTATTCCCTGCAACAAATCAAACACTTTAAGTCATTACCTTCCCATAATTAAGTCTTATGACAAATTAATTAACATTAATAACATAATTAATTAAAAAAATAATAACCAATAGTTACTTAAATACAACACACGTCTCTAACATCTCCCTTTCCTTAAAAGATACATTTAGTCATATATTTTTACACAATTACTTGTTTATACATAAAATAATAACAAAATATACATAATGAAATAAATCACCCAATGTAATCACTCTATTTTTTCGAGTTAATAGTTGTAGTTTTATCGAATATTGGTTATAAAATTTATGATAATAAAAAAGCATATACATAAATATTATTTATATAATGAGATTCCACTATGACATTAAACCAAGTAACTAAAAAGAAACCATTTAAATTTGGCCTAGGGTGGCAAATATTGGTAGCTCTCATTTTAGGCGTTATTGCTGGGGCGCTTTTACATGATAATACTGAATACAAAGATTGGCTTATTCTGAATATTCTGTCTCCAGCTGGTAAGATTTTTATTCAATTAATTAAAATGATCGTTGTTCCTATTGTTATTTCTACTCTAATAGTAGGGATAGCCGGGGTTGGAAATACAAAGCAGCTAGGGTCCCTTGGGTTTAAAACTATCGTTTACTTTGAGGTTATTACTACCATTGCTATTATTGTCGGGATCTCTTTCGCCAATATATTCCAACCCGGTGTTGGTATTGATATGTCACAATTAACACAAGTCGATATATCCCAGTATGAAAAAACAACCCAAGAAGTTGCAAGCCACCCTTCAGGGATTATTAATACTATCCTGACTTTAGTTCCTAGTAATATTTTTTCAGCAATGGCAAGTGGTGATATGCTTCCAGTCATTTTCTTTGCTGTTTTATTTGGCTTAGGGCTTTCTTCTTTGCCTTTAGAGAAAAAACAACCATTACTTGATGTGCTACAGACTTTTTCTGAAACCATGTTTCGTGTAACTAACATGATCATGATGTATGCCCCGATCGGTGTATTTGCCTTAATTTCAGTTACTGTCGCTAATTTCGGCTTTTCATCATTAGTCCCACTATTAAAATTAGTCATACTTGTCCACTGCGCAATTATATTTTTTGCGGTGGTTGTATTGGGCTTAGTCGCTCGTTACTGTCGAATAAATATTTTCACCTTAATGAAAATATTAAAAGACGAATTATTGCTTGCTTATTCAACAGCAAGCTCTGAAACAGTACTCCCTCGTATTATGGATAAAATGGAAAAATATGGGGCACCAAAATCGATTACCAGTTTTGTCATTCCAATTGGTTATTCATTCAATTTAGATGGTTCAACATTATATCAAAGTATTGCTGCGATATTTATTGCCCAACTCTATGGTATTGAGCTTTCTATCGGGCAAGAATTAATACTTGTATTCACATTAATGATCACTTCTAAAGGGATTGCAGGGGTTCCTGGTGTATCATTTGTTGTTCTTCTCGCCACCTTAGGCAGTGTGGGTATCCCATTAGAAGGCCTTGCATTCATCGCTGGTGTCGACCGTATTCTTGATATGGCCCGGACAGCCCTTAATGTGGTAGGTAATGCTCTTGCTGCACTAGTAGTTGCAAAATGGGAACACAAATATGATAAGAAAAAAGCACTTGAATATGAACAATCCTTTTAGCCATTTCAATATATAAAAAGGATAATGCTCTTTATATTAATTTATAGAGAGCATTTTTATTATTTTTATATCACCATTAATCAACTAATATAAATCCCTTATAAAACTTGCTTAATTTAGTTATTTATACTTATCTCTTACTTAATAAAATTTAATTTACATCACACTTTTTCAAAAAAATTATTTTATATTCGTTTTTTGTTCATTTCTTTACTACGCTAAATAAGTCATTTTTAATTAGTACAAGCAGGAAAGAATGAACCAATTAAGAAGATTCCTTTTATTTTTAAAATTACTCCAGCATCTTATGGTACTTTTTATATTTTCATTATCATTTTTATTACTACACAACTGGTTCTAATAAGAAAGCCTCGTATAATACGAGGCTTTCTTACAATAAAATCATTAGTCATATATTTGGTGGGTTTGCTTTAATAGCATCAAAAAATACTCACCACTTACTAATCATAATATTTAAACAGGTTATCTCACTGTTTGATTTAAATTTACTGAATAGCAAATTTATAAATACAGTGAAGCCTCCCCTTCAGGTCTAGTTTTAAAACGCCTATGAGCCCAAAGATACTGCTCAGGAGCCTTTCTTATTTCAGCTTCTAACACTGAGTTAATCGTTGTAGCATCCAGCAAAGCATCTGTCGTCGGATATCCAAGTATTTCCTTTCCCAGTATTAAGTCATATTTAACGCCGCTTTTATTTCTTAATAACGTAACAGTAAGAGTTGGCGAATGTGACAGTTGAGCAAGGGTTGATGTCCCTTTTGATGTGGAACTATGTTTAACCGAGAAAAATGGGGCAAAGATAGTTCCTTTTCTACCAAAATCTTGGTCTGGAGCAAACCATATTGCTTTACCGCTTTTTAATTCTTGAACCATGAATCTGAGATTTTTCCGGTCAATCATTCCTTTGCCGGAGCGACAGCGGCCTCGAGTCTGGATGTATTCCATTGCTTTATTGTTATGTGGCCTGTACATCGCATTAACAGGAAAACAGAGCCCCATGATCCTACCACCTAGCTCTAGCGACATAAAATGCACACCAACAATAATCACACCTTTATTTTTGGCCACTGCATCCAAATAATTTGACATTCCCTTAACTTGGAACAGTTTTTTAACTTTTGTATCACTCCAGAACCATGCTATTCCAGTTTCGAATAGAGCAATACCTAATGATTTTAAATTTTCGGTGACTAGATCATCAATTTCTTTTTTACTTTTATTTGGAAAACATAATTCTAAATTACGCTTTATAATTGAGACTCTTCGCTTAATAAAATACCTTGAGTTTTTCCCCAAGAAGGCCCCTAACCAAACTTGCCATGTATAAGGTAACTGTACCAATAAATATAAAAGAGATACCCCTAACCATGTTACTGCATATTTTGGATGGAACAACTTCAGTGAAAACGGGTTTGTGGCGTACATTATATCTCCCAATACTTCGCCTTTGCAGAATGCACGCTATTTTAGACTGCATTTCGTCTGTTAAATTCAACATGAATGCCATAACGAATGAATGCCACAACAATATAAGCTGACTTAAACAGTGAGTATTATATCAATAATCCGTATAAACACTACCCTCAGCTATGAATAAGCAACCAAATATTTTCTCACGTTATACTTTTACCAGATAAACACTAATAGTTTTTACCTACTCATATTAAAGCATGGCAGTGATTAGAGGAAATATGAGGCACCAACGGCTAACGTTGGAAAAATGAGAGTGGGAAGCGATACCTATTTAGTACTAAATCATCTAACTGAGTATGCAATGAAGGTCGACAAGCTAATGTTCTGTGATGGCTCAAATATGTCCCATCGACTATTTAAAGCAGTAGAATGACCTGAATGACAAGCAAGAAAAAAACCGCTATCTGGTTGAGAGATAACGGGTTCTTATTTGGTGCCGGCTACCGGAGTAATATTGTTGGTTTTAATTTATTGATTTATAATGAAATGATTTATGAACGATGAATAAGATACCCAACTAGATACCCAAAAACATGCGAACACAGAAAGCTTAATAGTATGAATATTGGCTCAATTTTCCATCAAAGAAAGATAACGATATTCTCTCCCTTGTAGTCCCGCATGCAACAATATATTCCAAATCAGGTGCATTTCTGTCTATCTGTAGCGTTTTTATCACAATACGGGTCTTTTCTGCCTGACTCATTTCACAGACCTTATACTCATAGTTTTTTCCAACATGACTTTCCTGTACGTTCATATTTTCACCATAAAGATTAGCGTCATATGACGAAGTGTCAGTTGGCACTCCTAGCTGTTCTATCGTTTCCTGTTGACTTGTTTTGCCGATGTCCAATTTAATTGTTAATACTTTTGTTGGTATATCTACCTTTTTCGGGCGTTCTTCAGGTTCATTAAAGGGTACTCCTGAAGACACACAGCCACTTAAAAGAATTCCCGCTACCAATGATACCATTCGACAAAACATAGTATTCCCCCTTACTATCGAATATTTAAAATAATTGAATATTTCAATATGTTCTCGCAAGGCTATTTATAAGTCAAAGAATTAAAGCAAAAGCCTAACGATAGAACCCGTGATGCCCTGCAAGAGCAAATCATAAAAAGAATTGGTGAGCGATTTGGTCCATTGAGTTTACGTGTCGCCATGAGTTCGTCACAGTCACTGACTATCAGTGGCACTAAAACAGATGATGAGAAATATTATTAAACCGCATTTTTCATACGTTGTTCTGATTCAATAATTTGATACTCTAAAATGAAATTTTTTACCGCATAAAGCATTAGTATATTCATTATCCATATGAGCATTCACATGTCAGAAAACAAGCTTAAAACTTGGTTTTTAAAAACACTGTACCGACTGTTTCGCAGTAAAAAATACCACCATAATAAAAATATTTGGTATTTATTTGATGTTTCTAGAAATAAAAACAATGAAACAACGGAAATTACGTATAAAAATAAAAGTTTAAAGATAAACATGTTTCCTGCTAGCTCAAAAACACACAAAAAATTGATTATTGTGACTACCGGCCCATCCGTGAATGAGGTACCTACCGATTTCTTTGACCAAGAGCAATACGATTTTCTCGGTGTAAATGGTGCAATCTCCCTCCCTGAAATTAAATTCCAGTTTTACTGTATCATTGACCAATCATTTGTTAACAAAAGAATCGATTTAGTGAGAAAAATTGTTAGTGATGATGAAATAACATTGTTTTGCAACTACTTATCTTTATACGAAATATTAAAACTCATTGATTTTTCTGATATAAACTGCTCTTTTAAGATATTAGATTTAATCACTGGTGGTATAGGTTATTTATTTATGGATGAGAAAAAAGTAATTAATGAAGATTACATATCCGATAACCACTATTGGTTTAATGGTTATGGCTTTTCATCTAACATAAATGAATTCGTTTTTGATTATGGCACTGTAGCTTATCCTGCGTTGCAAATCGGATATTCTCTAGGTTATGAAAAATTGTACTTTGTCGGCTTAGATATGAATAATTTCGATAAGCCTCGGTTTTATGAAAATCGTTCAAATATGCTTCCAACATCGTTAGACCATCATTTCATTACAATCCAAAATGCCTTTAATTCCGCATCACATTTCCTTGCGGAAGCTGGAGTTAACGTTATTAATTTATCGCCTAATAGTGCGATTACTTCTTTTCAAAAAGAAAATATTAATGCGTTAATGAAGAATAAAAGCACAGAAAATTAAGATAAGTAAGCGATTCGCACATTGCTTGTAGCTATATGTGATTGTCTTTTTTTACCATTGCAGCGCCTTTGCATTAACGCTATGATCACAAAAGATAATTACCAAGTGAGATAAGTTAAATGCGCTTTGCGTTACAAAATTTAAAGAAGATTAACATTCTAAATTTCTGTATTTTATTATTTTTTGTTTGTTTGTCGCATATTGCTCTTGGATATGAATTTAAGGCTATCTATGCATTCGCTGTGTTTTTATTATTGCTCGCCGTAAACGCCAATAAATTTATATACCTAACATCCATAATCCTTTTAGCATTTATCGCCGCAATTTATTACCCAACAGCCATGTTATACGGCGAGCCGAGCTTCAATATTGCAACAGCAATGCTATACACCGATAGAAAAGAATCATTCGAATTTGTTTCTAATATCCCCTATTACTACTATGCAGTGTCATTTCTCATATTACTGCTTGGTTATGCTTCGACCCGTTTCAGATTTGAAATTTCAAATAAATTTCGACTAGTCTTTATTTCAATTTTTACTATTATTTTCCTTCAAGCGCCTATAAAGACAGCCATTAGCGATCATCATTTTTCATTATTAGATACAGGCATTCCAGAAGTTAAATTTTTAAAGCAATCAGTAGCAGCCATCTCTTCAACAATTGAAGAGCACAAGCGCATTAGTGAAATGCTAGCTAAAGATGATGATTACCCAAAATTAACCAGCGCTGGAGAGTATGATACTTATGTTATTGTTATCGGCGAAAGTGTTAGAAAAGACTTGCTACATTCCTATGGATTTGAATTAGAGAACACCCCGTTTTTAGATAAAGTAAATGGGAATATTTTCACTAATTATATATCAGCTGCACCATCCACAGTTCCGTCTTTAACACACACCATTTCAGAGCATGTGAAAATTCAGAACAACATCATTACCCTCGCTAAAAAAGCCGGTTTTTATACCTATTGGATCTCGAACCAAGGCTCCATCAGTGGTGCAGATACTCCTATTGCCAGCATAGGCAAGCGAGCAGATAACCCAATTTTTATCAAAAAAGGTTCTTTCACATCTAATGAAAATGATAACGAACTTATCCCTTATATTGATACAGCTATTAAGCAACAAGTGAAAGGTAAAAAGCTGATCGTTGTTCATTTAATGGGAAGCCACACGCCAGCCTGTGAAAGAACAAACAATCAGTATGATGATTTCTATCTTAGTAACCGAGTTTCTTGCTACGTTAAATCAGTGAAGAATACAGATCGCTTACTGCGCACCATTTACAATGATTTGAAGTTAAGCAATGAACGATGGTCTATGATGTATTTTGCCGATCACGGTGTCTCTTTCTCAAATAGAGACATGCCATCTAAACTCGATTTAATTCACGGGGATGAATATAAAGAAAACTACGCGGTTCCTTTTTTTATTACATCTTATAATGATGTAAATAGAGAGTTCATTACCGCACGAATCAGTGGCATGAACTTTCTTTCTCTCTACTCTGAGTGGCTTGGTATTAGTTTGTATAAAAAAGCTAACTGTCAATTTATCTCAAATCAAGACTGCAAATTTAGCGACAGTATTTTAAATTTTAAAAATAATGTAGTCAGTTTTGATAAATTACCTAATGATATAATTCCTCATCTATAAATATTAAATGGGGCAATTGCCCCATTTCCATTAACTAATTCTATACCATCCCATCAACATGATATATGCGTTAGTTACTGTTATTGCCGAGCCAGCACCAGCGTTGCCAATCGCTCCTGTTATCGTATGTGTATGAGCCCCGCTATTTGAAGTTTCTCCACTCCACGTTTTATACGCATCTAAATTAACTTGCGAAACAGAACTATTCACTGTGCCAGACGCAGTATTCACTTTTAATGTACGTGTAGTTTTACTAAATGCACCTTCCACAAATCCGGGGGCTTCACCTTCTGACTTTCCACCACCTAATGCAAATGCACCAGTTATGTTCATCGTACCTCGCGAATGCGTGTGACCTCCAGCGGAAGCAGTCGTGCCTGAGAAACTATGGTTGTGTACTGGCATTTGAGATGCATTTAAAGTTATCGAGTCAGATCCACCTGTAGATAAGACATTGTTACCACTCGACGAAGCTAACCGAATGGTTTTATTTTCACCAATATATTGCCATTTAGTATTAGGAAACAAAGTATTAGGGTTTTTATTTTGAGCAAACCAAACTACGATACCGACAGGGTAGATAGTATTGAGATTAACGGCATTTTGTAAGGCATCGGTAACCGCTTTCTGACTCATTACATTGGCTGTTGAACTCCCTGTTCCCTGAGCTACATTACTTGTATTGAGTTTTGTATTTAATCCGCTGGTTAGTGCCGAATTAGTTGCATAATCTCCTGACGGCTGGTAATTCTCTTTTGGTTGATATCGGCCATCACTCTCAGTTTTAGAATAGCTGTAACCTGCCGCTAAATAGCTGCCTTTTGGTTGATACTTTCCATCAGTTTCTGTTTTTGAATAACTATAACCATCAGCCTGATAATTTCCCTTCGGCTGATAGCGTCCATCCCCTTCTGCTTTAGTGTAACTATCACCTTTCAGAGCATAATTACCTGCTGGCGCATAATTGCCTTTTGGCTGGAAATTGGTATCAGACTCTTGCTTAGAGTAGCTATATCCCGCAACTAGATAATTACCTAGCGGTTGAAAACGTTGGTCTGATTCTGTCTTGTTATAAACATTGATATCACCAGCAGTTAAATCAGCTTTTAATTCAGCCCATTGAGCGCCGGCAACGGGCTCTACCTCGTTATTTTCAACTTTGGACTGCCACACTTTGTTTTTATGATGAACTAAGCAGCGAATTGGGTATGGTTTACCCTCTTCGCTCCACTTTGATACCCCGAACATCTGAACTTCCCCAACCGCCTCGGTGATATCGTGAAATATCCCGTTCATTTTTTCACGTTCGATATCCTTAGCTGCTGGATCTGAAACTTGGTCACGCTCATAGTCATATCCATAGCCTTGCGTGTAAGACACTGCGCCATCGGCTTGCACTTCATTGGGAATAAAAGTTCGATCCCCTTGTGTTGCAAAGGGAACTTTAAAAATTTTAGTCATTGTTTTATGCTCCGAAATTACTGCTCAGGAAGTTTTTGCGGAATTTTCCGTGGCCGAAGGATTTCTTCGTTACTATGCGATATTTGGCACCAGCACCCGATGGGCGCGGCATGAGGTCGAAGTTTTCTAGCAAAAGCCTTAGACGTTCGTCAGGGTTGTAGTTGAAGACGTAATACATGTAAGTCATGTCTAGCGGATCTAACACAAAGACTTTGCTGTCTGCTTGCCAGAAAAATCGCCGCAGAAACTCATTAATATTGGTCACTGTAGGGCTTTGAGTGAGATTGAAATAACGCATGCGGATAATCAGCCGCTTTTGCTCTACCGTCAGTGACAACCTGTAATCCGAATTACGCCGAAAATTAGCTTTGAAATTGGCTTTCTTTTTACCAAAACCAAACCCTACTTTCGTTTTATCACTCGGCGGAACATCAATCCCTAACGGTACATCGAGGATACGTGACCAGATGTTGAGCCCGAACTCATTCGCTGTATCGATGTTAAAAACATCACGGTACCAGTTACGCCAAAACTGCACTGTCGACTTATCAAAATAAGCAGATTTGTAACCAGCTAATGCTTTTAAATTGTCTGCATCTTCATATTGCCAAAGAATGGCTTTTAATAAATCCGAATGAAAATCAAATAATTGTACTGATTTCATACGATCACCACTTGTACAGCACTGCCTTTTATTCGAGCAACTTCATTGAGTTTTATCGTGTAATTATCAGATGACCAGGCTTTACCATCTGTTGAAAGCTCCACGCGTGCAATAAACAGTCTTGGCTCTACGGTGTTAATACCGGCTGAAATTTCAAAGGGGGAAACATCACGACCAACCACTAGGCCACCGTCGCCCTCGACATCACCATTTGACCAGGACTCGACCGCCTTGGGTATAATAGTCTGAGCATCCACCGTGGCTTTTTTTACTGTTACCCGGCAAAACAACACGATTTCTTTTGCTCTATCAAATTTCACAGGGTACGTTTGACCGCTAATTTTCTCCAGTACCTCAACTTCTTCACTGCCGTTAAAGGCCGCACCGAGTGTTTTTGTTCTCAGTAAGGATTGCGCAATCTGATTCTTATCGCCGCCCTCAACACAAACGTAAACGCTATGAGGCACCAAGGTGATCCCGTCGATAATGACTGGCGTATCGCCATAGTTCTCCCTGAATGCCAAAAAACGCACGCCTTCCAACTCATAGAGTGCTGATGTAATCGCCTCTCCGACACTCACCGTATTTCTTGCCAATGTTTGTTTGCGTCTGCGTCGGGCATGCAAATCAGACTCTTCAGTTCGCCCTAACATCGCAGAGGTCGGGTTATTCACTGTTTCCCAGCCAAGCACTGAACTGGCCACTTTATCAAGCTGTCCAACACCACATTCAATTGCACCAGTCTCAAGGGAACGCATATCGCCTGTAGCGGTGCCGTCTTACCTTGGTAAATACCCCTTACTTAAAGCTGGAACACCTCGAGTTGATGAGGAAATGGTAGAAGCTGTTGGACAATATGTTGAAACCGTTTGGTCACTAGCCACAGGTAAAGAATTACTAGTCGAACAGCGAGTTGATTTCTCTGACGTCATTGGTGTTGAGAACTCATTCGGTACCGCTGATGCTGTTATTTTAACCCCTGATGAATTGCAAATTCACGATTTAAAATACGGCAAAGGCGTTAAGGTTGATGCTGAAAATAATGAGCAACTACAGCTTTATGCCTTAGGTGCTTTAGACCAATTCAGTATGCTCTATGACTTCAAAACAGTTCGTCTGTTCATCCACCAGCCACGCTTAAATCACGTTTCAGAATGGGCGCTAACAGTTGATGAGCTAATTGCTTTTGGTGAACGAGCAAAAGAAGCCGCTGCGGAAGCCGTTGTTGTCTGCTCAATTGCCGAGTGCGAGGGTGCTGATACTCTACCAATAACCTGTTTTAACCCTGGTGAAAAACAGTGTCGATTTTGCAAGGCCAAAGGCGGTTTATGTGCAGCCGAAGCACAACACGCTCTTGAGCTGGTGAAAGGTGACTTTGTTGATTTAACCGCGCCACTTGAGGGTCAACTTAGCGAAGCACCACAGCGTATTACTGTACTTGAGCCCTCGCAGTTAGCCGAAATTTACAAAGGCCTCGATTTTGTTGAAAGCTTTTGTAAGAACCTACGTGCTCGTGTCGCTGATGAACTTAATGCAGGGCATACCGTACCGGGCTTAAAACTGGTCACAGGTAAACTAGGTAACCGCGCTTGGGGTGATGAAACCGAAGCCGAAGCCACATTAAAAGGTTTTAGGCTTAAGCGCGAAGAAATGTACAGCATGAAGTTGATTAGTCCAACTCAAGCCGAAAAGCTAATCAAGAAGGATAACCCTCGCCGCTGGACAAAATTAGAGTCGCTCATTACCCGAGCTGAAGGTAAGCCTGTCGTTACATTCGAATCAGACCCACGTCCTGCTCTTGTCATCAACCCAGAAAACGATTTCGACGATGTGACCGACGAGTCACTCGCCGCTGACCTCATTTAATTAAAGGTACCTAATATGAAAGTTAAATTATCCAACATCCGTTTGGCATTCCCTGATTTATTCGAAGCAACCCAAGTTAACGGGCAAGGCGATTACAAATTCCGTGGAACGTTTCTTATCCCGAAAAACCGCACGGATTTAATCGAAGCGATTGAAAATGCCATTAAGCAAGTGGCTACGGCTAAATGGGGAACCAAAGCTGATGCGGTTCTCAAGTCCATTCGCGGTAACTCAATGCGCTTTAACTTCCGCGATGGTGACGAGAAAATTGAGTATGATGGCTATGCAGACCATATGTACATCGGTGCAAGTAACAAAGCGCGACCATTGGTTATTGACCGTGACCGCACTCCGTTAACCGCACAAGACGGTCGCCCTTACTCCGGCTGCTACGTCAACGCAACTATCACTATTTTTGCATATGACAACCAAGGCAAAGGCATTTCAGCTTCACTTGGTGGGGTTCAGTTCTTCCGTGATGGTGACGCCTTCGCAGGTGGCGGTGTTGCGAGTGAAGATGACTTCGACGACTTAAGTGTCGCCGAAGAGGAAGAATCATTGATTTAAATACAGATAGCCTCCTAGCATGTAGATTCCATAGGAGGCTCTATTTTTTCTATCTTTGCATTTGCATTTGCATGAATACTTTCTAGCTCTTCATTTAAATAATTTATAGTTTCAATGCTAGGATATGCTTTCCAACTTAATAAGCCTATGATTTCTAAAATAAACAGCATAACATTTAAAAATATAAACTTTTTAAAATCAGTACCGATAACAAGGTCTGTCACTATAAAATATAATGTGTAGCACATGATAATACCGCATAGTACTGCAAAAACTAAATATATAATTCTAAAAATCTTATATTTCCCATCAATATGAACTTTAACCATACCATCCAGCTCTACCAATTTTATTTTTTTATTTTTTAATTTCGAAACCAAGTCATAACCAGCATTGTAATTAATTAACCGTAACAAATAAGTTCTTTTTTCTTTATCATAAACCCCTGTTATTAGCCTTGAAACATAATAATTAACCATTTCACCTATATACTTTTTATTTTCACCATTTATTACATCTTTATCTTTACTTATCAAATCCAAAGCTAATATTAGTTCTTTATTATCAAGATAGTAAAATCCTTTTCTAATGTAATTAAAAATAACAATCACCCCAGATATTGCGGCGACTAAAACACCTATATTTTGAATATTTAACTCCATACCAATCCCCCTATAAATTATGAAAAATATACTCTGGCTCGACCTCGAGACATTCAGTGAAAAGCCAATTAAATACGGCACGCATTCTTATGCGGAAACTGTTGAAATTATGCTTTTTGCTTGGGCTTTAAACAATGATTCCGTTAACATTTGGGATATTACAGATAAATCCCCTATGCCTACTGAATTAAAGCAAGCGTTAACAGACCCTAACACTATTATTTATGCACATAACAGCCATTTTGACCGCACGATGCTTAATCATAGTGGTATTAAAATTGATGTTAGCCGCTGGCGCGATACCATGGTACAAGCACTAGCGCACGGTTTACCCGGTGCTTTAGGCGCATTATGCGAAGTGCTTGGTGTTCCTTTGGATAAGGCCAAAGATAAAGAAGGTAAAGCATTAATACAGCTATTTTGTAAGCCTCGCCCTAAAAACTCAGCATTACGCCGCGCCACCAACAAAACGCATCCCGAAGAATGGAAACGTTTTGTTGCTTACGCAGGGCTAGATATCGAAGCTATGCGCGAAGTACACCGCCGCCTACCAAGTTGGAACTATCGCGGCAATGAGTTAGAACACTGGCACCGTGACCAACGAATTAACGATCGCGGTGTGTGTATGGATATTCAATTAGCCACCGCAGCCATTGAAGCGGTTGATATTGAACAAAAGCGCTTAGCCAAACTTACCCAAGATTTGACAGATAATGAAGTACAAGCGGCAACACAGCGTGATGCTCTGCTACAACATATCTCTGCCGCTTTTGGTGTTGACCTGCCTGATATGCAAAAAAGCACATTAGAGCGTCGTATCAATGATCCGGATATTCCTTTGCCGTTACGTGAGCTATTAGCCATACGATTACAAGCGAGTACCACTAGCACCAGTAAATATAAAGCGCTGATGAATGGTGTGAGTTCAGACGGTCGCTTGCGAGGAACATTGCAATTTTGCGGTGCTTCACGTACTGGGCGTTGGGCGGGTCGCTTGTTTCAGCCGCAAAATTTACCAAGACCAACACTTGACCAAGACACCATTGATAACGGTATTGAAGCGTTAAAAGCAGGATGTGCCGACCTCATTTATGATGACATTATGCAACTGACCAGTTCGGCTTTGCGCGGTTGCATTATGGCACCAGAGGGTAAAAAACTTGTCGTATCTGACCTTTCGAATATCGAGGGCCGTACGCTCGCTTGGTTAGCCGGTGAAGCGTGGAAGATTACTGCGTTCAGTGAATTCGATAAAGGTATCGGCGCTGACCTCTATAAATTAGCCTATGCTCGAGCATTCAATATTAGCCCCGAAGATGTTGATAAGCATATGCGCCAAATCGGTAAAGTAATGGAATTAGGCTTAGGGTACGGCGGCGGTGTCGCGGCATTCTTAACATTCGCCCTCACCTATGGTTTAGATTTAGATGAACTTGCCGAAGCTGCATTATCTAATATTCCACCAAAGGTTAAACACGATGCGCTCAGTTGGTATAAAAAATCGGTTGAAACCAAGAAAACATACGGCCTGAGTGAAACCGTGTTTATCACCTGCGATTCATTAAAACGCATGTGGCGTAATGCGCATCCTGAAACCGTCTCTTTCTGGTACGAATTAGAAGATACCGTACGTCGGGCGATTGCGTCTCCGGGGATCACCTTTTCTTGCCGTAAGCTTAAAGTTAGACGCGATAAAGCATGGTTACGTATCGTTTTACCTTCGGGTCGTGCGGTTTGCTACCCATCCCCACGTAATGATAACGGTCAAATCAGCTATATGGGCGTTAACCCTTATAGCCGCAAATGGCAGCGTTTGAAAACCTACGGTGGGAAATTGGTGGAGAACGTAACCCAAGCTGCAGCGCGTGATGTTCTCGCAGGTAACATGCCTACAATTGAAGATCACGGTTATGACATTGTGCTCACTGTTCACGATGAGGTGTTGACCGAGGCACTCGATAACCCTGCATTCAACCATGAGCACTTATCTGAGTTACTCGCCGCTAACCCCGAATGGGCTTTAGACCTTCCACTTAGTGCCGGGGGCTTTGAGGCTTATCATTATAGGAAGGATTAACCTTTATTATAATGACAACTAAGTTAGATTATTATAAATAATAATATTTTAATTCATCTTGACACTTGAAAACAATCCTATACATCTCAATATAAATTAAATATAAAATAATATTTAAGGAAATATCCATATGAACGATTTAAAAAAACAATTTAGTACATTATCCAATGAAAAATTAAAAGAAAAACATGAGCACATAAGTAATGTTTATACGCATGATAAATATTTATCTGAGAAACAGTTTCGCAACTCTATGAATTATTGCGGTACAGATATTCATAGTGATTGGTCTAACCTTGTCAATATCTTGGAAGAGTGTTTAGCTGAGAGAAATATAAATTTTAGTCCTATAAAAAAACCTTTTTTTATAGCTGATGGGCATTTAGATATGTTTGATTGTATTTGCTTGATACGGGGGGCACCGAATCTACTCGTTAAAGTACCACTAGGTTATGCATTTAATCAAAAACAAATAAATAAGTTGTTATCCATGAGCACGGAAAATCTATCTGAATATAAAAAATACCCATTCAAAGCACTACCTATCAGTATAAATGAAAAAATATATTTAACACTGCAAATTGGTCACGAAAATACCGTAGATATAAAATTAGAAGAACTCAGAAAAGAAGCTGTATTTTCGGTAAATGCCATTCCAATTAATTAATTTCACATCGTCTGTATCACCCTGCTATTGCAGGGTTTTTTATACCTAAAATTCAGGAAATATCTTCATGACCTTCAAAAACAACGATAGCCCGTTGTATTTCCGCGCGGCTCGGGATGCTATTCGTCTTGAGCAAGCGGGTAAATACTTTGAGGCGGCTACCGCTTGGTTACAAGCACACCGACTTGCACGGGCAAGAAACAATCAAATTTGGAGTGAGCGACGCTCTGATTTTTGTATGAAACAACTTAAACGCGAAATGTACAAAGGCACTAGTAATGAGCAAAGTACGTGAAGATGTAATCGAAAGGCATTTAGTAAATGAAGTGAAAAAAGCCGGTGGCATCGCTTATAAATTTACTTCACCGGGCCGTCGAGGTGTGCCAGATAGGATCGTACTTTTGCCCGATGGCAAAATCATTTTTGTTGAGTGTAAGGCCCCCGGTGAAAAGCCCCGCCCCGATCAACTAAGGGAACACGCGAGGCTTTTTGCATTAGGGTTTCAGGTTGTCGTTTTGGATAGTAAGGATTTAACTAGAATTTTATAACTATCAATGAATTATCGTTGAATTCCTGAAACAAATTTTTATCTGTTCCTTTCCCTCATGCAATAGTGGTTTTAATTTAAGTGGAGTATTTATTGATACTAATTCATAATTAGCTTTTTCTTTATTGCAATAGCCAACAACATAATAATCTCCATATCTCGAAATTAATGTACCTCCACCATATGAATATATATCAGGTTTGGATAACGCGAAAACCCACCCAACAGAATAAGAAAATAAGACCATTAAACAGAATAAACAAGATATATAAACAAATATATTATTTCTTTCTTCAGAAAAAAACTGTTTAAAAGAACCATAAAAAGCAAAGGGAGTTATAACTATAAAAAAAACACATAGGTATAATATTTTACTATTATAGAAGTCATCATTAATTCTAAATAAATAATACCCAAATACAAAACAGATGGCAACTAACGCCATAGATGAGTATATCGCGCCCTCCAGAAAAGTTGGTTTAGGACTTTCAGAAAAAAATCTCAAGTTAAAAAATGCTATAAGTAGCGCCGAAAAAAAGCCAACACCTACACTTAATATAGATGAAATATCGATAGAAATAAATTCTTTAGGATACCCCCAAAAGTCAGCATACCCATAGTGATAAAAATAAATTAAAAAATAAGACATCGCTGTAACTAGAGTTATTAGCGGGACTTCACTTTTAATTAATTGAAACCGTCCAGACATATATCCACTTCCATATTAAATAAAATAGTTACTATAAATTATAACTGGATTATCTTATGATATCTAAAAACTTTATCCCACGCCCCTACCAAAATTTCATCCTCAGCCACGAAATTGATATTAAACGCTCAAATGTTTGGGCGGGTATGGGTATGGGCAAAACAGTAGCAACGCTCACCGCCTTAGAAGATTTGTTTATGGCGGGGAGTGAAACCCAACCGGCTTTAGTACTTGCGCCTTTACGGGTAGCAAGTTCAACATGGCCAGATGAAGCGGTTAAATGGAATCACTTACGTAATATTGATGTTCAACCGATTATTGGTACTTCCAAAGAACGTATGACCGCTATCAAAAATACCAATGCCAGTGTATTTACCATTAACTACGATAACTTAGTTTGGCTAGTTGAAATATTTGGTGAACATTGGCCTTTTGGGACCATCATTGCGGATGAGAGTACAAGGCTAAAGTCGTTTAGACTTCGTAAAGGAGGCAAACGTGCTGCAACACTGGCGAAAGTGGCTCACAAACATGTGCATCGATGGGTTAATTTGACAGGAACACCTTCCCCTAATGGATTGATTGATTTGTGGGGGCAAGCGTGGTTTGTCGACCAAGGTCAACGCTTAGGTAGAACCTATAGCGCTTTTACTTCTCGCTGGTTCAATAACATTCAATTCCCCGGTCAACAGTGGTCTAAGTTAGAGCCTTGGCCTTTTGCTCAAGAACAAATGCAAGACGCTTTAAGAGATGTCACGATATCGCTAGATGCCGCTGATTGGTTTGATATTGAAGAGCCTATCCACAATATCATTAAACTCGAACTTCCAACCAAAGCCCGAAAACAATATCAAGAAATGGAAAAAGAGATGTTTCTTGAGCTGGAGCATGAAGGCATTGAAGCGCTAAATGCAGCGGCTAAGACGGTAAAATGTTTGCAAATTGCCAGTGGCGCTATCTATACCGATGACAGTAAAAATTGGGTCGAACTGCACGATGCCAAAATTCAGGCGTTGGAAAGTATTATTAGCGAATCAGGCGGTATGCCAATTCTCGTTGCATATCACTGGAAACATGACCTAGAACGCCTATTAAAAGCCTTTCCTAAAGGCAAGAATTTAGATGCTGATCCCCAAACATTACGCGATTGGAACGCAGGCAAAATATCGATTCTGTTTGCACACCCTGCTAGTGCCGGACATGGCTTAAATTTGCAAGATGGTGGGAATATTTTGGTCTTTTTCTCACATTGGTGGGATTTGGAACAATACCAACAAATCATTGAACGTATCGGCCCTACTCGACAAATTCAAGCTGGTTATAACCGTCCTGTATTTATTCACCATCTTATCGCAGCGGGAACTATGGATGAAGTTGTTATGGAACGCCGTAATTCTAAGCGCGAAATACAAGACCTTCTTTTAGAAGCAATGAAGAGGAAATAATACCGTGAAAAAAGATGAGCTAATTAAAGCTACACGGCAAATTAAGTATGAATCACGCGATGCCATGAACAGTATGGATGATGACTATATTTCATTCCCTGCCGAGCTGATTTATAGAATATGTGATGAACTGCTCAAGTACCAACAACTTATCCCCTACGCTTGAGAATATCGGAACGCTCGGGGCTTAAACTTTACCAAAGACAAAAAGCAAATCGAGCTCGTTAAAGAATATTGCCCTGATGCAAATATCATTGAATTATTTAAATTAGATAATAAGTAAATAGGATACTAACATGATTGAAGCTAAAGAACGTGACGACGATTTACTCACAATGAGGGAAGTCGAAAAATTAGTGACTCTAAAAAAATCGACTATTTATGAAATGATCAAACGGAAAGAATTCCCCTCGCAACATAAAATTGGTGTGCGTGCAGCACGCTGGTTACGAAAGGAAATTAATGAATGGAAACAACAACGAACTGCATCTTAAATCAAACAAAGCTTATCAATATAATCTGCGTACCACTGCAACATTTCTCTCCGCCCTTCTAAATATTGGGCATGGTTATATGTTCCTCGAATAACATTCTTGTCAACGTGAGCTAACTGTAATTCTATCCAATCAGCGGGAAACCCTTGGTCGTTTAGAATGGTGCTCATTGTATGACGAAAACCATGCCCAACAATTCGACCTTCCCAACCTATTCTTTTTATCATCGCATTAATAGTGTTCTCGCTCATCACCTTCATTGGGTCCGAACGATTAGGGAACATATATTTAAAGCGGCCCGATAATCGACTTAACTCTTTCAATAAAACAATTACTTGGTCAGACAGAGGAACAAGGTGATCTTTCCTTTTCTTCATTTTATCTCTAGGAATTGACCATAGCCGGGCATCAAAATCTATTTCTGACCATTCGCCAAATCTTAGCTCTGCCGTTCTTAGCCCAGTAAGCATTAATATTCGTGTTGCCAGTACCGTAGTTGGGTCACCACTATAATCAGACACCGCCGATAAAAAATCTGGTAGTTCATTAGCTGTCAAAAAAGGAAAACGGCTAGATACATGCCCTTTCATTGCGCTTTTCAATTCGGCGACTGGGTTATACTTCGCTCTACCCGTTGCAATTGCATACTTAAATACTTCACTTGTCCAACGCCTAACTTTGCTCGCTTTTTCAGTGGCGCCACGTTGCTCTATCGCAGATAAAGCTTTCAGAGCATAAATAGGTTCAATGCTATCAACAGGCAAATCACCGATAACCGGATAAATATCCATCTTAAATGCTTCGAGAATATCCGAAGCATACCCTGCTGACCAACGTGATTTTTTAAACTCGTGCCATTCAATCGATAATTTTCGAAATGTGTTCTCTACATCAGAAACAGCTTTAACTTGCCGAGCTTTAACGGGGTCAACACCGTCTAAGACTTTACGTCTTGCTTCGTCACGTTTTTGTCTTGCTTCTGCTAAAGTAATTTCAGGGTAGACACCAATAGCATACATTTTCTCTCTACCCGCAAATTGATAGCGGTAACGCCAATATTTTGCGCCATTGGTTCGAACAAGTAAAAAAAGCCCTGCACCATCGGAAAGCTTATAGTCTTTTATCTCAGGTTTCGCAGTTTCTACTTGGCGAGCGGATAATTTCATAATAGGTACCCAGTTTCCTAACTCAGATACCCATCTTTGTACCCATTTATGCAGACGATTGCAACGGATTAGGCTGGAATTTACTGGATAAAAACACAGTTAAATTTAATTAAAATAAGAAAAAACCCGTTATCTTTCATATTACTATGGAAAATAACGGGTTCTTATTTGGTGCCGGCTACCGGAGTCGAACTGGTGACCTACTGATTACAAGTCAGTTGCTCTACCAACTGAGCTAAGCCGGCGAATATGGCGGAGAGATAGAGATTCGAACTCTAGGATGGTTTCCCATCGGCGGTTTTCAAGACCGCTGCCTTCGACCGCTCGGCCATCTCTCCATGGGGCGCGATTATGGAGGAATCCCGACGCCTTGTCTACCCCTGAAAGTAAAAAAATTGATTTTTTTACTTCGTTTGGCTAATCTTCACTCAATTACTCTCTATTTGCGAAAAATAATGGTAATATCTGTGCAAAATCGGTGTCTATCATTTCTCTAGGCGTATGATTTTTAACCTAATAATTTTTAGCCTATGGGAACGCACGCTACAGTATGTACAAACAATCATCATTAAAACCAAGCACTCTTTCACGTATTTTTGCTGCGTTTATTCTGTTGTTAATTGTGATGCTGTTTTTATCACTATTTAACTACTATCAAGCATGGGTGCAAAACCGCCAGACCTCATTAAGTAGTATGGCCACTAGGTTAGCGTATCAAATCGAAGACTACCGCTACCAAGCTAGCCACATTTATAAGCTTGCCAATGATAAAACAACTCCCACTGCTATAGATAAACTTTCCGTGACAGAAATGCGCCATGATATTTTTTGGTTAAGTAGTGCAAACCAAACTATTGATGCGATTGTATTTGGGAATAATAAAAAAGCGAATAATGTATTAGCCACTAAGCTAGCTGATTATATGGAGATTGTCTGGGGTGCACGCAATGAATATAACTCAATGTATTATCTTAATGGGCTAGATAATACTTTAGTTTTAGTAACTACTCATTCAATACTTAAGCCTGAACTACGTTTTAAGGAAAGCTATCTGACTCTAACTGCTGAAGAAAAGCGTGCGGATATGTTGACTCAATCGACACTGTTAGATAGACGAGAAATTATATCTAATATACAAAAGTATTCTCCAGATAACCTCTTCTATTATACTTATCGCTTGATGTTCAACTCTCCAGGGCAGCTAACCAGTGTTATTTCGTTTGATATTTCCATTAATTCGCTGATCCCAGCAAGCCTTAATGGGGATTTTTTCACCATTAATACACGCCCATCAAGTACTGGCAGTAATGAGTCTCATACCTCTTGGGTTGGAACAAACCTAATATTTTCGCAACCTATTGAAGGGACTAGCTATCAGCTTTATTATCATACTTCATTAAAAAACATTATTTTTAATATGGTGAGCTTTAACCTTTGGTTAATGACAGGCATGCTCATCATGATTTTCCTTGCTTTGTTGATCATGGCTTTTATTCGTAAACGGCTTATTTCTCCCAATACCAACATGCTACAAGAACTCCATTTTAACGAAGCGCTAAACAATGCCCTGATTAACCATATTGCCTATGGTATTTTAGTCTACGACTTTAATGCCAACAAAAAAATCCTTAGCAATAACATTGCAAATCAATTACTACCTTCAATGGATTTGGTTCATATAAAAGAGATGGCAATCGAAAATCATGATGTTATTCAGGTTTCGATTGAAAATATTGTTTATGAGATCGTACTTGTTGAAAGTGCAACCAAAGCAAATACTGTCATGTTTATTATTGTAGATAAAGACAAGGAAGCTCTCACTCAAAAACGCCAAGAACTAGCCAACCGTGAATATAAAAAGAATATCCAAATGCGCAAGGTTGTATTTGAAAATATGTGTAGTGAAATACTTCCTGCCCTCATCCAAGTTGACGACCAATTAACTAAATTAGCTAAAATTTCAGATGAAAATAACCAAAAATTTGTTTTAGAAATAGAAAGTCAGCTATTTTATATTAACCGTTGGTTTGAAAATATAGGGTTGCTAAATCAGCTAGAATCAGAAACAACTCCACTAAAAAGTGAAAAAATTTCGATTGCAAATGTCGTTAATCAGTTTTTGAAACAAAACCTATCGCGTCTTAATAATAAAGGGTTAGCCCTTTATTTTCATAACAATATCAATCCTGATTCATTAATTGAAACCAATTTGGCTTATTTACAGCATCTAATACAACTCATTTGGGATTATTCTATTGCAACAACCTCTTTTGGGAAGATATCTTTCACGCTATCTTATGATTCAGAAAAAAGAGTCGTGTTACTTAACATTAGAGATAGTGGTTCAGGGCTTAGTAACCAAGAACTTAATAACTTGCAAAGTCCTTTTCTTGGGAAAATACTAAATTCATCTCACTTCACTCGTTCTGGTATGACATTTTATTTATGTAAGTTATTGGTAAAGAGGATGAATGGGACATTTTCGATTCGTACTAGCGATGCGATAGGCACACATTATGAGATTACACTTCCAGCGACCAATGAACTCCTTGTTAAGGATTATCCTGCTTTATTAGAGGATGTCTACGTGCGGTTAAATATTCATAATGCAGATATTTCGCGTATTATCAGAAATACCTTAGCCAATTATGGCGCAGAATTTCTTGATTTAAATGAAAGTTCTCCGCATACGGATTGGGATCTGTTGATCACTGATAATAATGAAGAATGTTTTGAACACATTATCAAAATTAATGGTAATCTTTCTGGAATGCACGAGTTGCAACCTCACTACATAGAGGTTAATTATAACTTTGCTGATGAGCTTATTAGTGCAATTTCATTACTTATCGAAAATTCGGATAGCGAAGATGAATGTTCACGCTTACCAGAACCTAACGAGGTTGAATCTCAAACTTCATTATCTAACCCTGATGGAGAAATGGAAAATGCAATTAAAAGTTATCAATTAGTTTTAGCTAACAGTGGATATCGAGATTTATTCATAACAACAGTACCGATAGATATTAATAAACTGTATAATAGTGAAAGTGTTGAGGATTTGACCGAATTGAAAAACACTGCACATCGTTTAAAAGGAGTTTTTGCTATGCTCGAATTCACAGTTCTTCATAAAATTTGTGAAGATTTAGAGCGTTATATAGCAGATGAAAACGGATTGGAAATAAGAAAATGCATTAGCATGCTGGATAATTCAGTCAAAAAACTAATGCCAGAAGGTAACCAATAAGATGAATAACCTAAATGTCATTGTTGCCGATGATCACCCTATTGTTCTTTTCGGTATCAGAAAATCACTTGAACAAATCGAATGGGTGAATATCGTAGGTGAATTTGAGGACTCAACCTCTTTAATTAATAACTTAGCACGCTTAAACGCTGATGTTCTAGTTACTGATTTATCTATGCCAGGTGATAAATACGGCGATGGTATTACGTTAATCAAATACATTAAACGCCATTATCCTGACCTTTCAATTATTGTTCTCACCATGAACAATAATCCAGCCATTCTAAGTGCAATTCTAGAACTGGATATCGAAGGTATAGTGTTAAAACAAGGCGCACCAGCAGATTTACCTAAAGCATTAGCGGCCTTACAGAAAGGTAAAAAGTTTACTCCTGAAAGTGTGAGTAAATTGTTAGAAAAAGTCAATGCGAGTGGTTACGGTGATAAACGCTTATCGCCAAAAGAAAGTGAAGTTCTGCGTTTATTTGCTGAAGGTTTCTTAGTCACTGAAATTGCTAAGAAGCTTAATCGTAGTATCAAAACAATTAGTAGCCAGAAAAAATCAGCAATGCTGAAATTAGGCGTTGAAAATGATATTGCCTTACTGAACTATCTTTCTTCTGTCAGCATTGATAACTCGCCTTCAGAGTAATATTTAAGTTCTTTTACTACACGATAAAAACCCGGTTACGGGTTTTTATTTTTTACTCCATTCATTTTTCAGCAAAAACGGGTCAATGTCTCGCGCAAAATAGCAATAGTGGTTGGTTTTGATAAACAATCATTCATACCCGCATCGATACAGCGTTGTTTTTCCTCAGCCATCGCATTCGCTGTTAGTGCAACAATAGGTAAATTATATTCTAAGCGGCGTAACTCTCTTGCCAATTGATAACCATCCATATTTGGCATGTTGACGTCCGTTAAAATAATATCAGCATGATGGCTATCTAAGTATTTCAGTGCATCTAATCCATCCACTGCAGTACCCGTTGTAAAGCCGATGCTGGCTAATTGTTCACTCAAAAGCATCCGATTGATTGGGTGGTCATCAACAATAAGTACATGGTATTCACCCAAAGAAAAATCTGCCATTAGTTGCTCATTCGAGCTAACATTTTTCTGTGAATTCTCAACGGTTTTCATAATAACTTTATCAATTAATACGGGTAACTTATCTAATTGATATGTGTTATAAACCCATTCATTTGATTTTGCTTCATAAAGATCACCTGCGTAGAAGCTCGACAACTGAATATGATGAGTGCTTCTCACTTCCCCTTTATGCTCACAATCGGTTATCAACAGGTCATAATCGATTGTTTTGTCGATAGAGTTATTAGTTACTACTATAAATTTTTCATGTGCTAATAGCCGTGATAGGAAATTCATTAAGAATTCGTTTTGGCACGAAATAGCAATACGATAGCCTGTACGATAATCGGGAACCGTTTTTTTAATGTACTCTTGCCCATAAAGTGGGATACGTATTGTGAATGAACTTCCAAGACCTATTTGGGAACTAACTTCTATATCACCATCCATTAGGTTGATTAGTTTTTCACATATAGCTAAACCTAAACCTGTTCCTTTGTGTCCGGTATTGTTTTGGTCATGTACTTGAAAGAATGGGTCAAATAATTGCATCACCACTGCTTGAGTCATGCCTATCCCTGAATCTCGGATTTCGACCTTCAAATAATTCTCATCTTTCCAAACATACAACAGTACAAAACCAGATTCCGTAAACTTAATACTGTTATTAACAATATTAGAAACCACTTGCTGTAGCCGTACTGAATCATTGAGAATTAAATCAGGAATGTCAGGCTCAATATAAGAATACAACGATATTTTTTTCTTGGTCACTAATGGCAAATAGTTAGCTAATACAAATGCAAATACTTCCCGACAATTAAAAAGTTTATTTTCTATTTTCAATTGTTTAGATTCAATTTTAGAAAAATCCAAAATATCACTGATGATTTGCAACAGTAATGAAGAAGAATTATCCATTGTGGACACTAAACGCGTTGCTTTTTCGGATAACTCATAACGTTGCAATAATTCAATATTACCGATGATCCCATATAGCGGTGTTCTTAATTCATGACTTACCGTTGCTAAGAACATCGATTTTGCATGGTTAGCTTGCTCTGCAGCATCAGCAATATCTTGCAATGATTTCTCCATTTGCACACGGATACTGATATCAATTAAAACACAAATCGCGACATCTTCATTTTGATAACGAGAATTCACAAAGCTGATCTGTAAATGTGTACCATTTGTTGTCACAACATCAATATAATTACTCGCTTTCTGGCGAATAATTGTCAAAATCCGCTGCTTATCATCATCACTTAATAAGCGAAAATAATCATGAGCTAGCTCATTACTTAGAATATTGCCACCATCCGTTAACCGTAAGATAATGATCCCCACAGGCGCGGAGGCCACAATTTTATGATTAAATTGTTCATGTTCTTCGAGGCGAATAGCGGTATTCGCAGCTGGCTCCAACATTTTTCTTTCTAACAACCAGATTAGAAAGAAAATAAGCCCACCAGTAAAAATATTAAGTATTACCCCGTAGAAGATAGTATCTTCTAAGCTCGCGAGTATTTGAGATGTTGCTATTGAGAAAATAACCGTTACTTGAGAAGGGGCTAAACGCTTCTTAAAAATTAATTTTGAATAATCAGAATTAAAGCCAAAAAAAGAAGGCTCTGCGATATTCAACAGTGCTGAACTTTTAGGATTCATATCTACCGGTGAATATAAAACAGGTTGGTTATAATTATTCACCATCAATATTTCAACTGCTTTATTTTTACTTATATTAAATTGATTCAAATTGATTGAGCGTTCTAAACCAATAAAAGCAAGCAACATCTCTTTATGATTAACAGGTTGAATTAGATAGACTTGGCCGTTATCGGGTTGAGCGCCATGCACAATAGTGAACAAATTACGCTCTTTGCCTCTCAGCCTTAGTCCCTGATAGGTGCGTACACTCTCATAACTCACTTTTTTCAATATCTCAATATCGGATATTGTAGAACGGATCGGATAATCCACCATACAATAACTTCTTGAACCGACTAAAAATACATGATTTAAGGCTTGTGGAGCCGCAATACTATCCTTCCAGAAATAATTTAATTGTTCGAAAGCATGTAAATAATTTTCAGCTCTATTCCTAAAATAATCACAATCTGTATCGGCGTTTAATTTATAAAAAGAATAGTTTGATGCACTAGGCAAATCCATAAAACTTGTAGATGTAGCCTTTCCATTCCCAGACTCTTGTAATTTAGTTTTATATTGTTCAGTCATTGACTGAATAGAATTTAAGGTCGCACCGGTTTGTTGAATATAAGCCTGAAGATTCTCATGCCCTGAATAAAATTGCTGACGTATGTCAGATTTATACTCATTGAATTGTGAATAAAGAAAAAATAAAGTAATAAAAACGCCCATCCCCCACAACATCAAGCCGAGGATACGAAATAAATCTCGAGAGAGTCTAAGTGATGTTTTAAACGAGGGTAAATATCTCAAGCGCCTTCCTGTATATTCGATACCATGACCGTTAATTATACTCGATCACATGATAAAAAAGCGATAAACATGAAAAGTAATAAAAACCATGAGAGATATCAATTAGAAAAGTAAAACGGGCAGCGTGATCGGCTGCCCGTTGAGTAGATTAAACGAAATGATTAATCTTGTTCATTGATGTCTGCATCATCCACACCATTTTCCATGGTGTTTTCGTCTACATTTTCATCATCTAAACCTTCATCATCTTCCGTTTCAGCAACGCGCTGTAAGCCAACAACTTTTTCGTCTTCGGCAGTTCTAATCAGAGTAACACCTTGAGTATTTCGACCAACAATACTGACTTCTGACACTCGAGTACGAACTAACGTCCCTGCATCAGTGATCATCATGATTTGGTCAGTGTCATCGACTTGAATGGCGCCAACTACATTCCCGTTACGTTCACTCACTTTAATGGAGATAACCCCTTGAGTTGCACGTGATTTTGTTGGATATTCTGCTGCTTCAGTACGTTTACCGTAACCATTCTCTGTTACAGTCAGGATATGGCCTTCCCCTCGAGGAATAATTAAAGAGACAACTTTATCGTTATCCATTAATTTTATACCACGAACACCTGTTGCAGTGCGCCCCATCGGTCTTACTGCATCTTCAGCAAAGCGAACCACTTTACCTTGCGCAGAGAACAACATGACTTCATTTGAGCCATCGGTCAAATTAACACCAATGAGTTCATCACCTTCATTTAGGTTAACCGCAATAATACCTGCGCTTCTTGGACGGCTGAATTCTTGTAAAGGCGTTTTCTTCACCGTACCGCTTGCAGTCGCCATAAACACGTTGTAGCCCTCTTCGTACTCTCGTACAGGTAAGATAGCTGTAATGCGTTCGTTTTGTTCAAGTGGTAATAAGTTAACGATTGGACGACCACGAGCACCACGGCTGGCCTCTGGTAATTGGTAAACCTTCATCCAGTATAAGCGACCACGACTTGAGAAACACAAGATGGTATCGTGCGTATTGGCAACCAAGAGGCGTTCAATAAAGTCTTCGTCTTTCGTCCGCGCTGCCGATTTACCTTTCCCTCCACGACGCTGTGCTTCGTAATCAGACAGAGGCTGATACTTCACATAACCTTGGTGAGATAACGTAACGACCACATCTTCTTGATTGATTAAATCTTCAATATTGATGTCCGCGGTATTCTCGGTAATTTCAGTACGTCGAGGGTCATTATATGTATCACGAATAATTTCTAATTCTTCGCGAATAACTTCCATCAAACGTTCAGGGCTGCGCAAAATAAATAACAGAGCTTCAATTTGAATTAAAAGTTCACGGTATTCTTCGAGTAATTTTTCATGCTCAAGACCCGTTAACTTTTGCAAACGCAAATCAAGAATAGCTTGTGCTTGTTGTTCAGTAAGGAAATATTGACCATCATGAACACCGAACTGTTCTTCTAACCATTCTGGACGAGCCGCGTCATCACCTGCACGCTCTAGCATCGCAGCCACATTACCAAGGTCCCAAGACCTTGCTATCAGCCCTGCTTTGGCTTCTGCTGGCGTTGGTGCCTTACGGATCAGCTCGATAATTGGGTCAATATTCGCTAATGCAATCGCTAACGCTTCAAGTATATGAGCTCTATCGCGTGCTTTACGCAGTTCAAAAATGGTACGGCGTGTAACAACCTCACGACGATGACGAACGAAAGCAGCAATAATATCTTTTAGATTCAGTATTTTTGGTTGGCCTTGATGTAAAGCCACCATATTAATGCCAAAAGAAACTTGCAGCTGAGTTAATGAATACAAGTTGTTTAGGACAACCTCACCCACCGCATCACGTTTTACCTCAATGACAATACGCATGCCGTCTTTATCTGACTCATCACGTAATGCACTGATACCGTCAACACGTTTGTCTTTGACTAGTTCAGCAATTTTTTCAATCAAGCGAGCTTTATTCACTTGATAAGGTATTTCGCTGACAATGATGGTTTCACGGCCACTTTTCTCATCGACTTCGACTTCTGCACTAGCACGGATATAAACCTTACCACGCCCTGTACGATATGCATCGATGATACCACGACGACCGTTGATGATGGCAGCAGTCGGGAAATCTGGGCCCGGTATGTGCTCCATCAAACCTTCAATACTGATATCTTCATCTTCTATATAGGCAAGACAACCATTTATAACTTCCCCTAAATTGTGAGGAGGAATATTAGTTGCCATCCCAACAGCAATACCTGACGACCCATTAACTAAAAGGTTAGGGATTTTCGTTGGCATTACTTCAGGAATTTGCTCTGTTCCATCATAGTTTGGAACGAAATCAACGGTTTCTTTTTCAAGATCAGCCAGTAGCTCATGAGCAATTTTCGCCATACGGATTTCCGTATAACGCATTGCCGCAGCTGAGTCTCCATCAACTGAACCGAAGTTTCCTTGACCATCCACCAGCATGTAACGCATAGAGAAAGGCTGTGCAAGACGAACGATAGTCTCATAAACAGCGCTATCACCATGTGGATGGTATTTACCGATGACGTCCCCGACTATACGGGCAGATTTTTTATAGGGTTTATTCCAATCATTTCCCAATACATTCATCGCAAATAGTACTCTGCGGTGTACTGGCTTCAGTCCATCTCGAACATCCGGAAGTGCACGGCCGACAATAACGGACATTGCATAATCCAAATACGAACTTTTAAGCTCTTCTTCGATATTAACTGGTGTGATTTCTCTGGCAATCTCGCTCATGGAACCACTGTCCCTCATAACTTCGGATTCAAAGAGTAGAACTATACCACAATTCGCCAATTTAATAAAAATAAGAGACGGGTATTTGTCTTTCAAGCTATGTATAATAGCGGAAAATTAAGTTTATGTGTCCGAAACTTGAAGGTTCTGCAATGAATAGCTGCGATAACTCAGTTATTGTCTGCATTTTAACCTTCAATAATAAACGGGCGCCTATCACCTCCCCTATTAAAATCAGGCTATCAATAATAGGTCTATCGGGTAATAGGATCAAAATAGGAGCTTCTTTAATGAGTGATACCCAAACCCCAGCGTATCTTAATGTCGATAAACAAGAAATTGAAAAATTTGAATCCATCGCGTCCCGCTGGTGGGATTTAGAAGGCGAGTTCGCCCCTTTACACCGTATTAACCCATTACGTTTAGGGTACATCATGCAACGTGTAGAGGGGATTTTCGGTAAAAAAATTCTTGATGTAGGCTGTGGTGGCGGCATTTTATCAGAAAGTATGGCGCGTGAAGGTGCTGAGGTTACTGGCCTAGATATGGGCGCGGAACCTTTAATGGTTGCACGTTTGCATTCGCTTGAGTCAGGTATTCCTGTTGAATATGTTCAAGAAACGGTTGAACAACATGCGGATAAACACCCTCAAGCCTATGATGTTGTAACTTGCATGGAAATGCTAGAGCATGTGCCAGACCCACAATCTGTCGTCAGAGCCTGCGCAAAATTAGTTAAACCAGGTGGCCATGTTATTTTTTCTACTATTAATCGTAATAAAAAAGCTTGGTTGATGGCAGTTGTTGCTGCAGAGTATGTGATGAAAATGGTCCCCAAAGGGACTCATGATGCGAATAAATTTATTCGCCCATCAGAATTGATTAGCTGGGTCGATGAAACACAGTTAAAAGATAAACATATCATAGGGTTGCACTATAACCCTATGACTGATAAATTTTGGCTTGGCCCAAATGTGGATGTCAATTATATGCTGCACACGATCAGCGAATAGTCTGTTAGTCGCGAAAAGAATAAATCGCAAGCAGTACGTTTAAGAAAGCAGCAAACGATCGCAATTTACAAAATTTATTTTAGTCCTCATGTCGGAAGCTTTTTTTTTATTAGTTCCTTTTACCATGCAGCTTACCGACATGATCTATTTTCTTATCCAACCAGTTATCCACAAGAACCCCGCAATTTGTTCACTTGATAAAATCGCATATTAACATTATCTTGTTATGGTATTCTCAACAAACTACTACATATAGTAGTAAGGCAAAACATAACACAACTAGTCTCATGGCATTTAACCATGGGCTTTTTTATGTTTGCATTACACTATTTGTTGTTCAACCAAGGTGCATTTGCTCATGAACCAGAGTCTGTTAGTCACAAAACGTGATGGACATAAAGAACGCATTAATCTCGATAAAATCCACAAGGTAATAACCTGGGCTGCTGAAGGCCTCAGTAACGTATCTGTTTCTCAGGTGGAGTTACGTTCACAGATTCAGTTTTATGATGGGATCAGAACTTCTGATATTCACGAAACGATGATCAAAGCAGCAGCCGATTTGATTACTGGTGAAACACCAGATTATCAATATCTTGCCGCACGTCTTGCGATATTTAACCTACGCAAGAAAGCCTATGGCCAATTTGAGCCACCAGCACTGTATGCACATGTAAAACACCTCGTTGAAATGGGGAAATATGATAAGCATTTGCTGGAAGACTACTCCGAAGCAGAGTTCGAGCAAATGGATAGTTTTATTGACCATTGGCGTGATATGAATTTTTCCTATGCTGCGGTTAAACAGCTCGAAGGCAAATATTTAGTACAAAACCGCGTAACTGGTGAAATATACGAAAGTGCGCAATTTTTATATATATTAGTTGCGGCTTGTCTATTTTCACATTACCCAAAAGAAACACGTCTTGATTACATTCGCCGTTTCTACGATGCCGTATCTACCTTCAAAATTTCACTACCTACGCCAATTATGGCTGGGGTACGTACACCTACTCGTCAATTTAGTTCTTGTGTTCTAATTGAATGTGGAGACAGCCTTGATTCTATCAACGCCACATCAAGTGCCATTGTCAAATATGTTTCACAACGTGCAGGAATTGGTGTAAATGCAGGGCGTATCCGTGCATTAGGTAGCCCTATTCGTGGTGGTGAAGCATTCCATACTGGCTGTATACCATTTTATAAGCACTTCCAAACAGCGGTTAAATCTTGTTCTCAAGGTGGCGTCCGCGGTGGTGCAGCAACATTATTCTACCCAATCTGGCACTTAGAAGTTGAAAGCTTATTGGTTCTAAAAAATAACCGTGGTGTTGAAGGTAACCGTGTTCGTCATATGGACTACGGCGTTCAGTTAAATAAATTGATGTACGAACGCTTGATTAAAAACCAAGATATCACGTTGTTCAGCCCATCTGATGTGCCGGGTCTTTATGACGCTTTCTTTGCCGATCAAGAAGAATTCGAACGCTTGTATGTGAAATATGAACAAGATGAAAATATTCGCAAGACCGCCGTAAAAGCCGTTGAGCTATTTTCATTAATGATGCAAGAGCGTGCATCTACTGGTCGTATTTATATTCAAAACGTTGACCACTGTAATACACATAGCCCATTTGACCCACAAGTTGCACCCGTTCGTCAATCGAACCTGTGTTTAGAAATTGCATTACCGACAAAACCATTAAATAACATTAATGATGAAAATGGTGAAATCGCGCTATGTACACTTTCTGCTTTCAACTTAGGTGCAATTGAAAGCCTTGATGAGTTAGAAGAATTAGCCACGTTAGCTGTCCGTGCGTTAGATGCCCTACTCGATTATCAAGATTACCCAATTATTGCAGCGAAGCAAGGGTCTATGGGCCGTCGTACCTTAGGTATTGGCGTGATCAACTATGCTTATTATTTGGCAAAACATGGTGTTCGTTACTCCGATGGCAGTGCAAATAATCTAACGCATAAAACCTTTGAAGCAATTCAATATTACCTGTTGAAAGCCTCAAATGAACTAGCAAAAGAGCAAGGCGCTTGCCCATGGTTCAATGAAACCACTTATGCACAAGGTGTGTTACCGATCGATACTTATAAAAAAGAACTCGATAAGTTAACTAATGAGCCTTTACATTATGATTGGGAAGCACTTCGCCAAGACATTAAACAACATGGTCTGCGTAACTCTACATTATCTGCTTTGATGCCTTCTGAAACATCATCCCAGATTTCAAACGCAACCAATGGTATTGAGCCGCCACGTGGTTACATCAGTATTAAAGCATCTAAAGATGGCATCTTACGTCAGGTCGTCCCTGATTACGAAAATCTTAAAAGTGCTTATGAACTGTTATGGCAAATGCCTTCAAATAGCGGTTATTTACAACTCGTTGGTATCATGCAGAAATTTATCGACCAGTCGATATCTGCAAACACAAACTATGACCCAACTCGTTTCGAGAGCGGTAAAGTACCAATGAACCAATTGCTAAAAGATTTATTGCTCGCCTATAAGTTTGGTGTGAAAACACTTTACTATCACAACACCCGCGATGGCGCGGAAGATGTGCAAGGTGATCTGGAAGAAGTTGTTGAGTCAGCAGATTCCGATTGCGAAGGCGGCGCGTGTAAAATTTAATAGGAATGGTTATGTCACATACATATACAACGTTTTCACAGAAGAAAAATGACCAAATGCTGGAACCGATGTTTTTCGGCCAGCCGGTTAACGTGGCACGCTATGATCAGCAAAAATACCCTATTTTTGAAAAACTGATTGAAAAACAACTGTCATTTTTCTGGCGACCAGAAGAAGTTGACGTGTCGCGCGACCGCATTGACTATAATGCATTGCCAGAACACGAAAAGCATATTTTCATCAGTAATCTGAAATACCAAACGCTGCTTGACTCTATTCAGGGTCGCAGCCCAAATGTGGCTCTGTTGCCATTAATTTCAATTCCTGAGTTAGAGACTTGGGTAGAAACGTGGGCATTTTCTGAAACTATTCACTCACGTTCTTATACGCATATTATTCGTAATATCGTAAATGACCCTGCCATCATTTTTGATGATATTGTTGAAAATGAAGAAATTTTAAAGCGTGCAAAAGACATTTCTGGTTTTTATGATGACCTAATCGAAATGACTAACTACTACCATATGTTTGGTGAAGGCACTCATAATTGTAATGGCAAGCAAGTCACCGTTTCTCTACGCCAACTTAAAAAGCAACTTTACCTGTGCTTAATGAGTGTCAATGCCCTAGAAGCCATCCGTTTTTATGTTAGTTTTGCTTGTTCATTTGCTTTTGCTGAGCGTGAACTGATGGAAGGGAATGCAAAAATCATCAAGCTAATTGCGCGTGATGAAGCGTTGCACCTAACCGGTACTCAACACATGCTTAATCTATTGCGTTCAGGTCAAGATGACCCTGAAATGGCAGAAATTGCAGCGGAATGTGAACAAGAATGCTACGACTTGTTCGTACAAGCAGCGGAACAAGAAAAAGAGTGGGCTGATTACCTATTTAGTGAAGGTTCAATGATTGGTTTAAATAAAGATATTTTATGCCAATACGTTGAATACATTACTAATATCCGTATGCAAGCGGTAGGTTTGAAATTACCTTTCGAAGGGCGCTCCAACCCGATACCATGGATTAACGCATGGTTAGTTTCAGATAACGTACAGGTCGCACCTCAAGAAGTTGAAGTTAGTTCTTACCTAGTTGGTCAAATTGACTCTCAAGTCGATACCGACGACCTGAGCGACTTCGAACTGTAATTATGGCTAGCCATAAAATCACCCTGCGATTAACGCAGGGTGTTCAAGTCCCCTTCCATACTGAAATCCATTCGTGTTTATTGGAAGCTCTCGAAGATAGTCGTGTTCCTGTCGAATATCAATGCCGTGAAGGCTACTGTGGTTCATGTCGTGTGATGTTATTACGTGGAAAAGTCGGCTATAAGAGTAAACCTTTGGCATTTGTTCAAGAAGGTGAAATATTACCTTGTTGTTGCCACCCGCTTTCTGACATTGAAATTGGTTGATAGTTTAATATCGTTAGCGATTGCATGGTAATTGACTTTCCATGCAATCGCTTTTCATCTTATGAGATTGCTATCGGTTTATAGGTAACCATATAAAGCGGCAAATACCCAGCCAAATACGCAAGAGACGCCCACCCCAATTAACCCCGGCAAGATAAAACTGTGGTTGATAACAAATTTACCGATACGTGTTGTTCCTGAGCGGTCAAATTGAATCGCTGCAAGGTCACTAGGATAAGTTGGTAAAATATAATAACCATAACAAGCTGGCGCAGAAGCAATAATATAAGCAGGGTCAACACCAATTCCTAATGCGATAGGCACAACCGCTGCCAATGCCGCTGCTTGTGAATTAACGAATTTAGACACCAATAGTAAAATAACCGCATATGCCCATGGGAAATCCTTAACTAAAGAACCAAGTGTTCCTTTGATCTCATCCATGTGTGCACCAAACATGGTTTCAGCCATCCATGCGATACCATATACCGCGACAATAGCAATCATCCCTGAGCGGAAAACTTCATTCTTCGATATTTGCCCTGGATTAGTTTTACAGATGATAATAATTAGCGCTCCTGCCAATAACATAAACATCTGGATCACTAATACCATAGAAAGTGGTTTACCATTCACTAGTGGTCTTAATTCAGAAAAAGCGCCTAATAATGCAACGACTGCAATAGATGCTAGGAAAATCCACATCGCTACCCAATTAATTTTAGGCAGTTTTTTATCCAGTAATGTCACACTGTCACCATATACATAATCATGGTTTTCAGGGACAGAAATAAACTCTTGGAATACGGGGTCTTTATCAAGATCTTTCCCCCTAAACCAACTAAAGATACCAATAGCTAAAATACCTAATAATGTTGATGGGATAGTAATGGCCAATAAATCTAGAAATTCAAGAGATTGCCCGTTTATCGTCACCCCATTTAACATTGCAACGAGTGAAACAACAGCCACTGATACAGGGCTAGCTATAATCCCCATTTGTGCACCAATACTACTTGCAGCCATTGGTCTTTCTGGACGAATATTGTTTTTAATCGCTGCATCATAAATGATAGGTAAAATAGTATAAACAACATGCCCTGTACCACACAAAATGGTTAAAATGCATGTCACAAATGGTGCGACAATAGAGATGTATTTAGGGTTCTTCCGTAGTAATCGTTCTGCAATTTGCAGCATGACATCTAAACCGCCTGATGCTTGTAACGTTGCTGATGCGGCAACAACAGCAATGATAACAAGCATAACATCAACAGGCGGTTTTCCTGGCGGTAAGCCAAACCCAAAAACTAAAATTACGAGACCAACACCACCCAAAAGCCCTAACGCCATCCCACCTTTTTTTGCTCCGTAAAACAAGCAAACAAGGATAATGGCAAGTTGTATCATGAAGTCCATAGTTTCATCCTTTATAGATATGTCTGCCTATATTATCCGGATGATTTATATTCATTAATTTGATTTATGATAATTTCAAAATCAATTTAATTTTATTTTTTATGCTTTTGTTATAGCCCCATCACACAATTCACCTTAAGTAACTGCCATACTGCCCAGTTAATTAGTCCATATAGAAAAATCAATTAATTACCCTCTATTTTTTAACATATGCCTCCTCTTTGAATTTACGTTTATCTCTCATTATTTTTTCATTTAATTAACCTGTATTTATTTAGCTATTCTTTTAGTCTCAACTAAATTTAAGGTGTAAATATATATATACACCACCTGTAATTTACATTTGACAGCGCACGTGCGATCGCATAATCTGCTGCACTTATTAATAAATTAATTTCAATTAGAGGAACTTGTGAAGAATCGTACGCTTGGCAGTGTGTTAATCGTTGCAGGAACAACAATAGGGGCTGGGATGCTGGCAATGCCACTTGCTGCTGCAGGTGTCGGTTTCACAGGCATCGTCTGTTTGCTTGTTGGTTTGTGGATGTTAATGAGCTATACCTCATTGCTATTAGTTGAAGTATATCAACATAACCCAGCCAACATGGGATTAGGGTCTGTTGCTAAGAAATATCTAGGTCCCACAGGGCAAATAGTAACAGGCCTCAGTATGCTGTTATTAATGTACGCCTTAACGACTGCATATATTGGCGGTGCCGGTGTTCTAATTTCAGACAGTTTTTCTTCATGGTGGGGTATTAACATTTCGACGGATACTGCCATTATTGCGTTCACAATTATCGGGGGTGCGATTGTCTGCATAGGCACCCACTCTGTAGACTTTATTAATCGAATTTTATTCACTGCAAAAACTGTTTTTTTAGTGATTATGTTAGTCGTGATGATGCCCCATGCCGAAGCTATTAACTTAAGCACAATGCCAGTTGAAAAAGGCCTACTTCTTGCTGCCGTGCCCGTTATATTCACTTCATTTGGGTTCCATGGAAGCGTGCCTAGCTTGGTGAACTATATGAATGGTGATGTGCGTAAATTACGTATGATTTTTATTACGGGTAGTGCTATCCCACTAGTCGCCTATATTCTGTGGCAAATCGCAACGCTTGGGTCAATTCCCTCTCATACGTTTATCGGGATCCTTGCGCAACAATCTGGCCTAAACGGGCTACTGACTGCAATCCGTGATGTTGTGGCTACACCCCGTGTAAATATCGCTGTTAGTTTATTTATGGATTTAGCCTTAGCGACTTCCTTTTTAGGTGTTGCCCTTGGCCTATTTGATTATCTTGCCGACCTATTTAAGCGCAGTAACCACCTATTTGGTCGCATTCAAACAGGTTTATTAACCTTCATACCGCCGCTGTTAGCTGCCTTATTTTTTAGCAGTTTCGTGCAGGCCTTAACTTATGCTGCTGTTGCACTGTCTGTTCTTGCACTGATTATCCCTGCGCTCTTAACCTTACGGGTGCGTAAAGTTGAAACGCAAGGTGAATACCAAGTTAAGGGTGGCACACCAATATTAGGTTTAGTGCTACTTTGCGGTATCGCTGTCATCGCTATCCAATTTGCTATTGTTGCTGGTTTTTTACCAAACGTTGGGTAAGCTCTCGATAAAGTAAAAGACTTCAATATCATGCCATTTGAAGTCTTTTACTCAGGATTGAGTTTTATTGTTATTACCTTTATCCATTAACCCAATCATTCATCATTCCTATATTTTACTCTGCGTTAATACACCTCTTAAAATTTACCTCCAAAATATCACCCCTTATCAGTAAATAATACCGAGCAGACAACTTTGTCTGCTTATTCTATTGTGGTGTAGTGACGTTACTGCTTGTTATCATTGGCTGCCAATAAGGATAATTGGATGCAGAAAAAACGGATATCTACTGCACATGATGCCGCTTTTAAAGGCTTTATGACGAAAATTGAGAATGCCCGAGACTTTTTTGATATTCACCTCCCTAATCATATTAAGTCATTATGTGATTTTAATACGCTAGCCCTAACTAACTCTTCATTTATTGATAAACAACTGCGCTCACGTTTATCCGATGTTTTATATTCAGTGCAAACAACCCACGGAAAAGGTTACCTTTATCTTTTAGTCGAACACCAGTCAACCCCAGATAAACTTATGGCTTGGCGTTTAATGCATTATGCGTTTTTAGCGATGAACCAACATCTGCAACAAGGTAATAAGACGCCCCCTCTTGTGGTGCCAGTTCTTTTTTATCACGGTGGGCGGTCTCCATACCCCTATACGCAATTATGGACGGATTGTTTTACACTCCCAGATATCGCTAATGGGCTATACACACAGCCATTCCCATTGGTAGATGTCACGGTAATAGAGGATAGTCAATTGGTTAATCATCGGAAAGTCGCTGTCATGGAGCTGGCGATGAAACATAAGTATTTACGGGATGAATTTCAGCAAGTTCTGCCGCTCTTGGCACAGGCACTTAATCAACACTATAATAGCGATAATGATATCGTGACTATCTTGAATTATTTGTTCATTGCGTTGGACTCCACTAATTTCGAACATATTGTGCAGGCATTGGGGGAGCAAACCGAAAAACATAAGGAAACTATAATGAATATTGCACAGCGGTTACAGGATAAAGGCCGCCAAGAAGGTCTACTTGAAGGCATTGAGCGAGGGCGAGAAAAAGGGCGTGAAGAGGCAACAATTGTTTTGGCGAGTAATTTACTTAAACAAGGGGTTAGCCTAGAAATTATTATGGAAAGCACGGGGTTAAGCCGTGAAGTACTGGTTTCATTACAGTAACCCTCTAACAGCTATTAGTATGTGCAATGTGAGCAACATCGTAATAAATAAGCTTAGTTATTATTTTGTTTCAAGCGGCTTTTAAATAAAGAATATTTATGATAATAAAAAATAAGGTGGAATTATCAGTTCCCAATCTAAGGGGTTAATCCCGGATTAGGAACTGATTAAAATACGAGAAAAGTTTTAAAATGAAAGCCCTGCTCCCACATACCAACCATCTGCAACTTTATCACTGTTGTTGCCATGGCTACCTTTCATTTCAATTAACCGATACCCAGCATCAATAGATAGCGGCTTGAATACCGTGTAACGTGCGCCCGCTTTAGCTTCTACGTACGATTTGCTACCTGATGTCAGTTGCTCAGGAGCACCATAAGCTTCACCATAAATATTTAATGAAGGCAAAGCTTGCCAATTTACCCCACCACCAACAGCTAATGCAGCACCATTACTATTGTTATCAGGCGATAAATATAACCCTTTACCACCAACATGAGCAGAAAAAGGCCCAATTGGCAAACCAAATGTAGCGCCGAGGCTCCCCATTTGACCATCATGGTCACTGCGCGCCCAAGAACCATTAAACGCTAAACCGGCATTTGGGTTACCCAACCCAGCGGACAATTCCGTAAAATGTTTACCTGCTTGAGCACTAACTGAAACTGCCTGTGCAGTACCAACAAAAAATGGCGACATGGCCGCTGCTAATAACAATACTTTGCGCATTATCTTATCCTCTTCAAATTATTACATGCGGATACTACGCGAATTTTACGTAATCCTCAGTCTTTATTACTCAGATTTACTCAAGCTATACATAAAATACGACAAATTCTCAAATAATTTTATCAAATCAAAGGTATATCATTCAATAACAGTAATATGAATACCACTATTGCCATGTTAATCACAGTAATTGGTCATATTAATTAGATTATTAATACCATGGTAATTATACTGGTTTATAGGTTCATTGTAGTAATGATTTTATTTTTTTACAAAAGATTAACTTATTAGTTAGGTTTGTGTAGTCATTTAATCCAGAATTAGGAGTATTTTGATGAAAAAGAAAGGGCTTACTACCGCTTCTGGCGCTCCCGTCGCCAATAATAATAATGTCATGACCGCGGGTAAACGCGGCCCTATGTTATTACAGGATGTTTGGTTTTTAGAAAAACTGGCTCATTTTGACCGTGAAGTGATCCCAGAAAGACGCATGCATGCAAAAGGTTCAGGCTCATTCGGTACCTTTACGGTGACACATGATATTACCCGTTACACAAGGGCAAAAATTTTCTCACAAATTGGAAAAAAAACCGAAATGTTTGCCCGCTTTTCTACCGTTGCAGGTGAGCGTGGCGCCGCAGATGCAGAACGTGATATCCGAGGTTTTGCACTGAAATTTTATACAGAAGAAGGTAACTGGGATATGGTTGGTAACAATACCCCAGTTTTTTACTTCCGTGACCCTTTGAAATTCCCTGATTTAAACCACGTGGTTAAGCGCGACCCACGCTCTAATTTACGTACTATGGAACATAAGTGGGCATTTTTCTCTCAGTTACCTGAATCTTTGCACCAATTGACCATTGATGCGAGTGATCGAGGCATCCCTCAAAGTTACCGTCATATGCACGGTTTTGGTAGCCATACTTATAGCTTTATCAATAGTGATAACGAGCGATTTTGGGTCAAATTCCATTTCCGCTGCCAACAAGGCATCCAAAACCTCTCTGATGAGCAAGCAGAACAATTAGTCGGTAAAGATAGAGAAAGCTCACAACGTGATTTATTTGAATCTATTGAAAAAGGTGACTTTCCTCGCTGGAACTTACAAGTTCAAATCATGCCTGAGAAAGAAGCATCGCAAGTTCCTTATAACCCATTTGACCTAACTAAAGTCTGGCCACATAAGGATTACCCATTAATTGATGTTGGCTATTTTGAACTTAACCGTAACCCAGATAATTATTTTTCTGATGTCGAACAAGCAGCATTCAGCCCAGCAAATATCGTCCCGGGTATTGGTTTCTCACCAGATAGAATGTTACAAGGGCGTTTATTCTCTTATGGCGATGCGCACCGTTACCGCCTTGGCGTCAACCACCACCAAATCCCTGTAAACGCGCCTCGCTGCCCATTCCACAATTACCATCGTGATGGAGCTATGCGTGTGGATGGCAATAGTGGCAATAATGTCACTTATGAGCCAAATGAAGCAGGCTTATTCCAAGAACAACCGGATTTCAGTGAGCCGCCATTATCTATCGAAGGTGCTGCTGACCATTGGGATCATCGTGAAGACCAAGACTATTTCAGCCAGCCTCGCGCCTTGTATGAACTACTGGATGATGCAGAACATCAAAGAATGTTTAAACGTATTGCGGGGGAACTGATTGACGCAACAGAAGAAACCCAAATACGCCAAATTGGGTTATTTAAACAAGTTCACCCTGAGTATGGTGCAGGCGTGGAAAAAGCATTAAACGCTCTGAAAAAATAATTCGCTTGAGTGGCAGGAGAATCCCTGCCACTTTTTAATGACTAAACACTGCCTTTGTATATAGCCAGTGTTTTACTTGTTGGCGAGAAACTTTGATCCCGCCAGCTTTCAGCTCAGGAGCTAAATAATAAAACGCTGTAGGATATTGATAGGAGGCGAGTTTATCTTTCAACCAATCTGCCAGTTTATTTAAATCCGTTGTTTCATTAATTTCAATGACTGCGACTGGCCGTTGACCAAATTGTTCATCATCAACAGGAATAATAAAACTTTGGCTGACATCAGGGTGAGAGTTTATGACGGATTCGATATCTTCTGGTTGAATATTTTCACCGCCACTGATAAATAAATTGTCTAATCGACCGAATATCTGGTACTCACCTTCAGTAAAAGCGCCTTTATCATTGGTTTTAAACCAGCCGTCAATACAGTTTAATGGCTTGACCTCACCATCAAACCAATACCCTATTGCTTGGCTATCTGCCTTGATTTGGATTTCATCATTAATAATACGTACTTGCTTACCTTTTAATGGTAAGCCGACACCTTTTTTACCATTTGCACGTTTAGCACAAACAGTGGATGCCATTTCAGTCATCCCATAACCACTCCAGCAAGCAATTCCGCGGCTTTCTGCTAAATCTGTGAGTGTCGTAGGTATCATCGCCCCCCCCAACAAAACTTCTTTTAACACAAGCTGACTGGCAGTTTCTTCGTTTAATAAACGCCATAATTGTGTTGGAACTAGGGATGCGTGCGTAACATCCTGCAAGGCTTCGGCCAATGGTGAGGTTTTCAACGCTAAACTGCCCCCTTGGAGTAGCCAGCGCCAAATAATACCTTGTCCTGAAACATGAAATAGCGGCAAAGAAAGCAACCAACAATCCGCTTGTTGATAACTCATCACACTGACAACCCCTTTTGCACTACATAAGTGGGCAAATACACTGTGAACGACGGCTTTTGGTAAGCCGGTTGAGCCGGAAGTTAATATGAGTGTTGCGGGTTGTTCTAATGCGGTCAAAAAATCAACTGTCTGAAAAGCATTATCATCAATAAAATGGTAATACTGCTGATAATCTAAGTTTCGATACTCAGCTAAGACACCTGATTCACCAGTAAAATCAATAGCAGCACTCACATCAAGGTGTGGTAATAGTTCCCCTAATAACCTTTCTGGTAGGCGCGGGTTAAGAGGCAACACCCTTGCACCACAAGCAATAAGAGCTAACTGGCTTAGCAACAATTCGACAGAGTTTTTACCTCGTAAGACAACACATTGCCCTTGATTGACCCCTTGCATTGAAAAGTAATTGGCAAGGTCGGTGACCTGTTGGCTTAAGGCTTTCCAAGTAATACGCTCAGAATCCGTCAATAATGCGATTGAGTCGGGGTAAAGACTGGCCCAATGTTGCCAAGGCCAGTCATTAAAATGGATTAACTCTGCCATACGACCGTTAATTCATCGAGTTGCTGAACAGCTATTTCGCACTGGGGCCAAGGACGGATCAATTGCGATTGGATCAATGAAACGGTGTCCAAACCAGGAATAGTGTTTGGTGTTAACCACTGTGCAACACGCGCTAATTGTGTTAAACCAAAACTGCTTTCAATGGATGAGCTAATCACAGCTTGTAAGCCTAAACGATGCGCATCCTCAACTAAAGAGCGGCAATAATTAAGGCTACCCGTCAATGTTGGTTTAATCACAATTGCCGCAACCCCTTCCTGCGCTTCGACTTTAAAGCCGTCTTCACGCACGCTTTCATCCCAAGCAATGTTAATCCCCGTATCCATTGCAAATTTCAACGATTCTTCACGGGTTTTACAGGGCTCTTCCAAGAATGCAATACGGCTTCGATAGTCAGGATTAACATACTTCGCAAAACCGTCAGCTTTCGCACGAGTCCAGCTCCGATTAGCATCTAAACGCAATTTAAGCTCGGGTACTGCCTCTAATAATAGGTTAACGACCATTCCATCACGTACCGCTTCATATAACCCAACCTTGACCTTAGCCACCTTTTCACCATCCATCGCATCAAGGCTTAGAATTAAATCATCGGGGTCACCACTGCATAAAGGAGCTTTGCGATAATCCGCTGACTCAGGCAATTCACCAGTCAATTCTGCAAGTGCACAACTGCAACCAAATGCAACAGAAGGCAATAGACTTTCAGAAATTTTGCCGTGTTTTATCCATTCATTCAATCGAACAATAGTTTCGGCGGTTGCTTGTTCTAATGTTTCTGAACTGAACTCTGGTAGAGGGGAAATCTCCCCCCAACCTTCGTTATCGCCCTCTTTTAAGCAGACTAATAACCCATCACGAGTTTTTAAACGCTGATAACGAAGGATGACGCCTGCCTCCATTGGCAGGCTGAACGAATAGAGTGTGGCTTTACGCATTATGGATTACGCTTATATTTAGAAAAGTCTGGCGCGCGTTTTTCGTTAAAAGCATTGCGCCCTTCCTGACCTTCATCTGTCATATAAAATAGCATTGTTGCATTACCCGCCAGTTCTTGCAGGCCAGCTTGGCCATCACAATCTGCATTCAAGGCAGCTTTCAAACAACGTAATGCCATCGGGCTATTTTCTAGCATTTCACGACACCAGCGTACCGTTTCTTTTTCTAAATCGGCATAAGGAACTACAGTATTGACTAGCCCCATCTCCAATGCTTCCTGTGCATTGTATTGGCGGCATAGGAACCAAATTTCACGTGCTTTTTTCTGCCCAACAATACGTGCCATATACGATGCGCCCCAGCCACCGTCAAATGAACCAACTTTAGGGCCCGTTTGACCAAATATGGCGTTATCAGCCGCAATAGTTAAGTCACACATCATATGTAAAACATGACCGCCGCCGATAGAGAAACCGGCGACCATCGCCACAACTGGTTTTGGACAGGTACGTATTTGGCGTTGGAAATCTAAGACATTTAAATGGTGTGTGCCACTTTCATCGCGATACCCACCGTAGTCACCACGAATTTTTTGGTCGCCCCCTGCACAGAAAGCTTTTTCACCCTCACCAGTTAAAATAATAGTGCCTATTTGGTCATCATAACGTGCATCAGATAATGCCTGGATCATCTCTTTCACAGTTTGTGGGCGGAAAGCATTACGCACTTCAGGGCGGTTAATCGTAATTTTTGCAATCCCTTCAGGAGATTTATGATATCGAATATCTTCAAACCCTATAGAACAATCTTGCCATTCAATTGGCGCGTATAATTTTTCTTCGCTTGGATAAATCATTATCAGATTCCTTTAACCACATTGTGATAAAAAATGGTGAAGTGCAGCCGCATAACCTATTGGGTTTTCCCGATGAGCATTATGCCCTGCATTTTCAATCAGCGTTAACGGCAAAGCGTATTGTTGCGAAACGCTTCGAAACTTTTGATCTCTATCGCCACAGAAATAGCGATAAGGGCAACCCAGTTGGTGCAATTTGTCAGCCAAAAAAGGTTGCTTTGCTAATGATGTATTTTCTAACATATCAGCAATTCCTTGTGGGCTATTTTGTTGGCGTAATAAAACTAACTGTTGGCGTTGCAGTAGTGATAAGTCAGCAAACACGTTTTGTTGATACCAGCTATCCAAAACTTGTTTCATCGGTTCGCAGCGAAAACGCTGTGCCCATGCAGCATCATTTGCTCTGCGCTCTACCCGTTCTTGCTCACTGCTCAAACCAACATTCCCCCCTTCTATCACTAAGCCTAATAACCCCTTTGGCTGATGATAACAGGCAAAATGCATTGCAAGGCGGGCACCTAATGAATAACCAACTAGGTAATATTCATGGATTTGATAATACTGTAATACAGCACTAAGTTGTTGGTCAAAATGCAAAAAACCATGATTAGTTTCCGATTTCGACGCGCCGTGACCCGGCAAATTGACCGCTAATGATGGGTAGTTATTGAATTGCTCAATCACTGGAAGCCAATCATTTGCGCTGCCCAGTAGCCCATGTAACCACACTAACCAAGGGCCTGAAGCATTCGTGTGATAACGTTGAGCTGACAGCATTATAACTCCGAGATATCGCTGACTAATTGTTTTAAAGTACGAGCACCCTCATCGCTATCAACCACCAGTTCCACAAGTAATGTACCGTGCTGATTGTGCCAAAATTGCTGGATAGTCTCTTTCAACGAATGCCAATCCGTTGAGGCGCAGTACTGTAAACCAAACATTTTTGCGGCAGGTTCAAAACTCACGTTTTGCGGCATACAATAATAGTTTGTTCTTGCCTCTTCCGGTGTGGGCAACATAGAAAAAATTTGCCCACCATTATTGTTCACAATAATCAGAACAGTTGGTGCTGAAGGTGAACGTAATAATGCTAAGCTATTTAAATCATATAATGCAGAAAGGTCCCCAACAATCCCGAGCGTTGGCCTTGCCGTTGCTCGCTGCACTCCCGCCATTGTTGAAATCAGCCCATCAATGCCACTTGCGCCACGATTACTATACACAGGGTAGTTCATCGGTAATTGAGCTAGAGCATCGACTAAGCGTACGATTAAGCTATTGCCAACAAATAACTGCCCGCGAGATGGCAATAATTCGGGCAACTGATGCGCTATGGCGGCCTCTGAAAATTGCTCGCTTAACTGTTGATGCACGTAGTGTTGTGCTTTCTGCGCTAAGGTAACAAGCTCCTCACACCATAAGCTGCGTGGTTGTGCGGGGTGGTTTTCTAACCAACCTTTAATTGAGCATGTTAATTTGCGACCAGTATGATTTGCAGGGTCTAAGCGCTGTGGAATTGTATCGATTACCCAGTATTCTTGTGGTTCACAACTCGCTTGCCACTGCAATAACCGTTTTCCTGTCAGGCTTGAGCCAAACTGCACGACTAATTCTGCTTGCTTTAAAATACGAATAGCATCGGGGTGTTGAAGCCATAAATCTGCGCAAGGGTAAGGTTGCCCTGTTTGTGATAATACATCACCTAATACTGGCCACCCCAATTGTTCAGCCCATTTAGTGACCTTTTCACCCTCATTTACATTCATTCTCCCAGCAATAACAACCCCTTTTTTCTGTCGCCAAAAATACCAATCAGCTACGAGCGCAACAGAATTAGTTAAGGGTTCACTTAGCCATGGATGATTTGAGTTCCACCAGTCACCCAATGTCTGCTGCCATTCATAATCGCCTTCACTTTCACCGTAAAGCGGCTCAGCAAATGGGCAATTAATATGAAAAGCGCCATGATGGAGTTGATTCATACCGTTATCCACCGCTGACACCAGCCATTTGGCTGAAATATCGCGCGTTGGGCGCGGTAACATTAATGACTGAGCGGGATGTGAAGCAAAAATATGGGCTTGGCGAATAGCTTGGTTAGCACCACAATCAATTAATTCTGGAGGCCTATCTGCGGTCAGGAAGATAACTTTCTCCCCCGTTAAGCCCGCTTCAATTAATGAAGGATAAAGGTTAGCGACAGCAGTGCCTGAGGTGACAATAACACCAACGGGTTCATTGCTCGCTTTCGCTAAACCTAGGGCCAAATGCCCTAAACCACGCTCATCAAAATGCGTATGGCAGTGTAATTTTGCATTATTAATTGCCGCAAGAGTCAAAGGCGTAGAGCGTGAGCCTGGCGCAATACAAATATGTTTCATACCGTGACGAGCAAGCGCTTCAATAATCACTTCAGCCCAACGGATATTAAAAGCAGAATTAGACATAATATGCTCAGCAAATTATTAATTATCAATCAGTTTAAACTGACTAAGAAAAATTTCTTGATCTCAGGACAATTTTTGATGAACTAATTGAAAATAAAAAGAAAATAACCACTTTTACTTTATGGTTTTTCGTTATTTCCAAATAAAGATTTTAACCCAGCCGCTTTATTCTCTATTTCTATCCATTCTTGCTCAGGGTCTGAACCACTCACAATACCGGCTCCTGAATACAGAGAAACATGCTCACCTTCAATTTGTGCGCAACGTAAAGACACCGCAAACTCACTTTTATTGAGACTAATAAACCCACCTGTTCCCGCATACCAACCACGTGAAAAAGGTTCATTTTTAGCCAAAAATTGCCGCGCAACATTTCTGGGTAGCCCACAAACAGCAGCGGTTGGCTGTAAACGTTGTAAACAGTCACTATCAGAAGGCGTGACGAGAGTTGCAACTATCGAACGGTAAAGATGCTGAATTTTTCTTAAACGAATGACTTTCGCACTAGAAACGTCGACCCCTGTCACTGCACCTTGTAACTGCTGGCAAATATCATCAACTACAACGAGGTTTTCATGTTGATTTTTTTTGTCTTCCATTAGCCATTTTGCATATTCAGCAGCAATAACATCATCAGGGTCATTTGCCACCGTTCCCGCTAAGGCTTCAGAATTAAGCTGCTCACCTTGACGTAGGTATAAACGTTCAGGCGTAGAAGAAATAAACCCTGAATGCTGATTAAAAGCCATCATAAAATGGTAGCAATGATGATTAACCTGCTGGCTTTTTGATAAAAGTTCAGCGACTGCAATCGGTTCAGACAGGGTTAATTTAGTCTCTCGTGCCATCACCACTTTTTCCATTTTCCCTGCTTTCATATCCTCAATTGCACAATTTAATAAACGGCACCATTCATCACGCATAGGAATATGTTCCTGCGCAATAATATCTGCTGTAAGAGCTAATGTCGTTTCAGCCGTTAACGTTAATTGTTGTACAAAACTGAGTGCATTCAGTCGGTCTTCTTCCCCATCTATATTGACGCTTATATGAACGCTTGAACGAAATCGATGGATCTCAAGACGAGGCAAAAAACAAAACGTGGCCTGTTGCTTTAAGGTTTCGGGAATACCTTCCCCGACTGCATTCCAACCATTTAGCCCCCACAAACGCATATCCGGGTTTTCAGGGTGTTGCGATAAAAAAGCTTGTGCATCATCAATCGAATGAAATGATTTCACCATTCCAATCGCGCTGCACTCCTGTGCGCCAGTTCTTTGATACCAATAGAACTGCGGATAACAGTTTTGCTCAGATAACCATGGAAGCCCTGGAAAAGTAAGTTGCCCATCCAGTTGCCAAGTAAGACGAGTATGCTCTTTCGTTTTGAGTGTCAATGTAGACAAATGATCCAAAATTTCCGTTATCACTTTATCAATTTTTTTATATGCCACTTTCGATCCCTACAGCTACATCACACAGATTCACTTTGAATTATTATATAGCGCAATGTAATTTTTTAATACATTGATGACCCACAGTAAGCACCATGTCACCAAATAACCACCAGCGATCACACAGACAGTATAAAAGGGTTGAATTTAAGACATTCATGTTGTTACTTGTTGACCGCTAAATCTCTCAGTTTATGAGTATAGTTTATTATATATATTAGGTGATTACATATTAATTTAATCTATTGATAACAGTCATTTTATCTTTTGCTGACTATGGTTAAACCATTGGCACTTTCCCCCTTTGTCTATTTCATTTTGAAACATCTTGTACCCCAATATTTACCTTCAGGATTAAATTAACAATTCCATCAGGAATTCCCCTTTGAATGAATATTGCCTTGTATTAGGTAACAACCCTCTCTTTCCCATTTAATGGGAGTTTGTTTAACAGAATATTATTGTTTATAGCTATAAATTATTTTTTGTCTCTGATTTTCATTTTTTATTATCAACCTTTTTTCCAGTTTCTTGTAGGTTAATGGTTATAAAATCTTCATCACTTGACCATTATAAACCGGTATTACAATCATAATTATAGTTATTAATACTAAATTCAACTTTCTCCTTTAACTTAATTAAATTGGAATTAATAATGAATACACATGAAAATTACGACCGAATTATCGAAAAAGAAAATATAGGTAATGCAACATTAGCATTATTAACAAATCAAGATTCACTTTCCACTCGGTCTGCAGGCATTTTTACTTTAGAAGATTTACTCAACATCCATCAGCATGTACAATTTGCCCTTTCTTTACCATTGAAAAAACCTGATATTTTAAAATGGTTTGGCATTACCGATTCAACTGTATTACCTATTAACTCTAATGATATAGCCACGGCAATTATAAATATTCGCGACCATGCTAATTCATGGGATAACGTTGAACAACATGTTAAAGAACAATCTGTTAATCTTTCACTCACTAGCCGAAATATCATTCAGACTGGTAATGAGGTCATTGAGTATATTAATCACATGCCAATTTTACAAAGAGTGTCTGATAATTTGGATGACCTAGCAGAAAATAAACTTGATGAAATCATTTATCAAAGCGATGACCAACAAATTGCGACTGAGCTTGTAAGCATTTTAAATTTAATTAAAAGTGATATAAAAAACCAGTCAATTAAAACGATAAAAATAAAAAATATCGTATCTGATTTTAGGGCATATATTACAGGGGGGTACCTTTCTAATTTCGAGCATGTTGAATCATTACTGTTCAATATTAAAGGTCTCTATCAGCAACTTGACCCAAGTAATAATGAAAGCTCAGAACCTTTCTTAAAAGAAATGATTGAAATTAAAAAAAATGAGGTTCAGCAACTTGATCAGGAATATAACCATTTTGTGAAACTCTGTTTTACAGGGCTTGCTGGTGGGGTGATAGGTCTTATTATTACAAGCAGCATTTTTGGTTCAAAAGCAGAAGTCATAAGAATAAAAAGGAATAACATCCTAAAAGAAATAGAAGAAATCAACACTAAAATTAACCAAGAAAAACTCATCCAAAAAACGATGTTTGATATGCAAATTAACCTACATAAAATTGAAGGGTTTATCAAGGATGCGAGGCTAGCCATCGACCACTTAGACTATATGTGGTTGGTTATTTTAACTGAAGTTACTCAATCAATTGAAGTTTTTCAAAGAATTAATAACGCAGACAAACTAATCAGGTTTATCTCCCAATTTAAACGTGTTATCAGCTCTTGGAATAAAATACAAGAATACTCAGTTCATTTAATTACATTATTTGATGAATTACAAATAAATGACAACACTTCTAAATAAAAGGTACGAATATGCATGATAACAACGAAATCCCTGTATTGCCCTCCATTGATGTATACCAATTAAGATGTATATCAAATAGCATCATTGATTTTAATAAGAATATTAAAAATTATGACTATGTTATTTATGATAAAATAAATAAAATCGCCATTAAAACAGAAAGTCTTAATCAACTTATTAGAAATTCAATCCCAATTATAAAAATAAAATTAGATTATATAATATTTAATGATTTAAATGAAAACAATAATGACAACCATCACCTTGATAACATTGAGAATTTAAAGAATAAGATATTAACAGTTGGTTTTATAGAAGACCTCATTGAACTAAAATTAGAATTAGAAAAATTCATTTATAAAATACGATTCACCACCGATTCATTGCAAACATTTAATATTGATAAGCCAAATAAGAATAAACTTCAAGAATATAATAACCAAAAAGGGTTGTTAAGCTCCACCAAAAAAAATATTCAAATGAAAATTAATGAGGTTAATCAACAACACTCTATTATTAAAGCCGCTGAAGATATTATTTTAAAAACAAAAATTACCGATTTCTTTGAAAAATACTTTTTAAATCAAGAATCGATAGATTCTATTGACATACCGAAAAACAAAAAACAGATTTTAAAGATGGCTCTACGCTATATTAAAAACCTCTTAGCTGTGGTTGATGACGGTTTAGAATTTCTGCAACTTGTTGATGTTAGGCTCTATTTAAGTGACCTAATAATCGAATTGAAAGGGGAAATGAATGCGATTGATACGAATATTTTCAGGGTGTCTAAGCTCATCAGTCTATCAGAAGAAATCTCCACTATCGTTCTAAATGTACAGTCAGTCATTACTCAAGCTAACCTGCTGAGGAACTATTTAGAGTCTTGGTGCGACTTTATTAATGAACATGTATCTGAACAAACGCTGAATGTGCCGCATATTCATGTCGCAAGTAAGATATTTATGACCTATTTAAATGAGGTGGAATATCAATACCAATTGCAACTTCCAGATTAAAAAAAACCGGTTACTGTTGAGGTAACCGGTTTTCATCAACATGATGTGTTTAACCGTCAGTTAATCACAGCAAGAGCTGTTGATGTGATATCGATAAGTGGTTGTGGCCAAACCCCAAATGCAATAACTGCAATGGCACAAATAACGGCAACCACAGTACCCAATGTCGCTTTTTCAGGGCCTGTATAACGTTCTGCGTGTTCTGCATCACGGCTATATAGGCTTGCCATAAAGCGTAGGTAGTAATACAAACCTATTGCACTACCCACCACCACAGCTCCAGTTAACCACCATAATTCAGCTTTCACTGCGGATGCAATCACATAAAATTTACCAATAAACCCTAATGTGATTGGAATACCTGCCAGTGATAGCATCATAATAGTCATGACCGTTGCTAACACAGGTTTGTGCCAGAATAGGCCACGGAACGCACTGAAGTCATCTTGGTCATCACCACGGTAAGGGCTGGAAACGATACTGATTACCCCAAAGGCCCCCAAACTTGCAAATAGATAACCTACAAGGTAAATAGCGATGGTTGTTTGGGCGTATTCCGGTACGGTACGTAAAGCAACAAGTGCTACCAACAAATACCCCATATGAGAGATAGATGAGTAACCTAGTAAGCGTTTTGCACTTTTTTGGCTAATTGCCAACAAGTTACCAAATAAAATAGAGGCAATGGCAATGACAGAGATAACAATCGATAAAGTGTCGCTATTGGTCACTGGCGCTTCCATAAAAATACGCACTAGCACGGCAAAGATAGCAATCTTACTGCCTGTTGCCAAAAATGCCGATACTGGCGCAGGAGCACCTTGGTAAACATCTGGTGTCCATAACTGGAATGGGAATAACGATAATTTAAAACCGAAGCCCACAATCAGCATCCCAAAACCAATCATAATTAATGGCGCATGGATTTGGCTGTCAGATAAGCTTTGACCGACCGCTGCAAAGCTTAAACTGCCTGACTCTGCATACAGTAATGCAATACCAAATAACAGGAATGAAGACGCTGCTGCGGATAACAGCATGTATTTAATCCCTGCTTCTAAGGTGCGTCGACGTTCGAAGGTATAAGCAACTAAGCCAAACAATGGTAATGAAATCAGTTCAATACCGATAAACATTGACGCCATATGGTTTGACATAGATAACAGCACACCACCCGCCACAGCAATAGCGACTAAAAGGTGAAACTCATCTCTATTGTCACCAAAGCCTTCTAGCCAATGGTAAGCAAAGATACTAGTACCGATACCTGCAACTAAGACTAATGCACTGTAGAATAGTGCAAAGTTATCAACACGGATAAGCGAAGTCACATCCATCAGGTAGCCATCAGCCACCCAAATCAGTGAAAGCAACGCAATAATAAAACCAGATACTGTCAGCGCGGCGCTGGTCAGGTGATCGCGTCGCCACGCAATGGACAGCATCACAACCACTGCCGTCAACCCGACGATCATCAGTGGTAATATTGCGATCAGTTCTTGAGGAGTTATTGTCATGGCGAATTACAGCCCTAATGTTGTAAGTGAAGCAGAATACAGGTTATGCAATGTTTCCATTGAACCAATTGAAGTATCTAAAATTGGTTGTGGATAGAAACCGATAATAACCAGTAAAGCAGCTAGAGCCAGCAGCACACCGAATTCACGCGCAGTTAACCCTTTCATTTCTTTTTCTGATTTTGGTGTGCCATAGTAAGTTTGTTGCATCATCCACAACGAGTAGATAGAAGCAAACACCACACCAAATACCATAATGCAGGTCACTAATGTGAATTGGCTGAAGCTACCGAACAGGATCATGAACTCACCAATGAAGTTACCTGTACCTGGCATGCCTAACGTTGCCGCGGCAAAGAACAGGGACATTCCTGGTAACCATTTAATGCGTTTCCACAACCCACCCATCATGCGCATATCACGCGTTTGTGTACGCTCATACAGTTGACCACTGATGATAATCAGCGCTGCACCTGACAGGCCGTTGGTGATCATTTGGATCACAGCACCTTGGTACGCTAACACTGAACTTGCATAAATCGCTACTGTCACAAACCCCATATGGGATAAGCTACTGTATGCCGCCAGACGTTTAATGTCGGTTTGTTTGAACGCTAACCATGCACCGTAGAAGATACTGATCACACCCAGTGTCATCGCAACTGGCGTGAACTGGATAGAAGCTTCTGGGAACAGTGGTAAAGTAAAACGTAACAAACCATAAGCCGCGGTTTTTAGCATAATACCAGAAATGTCCACCGAACCTGCGGTTGGGGATTGTTCTTGCGTATCCGCCATCCAACCGTGGAATGGCACTAATGGCATTTTAACGGCAAAAGCAATAAAGAAACCTAACATCAACATAAATGCGACGCTACTAGACATTTGTGTGCCTAACAGTTGGTCGTAATTGAATGTTAATGTGCCTGTTGAGTTGAAGTGTGCCAGTGCCAATCCAATGATGGACACTAACATAATCAAACCACTCGCCTGCGTATAAATAAAGAACTTGGTAGCTGCGTTGATATGTTTTCTACTCTCTGACCCTTTGTGCCCCCAATTGGCAATTAGGAAATACATCGGGATCAGCATCATCTCCCAGAAGAAGAAGAATAAGAACAAGTCAACCGCAGTGAAAATCCCCATCACCCCTGTGATAATCCACAGCAGGTTAAAGTGATATGCACCTTGGTTCTTTTGGTTTTCACTCCATGAGCTCAGAATCGAAAACGCGCCCATAATAGCCGTCAATACGACCATTAATAGTGACAAACCATCAATCGCTAAGTGAATGTTGATTCCCAGTGCTGGGATCCACGGCATAAAGAAAATAGACTGCCATTGTGGAACGCCTTGTGGATTAACCAGAGAATAGTTCCCTTGTAACCACAATTGCACAGAAAGAATAAGTGTTAATCCCATTGTCGCCAGCGCAATCCAGCGTGGAGCGCGGTGACTGAACCGGTCAGCCTGCCAACTTAGCAGGCCTCCGATAAAGGGAATAAGTATTAGCCAAGGTAATAGCATGGCGCAATGTGTCCCTTAATTAAACCAAAAGCAGCAGAGCAAGAATCAGCACTGCACCCAGCCCCAATGAGGCAACATACCAACGGATCTGGCCGTTTTGACTCACAGCAAGCCCTTTATTCGCTAAACTTGATAAGCGTGCAGGGATATTCATCAGTGAGTTAATCGGATCGCTCTCCAATAGCCATGCAATACCTTTAAAAGGTTTCACAAAGACTACGTCATACAGCCAGTCGAATCCCCATGCTTGGTACCACCATGCACTGAAAAAGCGGCCAACTGCTGTTTTCGCGATAGCATCAACAATGGAACGTCTGAATAGATAGAGGAATATAGCAATCAACAGACCCGCGATTGCAAACCCGCCAGAAATCGCTTCAAGTAAGACTTTACCGTCTTCACTTCCCACGGCTTCAGCAGGGAATACCCCTTCTAATGGTTGGTGAATTAATGCACCAACAAACGTTGCAAGGATAGCCAGAATGCCAAGTGGCAATGTATGAGTGATGCCTTTAACCTTGTGCGTTTTGATTTTTGCTTCACCGTGGAACACGATGAAAATCATACGGAAGGTATAAATTGCAGTCATTAATGCACCAAGGATACCTGCCCATAACAACACCGTTTGCCCATCAAGCTGCGCACCCCACAAAATTGCATCTTTACTGTAGAAACCTGCGGTAAACAATGGCAATGCAGCCAGTGCGCTTCCGCCGATTAACATCACAGCATAAATGAATGGGATTTGCTTACGTAGCCCACCCATTTTGAAGATGTTTTGTTCGTGGTGACATGCGAGGCTCACCGAACCTGCTGAGAGGAACAATAGCGCTTTAAAGAAAGCGTGTGTCATCAGGTGGAAAATCGCCGCATCCCAAGCTTGTACTCCCAGAGCCAAGAACATATAACCGATCTGGCTCATGGTTGAGTAAGCAAGAACACGTTTGATATCCGTTTGTACCAATGCGGCAAAACCAGCTAGTACTAATGTGACCGCACCAACGACACCCACTAAATGTAAAACCTCAGGTGCTAACAGGAACAGAACATGTGTACGTGCAATTAAGTAAACACCCGCGGTCACCATGGTTGCGGCGTGGATCAATGCAGAAACAGGCGTTGGGCCTGCCATCGCATCAGCCAACCATGTTTGCAATGGTAACTGTGCTGATTTACCGACTGCACCACCTAATAACATTAAGGTAGCCCAGTTGATAGCACTCGAACCTTCAGCAAATTTCTGAGGTGCTAATACTGCCATTTCGCTGAAATTCAGCGTGCCCAGTTCATTCCACAGAATAAACATACCGATGGCAAGGAACACATCACCAATACGGGTCACGAAGAAGGCTTTCATCGCAGCTTTACCGTTGTCTGGATTGGTATAGTAAAAACCAATCAGCAGATAACTGCACAGCCCTACCCCTTCCCAACCGAGATACATCAGCATCATGTTATCGGCGAGAACTAAAACCACCATACTCGCGATAAACAGGTTAGTGTAGGCAAAGAAACGTGAGTAACCCTCCTCGCCACGCATATACCAAGAGGCATACACATGAATAAGGAAGCCCACCCCCGTTACCACACCCAGCATGGTAAGAGACAGACCATCAAGGACTAAGGTAAATGGAATGTTGAAAGTACCAACCGACATCCAAGTCCAAAGTTGTTGTGAATATGGTTCATATCCACCATTTGATAAAACAGGTTGAGCTAAAAATTCATTGCCAACATAAAGTGCTACGAGCGCCGCTAAGCCGACCGACCCCGCACCTATAATGGCAGAAACGTTTTCTGACCAGCGTCCGCGAGAGAAGGCAAGTAACACCGACCCAAGTAGAGGCAACAGAATAGTTAAATAGAGTAGGTTCATCCGCGCATCTCACTGACTTTATCAATATTCAGGTTCTGACGATGACGATGGAGTTGCAGTAACAACGCCAATCCAATACTCGCCTCCGCTGCAGCCAATGTAATCGCCAAAATATACATAATTTGGCCGTCTGGCTGCCCCCAAAAACTCCCTGCAACAACAAATGCCAGAGCAGTAGAGTTAATCATGATTTCCAGTCCGATCAGCATGAAAAGCAAATTGCGGCGAATAACGAGACAACTCAGTCCCATTACAAATAAAATCGCTGCTAAAATCAGACCATGTTGAAGAGGTATCATTTTTGCTCCTCCGCATTACGTACACTGACAAGGTCAGCGCCGTTTTCTTTACGGTCACGCCCAACGTGGAATGCGACAACTAAACCGGCCAGTAATAGCAATGAAGCCAACTCAACAGCTAGAACATAAGGCCCGAATAGGCTTATACCCACTTCTTTCGCCCCAATCACGGTACCTTTAATCCCATCTTCGTAAGACAAAGAGGTAATACCGTAAACTAAGATGGCCAGTAATACGGCAGACAACACCGCGGGACCAATCCAGTTTTTTGGTGTTAACCAAGCCCGCTCTTGTTCTTGCACTGAGCGACCTAAGTTAAGCATCATGACGACGAATACGAACAAGACCATGATGGCTCCTGCATAAACGATGATTTCCAAAGCCCCAGCAAAATACGCACCGAGAGAGAAAAACACCATCGACAGAGCCAGCAGAGAAACAACCAGATACAACAGTGCATGCACCGGGTTGGTATTAGTTATCACCCTCAAAGTTGCTAATATGGCAACTAGGCCGGCGATATAAAATGTAAATTCCATGAATATCGCTCCTTATGGCAACAGGTCTTTGACGTTAATCGGTTTCGCTTCGTTATCCGCTTCACCTTTGTCTTTACCTGCAATCGCCATACCCGATTTACGGTAAAAGTTATAATCAGGATATTTACCCGGACCTGAAATGAGTAGGTCATCTTTTTCGTAAACCAGATCCTGACGTCTCCAATCGGCCATTTCAAAGTCAGGTGTTAATTGGATTGCCGTAGTTGGGCAAGCCTCTTCACACAAGCCACAGAAAATGCAGCGCGAAAAGTTCACGCGGAAAAACTCGGGGTACCAACGGCCGTCTTCATGTTCAGCTTTTTGCAGTGAGATACAACCCACAGGGCAAGCCACCGCACATAAGTTACAGGCTACACAACGCTCTTCACCGTCAGGGTCGCGTGTTAATACGATACGCCCACGGTAACGGGGTGGTAGATAAACCGGCTCTTCTGGGTACATTTGCGTTTCGCGTTTATCGAACGCATGTAGGCCGACCATCCAAATACTACGTACTTGGGTGGCGAAACCGACCAATAACTCTTTTAATGTCATGGTTCAATCACCCCTTACTGAGCGTTGTATAAAATCACTGCTGCGGTACCCAGCAGATTAAGCAGTGTCAACGGCAGACAAATTTTCCAACCGAAAGACATCACTTGGTCATAACGTGGACGCGGCAAAGAAGCGCGGATCAAGATAAACATCATCATGAAGAACGCAGTTTTAATCGCAAACCACAAGAATGACGGCAAGAATGGTCCATGCCAGCCACCAAAGAACAGCGTCACAATCAGAGCAGAGACCGTTACGATACCGATATACTCACCAACGAAGAACAGACCGAACTTCATCCCTGAGTATTCAACGTGATAACCATCCGCAATCTCTTGCTCTGCTTCTGGTTGGTCAAACGGGTGACGGTGACATACCGCAACACCTGCAATCGCAAAAGTTACAAAGCCGAAGAACTGAGGAATGATGTTCCACATGCCTTCTTGGGAGTTAACAATATCAATCAGGTTGAATGAACCTGCTTGTGCAACCACGCCCATTAAAGAAAGGCCTAAGAACACTTCGTAACTCACGGTTTGTGCTGACGCACGCATCGCCCCCAATAAAGAGTATTTATTGTTACTTGACCAACCAGCGAATAACACCGCATACACCGCTAGACCCGCCATCATCAGGAAGAATAAAATCCCAATGTTCAGGTCTGCCACGTGCCAAGTTGGGCTAACAGGTACGATGGCGAATGCAAGGAATAATGAGCAAAATGCGATAACTGGCGCTAGCGTAAAGATTTTCTTATCCGCGAACTGTGGGATCCAGTCTTCTTTAAACAGCATTTTGAACATATCCGCGATTAACTGGCCCATCCCAAACGGACCAACACGGTTAGGGCCGTAACGGTTCTGGAACAGACCGAGAATACGGCGCTCTCCCAGACTCATGTAGGCTCCACAAGTCACAACAACCAATAAAATGACGACAGATTTAAGTATGGAAATAAGGACTTCCATTACTTCAGGAGAAATCCAATCCATCATGCTCCCCTCCGCAGATTATTGACTGACACGCCAGCCAGAACAGGTGCGATACCCGGCATCCCTAATGGTAAGCCAATTTGACCAGTCGATAGGTGATTACTGAGGCGTACAGTTAAGTTAAATGCTTGACCTGCATGGCTAAATTCAGCTTTTGTTCCTGCTGTCAAACCAAGTGACTCTGCATCTTGCGCATTCAGCATGATATAAGGCTCAGGCATACGCTGTTGGATCACGTCTGAACGCTGTGACATTTCGTCACTGCCGAACAGATGGTAATACGGCGCCACCACCCATTGAGCTTCAGTCGCTTGGTAAGCTGCTGGAATATCAGTGAAGTAAGCCAATTTACTTTCTGTTGAATTGAACAAACGCACACCTGGGTCACCAAATAACAAATGGCCCCCCACTTCTGCTTGGAATTTATTCCACGCTTGTGGTGAGTTCCAACCCGGCGCCCAAGCAAATGGAATTTGCTGACGTGGTGCCGTTGGGCTGTTGTTCCCTTCCATTGAGAAAGCAAATGGAGAATCAATATCTTGCGGTTGACGAGGCTCATGAACAGATTGGTTGGCCAGCATCGCTGTTCGACCACTGTAACGATGAGGTTCACGTGCCAGTTTTTGACCACGGATACGGAAAGAGGCTTTTGGTGCAGAATCAACAATGCCTGCAAATTGTGGCAGTGTAGCAACACAATCAGCAATCACATGGTCAAGTTGCGACCAGTCTGCATCACGTTCCTGTGCTTCAGTTTGCAATGAATGCATCCAGCGCCAGCTTTCGTTCATCACGATAGCTTTGTCGTAATAAGTTGGGTCGAAGACTTGGAAGAAACGTTGTGCCCGACCTTCTTGGTTAATCAACGTACCGTCTGCTTCAGCAAAGCTTGCTGCTGGCAGAACTAATGTTGCTTTATCCATGATGTCGGTTTGCTGATGGTCAGCAACAATCAAATGCTTCAGCTTCGCTAATGCGCTATTAACCGCATCTACATTGCTATGACGGTACAGGTCGTTTTCGATAACGATAGCCACATCCGCTTCGTTCGCTTCAATGCGAGCTAATGCGCTGTCTAATGGCTGTGCGTCCATCATTGCTAAACCAAAACTGTTTGCATGAGAGGCTAAGTAAGATAAGCCCACCTGCGCACCTTTCGCTTTTAGTGCAAATGCCACGTTAGCCGCGGCTTGGATCATCGCCTCACTAGCACTATGGCTACCACTGATAATCAGTGGTTTTTTCGCGCTTGAAAGCGCTTGTGCGATAGTTTCAACTTTCGCTTTGAGGTCTGCAGGTAAGTCATTCACTGCTGGTGCATCGCCATTAATCATGTTGGCAATAGCAAAACCAAAACGTGCTTGGTCAGCCACAGGAGCACGGTAATTAAATGCGGCGACATCATCTAAGCGGGTATCATCCACATTGGTGATAAACAGTGGGTATTTCGCATGTTGACCAATGTTCATGATTGCCGCGATTTGCCAGTCAGCGACTTTTTGCGCTGCCGCCATTTCACGTGCTTTACCTTTCACCGCTTGACGTACAGATAACGCCATACGCGCACCTGTCTGAGTTAAATCTTCACCCAGTACCAGCACCGCATCGTAACCCTCCACTTCACGCAGTGTTGGCGTATAGATACCGCCATTTTGCAGGATATTTTGCATCAGCGCTAAACGGCGTTGCTCACTCGAAGAAACACCTGAATAGAAGTTTTCTGCACCGACAAGTGCTCGTAACGCATAGTTACTTTCGATGCTTGCACGTGGTGAACCAATACCAATCACTTTCTTCGCTTGATTGATAATTTGCGCACCGCTTTGCATTGCCTCAATAGCCGATATAACCTGTTTTACACCATTTTTATTTAGCACAGCTTGACGTGGACGGTCTTTACGGTTGACATAGCCATAACCAAAACGACCGCGGTCACATAGGAAATAGTGGTTTACTGAACCATTATAACGGTTCTCAATGCGGCGGATTTCACCATAGCGCTCACCTGGGCTAGTATTACAACCGATACTGCACTGTTGGCAGATACCCGGGGCAAATTGCATGTCCCATTTACGGTTATAGCGCTCAGAGTGCGTTTTATCGGTAAAGACCCCTGTCGGACAGACTTCAACTAGGTTACCTGAGAATTCACTTTCTAGCGTACCGTCTTCTGTACGACCGAAATACACATAGTTATGTGCCCCATAAACCCCCAAGTCCGTGCCATCTGCGTAATCTTTGTAATAACGCACACAGCGGTAACAAGCGATACAGCGGTTCATTTCATGACTAATGAACGGCCCTAAGTCTTGGTTAATGTGTGTACGTTTCGTAAAACGATATTTACGCATATTATGACCGGTCATCACCGTCATATCTTGTAGGTGGCAATTACCGCCTTCCTCACAGACTGGGCAGTCGTGAGGGTGGTTGGTCATCAGCCATTCCACAACACTTTCACGGAATTGTTTGGCTTCTTCATCATCAATTGAGATGTAGGTACCTTCCGTTGCCGGTGTCATACAAGACATTACTAGGCGACCGCGAGTATCATCCGCGTTCTGATATTGCTTAACCGCACACTGGCGGCAAGCGCCAACGCTTCCCAGCGCCGGATGCCAGCAAAAATAAGGAATATCTAGCCCGAGAGAAAGACAGGCTTGTAACAGGTTTTCAGACCCGTTTACGTCATATTCTTTGCCGTCTACATATATTGTAGCCATAGTCAGCATGCTTCCCAAAGGCCCGCATAAAGCAGGCGTTAATCAAAAATACGTTCTTCGTGAAAAATCTCTTTAGCGGTTGCTCAATCGCTAAATAATTACCAACGCTGCTTGAGCAGGTTTGGTTGGATACCCGCAATCTGCACGATGTTACGCAGATCTTTTTGCGAGATACCCGCTTCAAATTCATCACGGAAATATTTGATGGCACTTTGCAGCGGTTCGACTGCTCCCGGTGCGTGAGCACAGAATGTTTTACCCGGACCTAAGAAACGGCAAAGTTGCTCTAATGTTTCGATGTCACCCGGTTGGCCTTCGCCTTTTTCCAGTGCTTGTAAAATTTTCACGCTCCACGGCAATCCATCACGACATGGCGTACACCAACCACAGGATTCACGTGCAAAGAAGGTTTCTAAGTTACGAACTAACGAAACCATGTTGATTTCATGATCAACCGCCATTGCTAATGCAGTACCAAGACGGCTACCGGCTTTGGCAATATTTTCAAAATCCATTGGTAAGTCGAGGTGGTCATTGGTCAGGAAGTCTGTCCCTGCCCCACCCGGCTGCCATGCTTTAAGTTTTAAACCATCACGCATACCACCTGCGTAATCTTCTAATACTTCACGTGCCGTTGTACCAAATGGTAATTCCCATAGACCCGGATTTTTCACACGCCCAGAGAAGCCCATTAATTTAGTGCCCGCGTCTTTACTCTTACCTGCGCTTAAATCGATGTACCACTGGTCACCATGCTCTAAAATAGCCGGCACGTTACAGATAGTTTCAACGTTATTTACGCAAGTTGGTTTACCCCAAGCACCTGATGTTGCAGGGAATGGTGGTTTAGAACGCGGGTTAGCACGACGACCTTCTAAAGAGTTAATCAGTGCAGTTTCTTCACCGCAGATATAACGCCCAGCACCGGTGTGCACAAATAGCTCGAAATCAAACCCCGAACCGAGGATATTTTTTCCTAACAGGCCCGCAGCTTTCGCTTCTTCGATGGCACGGCGCAAGTGTTGAGCTGCCTCAACATACTCACCACGTAGAAAGATATAACCACGATAAGCTTTTAGTGCATATGCTCCCGTGATCATCCCTTCAACTAACAAATGAGGCAGTTGCTCCATCAATAAGCGGTCTTTGTAGGTGCCCGGTTCCATTTCATCCGCATTACATAAGAAATAACGCAGTTTCATGTTTTCGTCTTTTGGCATCAGGCTCCATTTCAGGCCTGTTGAGAACCCCGCACCACCACGCCCTTTCAGGCCAGCGTCTTTGACAAGGTTAACAACTTCATCCGGTGCCATGCCTTTGAGCGCACGCTCAAGACCTTTGTATCCGTTTTTACTGCGGTACTCATCTAACCAAACAGGCTGATTGTCATCACGCAAACGCCATGTTAGGGGATGAGTTTCAGCAGTACGGATCACTGGATTAACAGAATTTGTCATGGATACTGCTCCAGTAATTTTTGAATATTTTCAGGCTGCACATAACTGTGAGTATCTTCATCGATCATCATCGTCGGACCCTTATCACAGTTACCCAAGCAACAGGTTGGCAGCAATGTAAAGCGACCATCGGCTGTTGTTTGGCCAGGGCGAATATTCAGCTGTTTAATGATTTCAGCTTCTAAACCCTGATAACCAGTAATATGGCAAACAACACTGTCGCAATAGCGAATAATATGGCGTCCAACAGGTTGACGGAAGATTTGGCTATAGAATGTTGCCACACCTTCAACATCACTAGCGGGGATACCTAAGACGTCAGCGATAGCATAGATCGCACCGTCCTCAACCCAGCCACGGTTTTTTTGCACAATTTTCAGTGCCTCGATAGATGCTGCTCGCGCATCTTCATAGTGATGTTTCTCACCTTCTATTTCTGCACGCTCTTCGTCAGTTAAAACAAAGCCATGATGAGCTTGGGGTTCGAATACATTCACCACATCGAGTTGATTGTGTTTATCATGTTCATTATGCATGGTTAGCGATCCACATCCGACATTACAAAATCGATACTACCCAGATAGACGATTAAGTCTGAAACTAAACTACCGCGAATAACCGCAGGGATTTGCTGCAAGTGGGCATAGCTTGGCGTACGAATACGTGTACGGTAGCTCATCGTGCTGCCATCACTGGTCAGGTAGTAGCTGTTGATCCCCTTCGTGGCTTCAACCATCTGGAATGATTCATTCGCAGGCATCACTGGCCCCCAAGACACTTGCAAGAAGTGGTTAATCAGGGTTTCAATGTGCTGTAACGTACGCTCTTTTGGTGGCGGCGTCGTCAATGGATGGTCGGCTTTGAATGGGCCTTCTGGCATATTCTTGTAGCATTGCTCAAGAATACGGATACTCTGGCGCATCTCTTCAACTTTGATCATCACACGGTCATAGCAGTCACCGTTGTGAGCGATAGGAATATCGAATTCAAAGTTTTCATAACCTGAATATGGACGCCATTTACGCACGTCAAAATCAACGCCTGTAGCACGTAAACCCGCACCTGTCACACCCCATGCCAATGCCTCTTCTTTGTTGTACATTGCTGTACCAATAGAACGGCCTTTTAAGATGGAGTTTTTCAGTGCAGACGTGACATAAGACTCTAAACGTTTCGGCAGCCAATCAAGTAACTCACGCAGCAACTTTTCCCAACCGCGCGGTAAGTCGTGTGCAACACCACCAATACGGAACCAAGCTGGATGCATACGGAACCCAGTGATAGCTTCAATCACGTTGTACACTTTTTGACGGTCAGTAAACGCAAAGAATACAGGTGTCATTGCGCCGACGTCTTGAATATAAGTACTGATGTATAGCAAGTGGCTATTAATACGGAATAATTCAGACAGCATGACGCGAATGGTCTTTACGCGGTCAGGCACTTCAATGCCAGCCAATTTTTCAACGGCTAACACGTATGGCATTTCATTCACACACCCACCGAGGTACTCAATACGGTCAGTGTAAGGAATGTAACTGTGCCATGACTGGCGCTCGCCCATTTTCTCAGCACCACGGTGGTGGTAACCGATATCAGGCACACAGTCGATAATTTCTTCACCATCAAGTTGCAGTACAATACGGAATGCACCGTGTGATGATGGGTGGTTTGGCCCTAAGTTCAGGAACATGAAATCTTCATTTTCATTTCCACGTGCCATGCCCCACTCTTCTGGTTTGAAAGTTAAAGCTTCCATTTCCAGATCTTGTTTCTGTTTAGTCAGAACAAAGGGGTCGAACTCAGTTGCACGCGCAGGATAATCCTTACGCAGTGGGTGACCTTCCCAGCTTGGCGACATCAGTAAGCGACGTAAATTTGGGTGACCTTGGAAGGTGATCCCAAACATATCCCACACTTCACGTTCATGCCAATTTGCATTTGGGAACAGCGAAACCATAGAAGGTACGTTGAGGTCTTTCTCATTAAGAGCGACTTTCAACATAATATCGCGGTTACGGTCAATAGAAATAATGTGATAGAAAACACTAAAGTCTGCTTCAGGCAGGCCTTGACGGTGGATTCTTTGGCGTTCATCTACCCCGTGTAAGTCAAATAGCATGACATACGGTTTTGGTAGTTTCTTTAGAAAATCTACAACTTCCAGTAATTGTTCACGACGAACCCAAACCACTGGCATACCAGTGCGGGTTGCTTGAACAGAAAAGGCATCCGGCCCAAATTGATTGCGCAGTTCCAGAAGCACAGGGTCATTTAAATGTTCCTGTGTCTGCCATCCTGGCTGGGTACTACTCGCTTGCGCTATCTGATCTGTCATCATTCTTCACCATAACGCTTGATCAGGTTTATTATTTCGCAACAACATTGCTCTGTTACGCTGTATGGCTTTAAGCCTTAAATTTCGTCTGGTGTACGCAGGTTCGTCACTGCAATACGTTCACCGTGCTTTCTTTCTCTTTCTGATTGCATGTTGGCACGGTAAACCCCTTGGTCACCAACGACCCAAGACAGCGGACGACGCTCTTTACCGATAGATTCTTGCAACAGAAGCAGAGCCTGCATATAGGCTTCTGGGCGCGGTGGGCAACCTGGGATATACACATCTACAGGGATAAATTTATCGACGCCTTGTACAACAGAATAAATGTCATACATACCACCAGAGTTAGCACATGAACCCATGGAAATAACCCATTTTGGTTCAAGCATTTGGTCATACAGACGTTGAATAACAGGCGCCATTTTAGTGAAACATGTGCCTGCAACGACCATGAAGTCGGCTTGGCGAGGAGAAGCACGTAGTACTTCCGCACCAAAGCGGGCTACGTCATGAACAGCCGTGAACGAAGTCACCATTTCTACATAGCAACATGAAAGGCCAAAGTTATAGGGCCATAGAGAGTTTTTGCGCCCCCAGTTAACAACATCGTGAAGTGCATGAGAAAGTTTCCCCATGTACACACTGTTTTCAACTTGCTGCTCCAGTGGATCAGTTACGATCTCCTGAGTTTGCAGTGGGTAACGGTCGTTCTCACCGTTCGGATCTATGCGGGTGAGCGTATAATCCATTGTATAATGCCTCGCTTTTTACTGCGGATGACGATTGCTGATTTTAATAACTTCACTAGGATGCTTTACTTTTCCGCGAGAACGGACTGGTGTCCAATCCAATGCTCCAACGCGAACTAAATAAAACAATCCCGCCAACAATACCAAAATAAAGATAGCGGCTTCGATAAAGCCTACCCAGCCAGCTTCGCGGATGGCGACTGACCATGCAAATAGGAACATGGCTTCAACATCGAAGATAACGAAGAACATGGCGACTAAGTAAAACTTAGCTGACATACGAAGACGTGCACTACCGACCGAATCAATACCTGATTCGTAAGGGACATGTTTTGTTCTGGCTTTGGCGCGGCTACCCAAGAAGTGACCTGCGACCAGCATGAAAGCACACAGACCGATAGTGCCGATAAGGAATATCGCAAACGCCCAGTTATGGGCTAACGCTAGGATTGATGTAGACATACTCGTTGCTTACTCATTACTTATGGTGCGTAAACTGCTCTTTTTTACAACACGGCAGTATTGCACCACAATTGCCCAGTTAATCGAGAAGAAAGACCAAACATTGATCACCAACTAAAAGATCACCAAACTTAAATCAGTCTGTTGACCGCGTTTGGTTTGTCCTCTCTCATTACAATTTACTTTACCCAAATTAGGTAAAATAACCCGTATTTGTTACAAAAACCTCACAGACTAAAAACACTAAAATAACAAAAAGTACTCATAATCTGCTAAAACGTGTCAGTGTAATGATACACAAGTAAAGACGCAAACTAGTTTAACTGATTATTCGTTTTTACTACACCATTATCTCAGGAAAAACCTGTCTTAACAGATGAAAAATTGCTCTTTTTATTTGATCTAACGCACAGTTTTATTGAAAAAGTACTCAATTTGTTTACATCACATTCAATTTAACTTTAAGAAGCCTTAACGCATTTTTATTGTTTAATTTAAGTAACTAACTGACATACCAGCGCTATTTTACCAATTCTGCTAAAAAAAATTGTTAATAACATAACAAATCATTAACTAACTAATGAAATTCAGGTTATGCCAGCTACATCACAATTATTTCATGCTCTTCAATATTTAACCATACTTATTAAGTGGTTAATTGACTTTTTTATAAGCTAAAATCGGAAATAAAATGATAAATTTGAACTTGATAACGATAAAAAGCATTTTGACTATTTAAACACTGACTCAATAGGATTACTTGATACCGTTTCCCAATATTGAACATTAAACACGGTAACGTGAAATAATCGTTTCAGTCAGTAAGCATTATTTTGTTTGTGCTCAGCAGCAACAAGTCACAAATAGGATTATCTTGCCACTTTTTATCACGTTGTAATTTGATTGTGTAAGTTGTGCCCTTTCCACCTGATGCGCCGTTAAAATAATATCTGTCTATAAGCACTAACGCATTGATCACAAACAAGTGAATCACTTGTAAGTTAATAAAATGATATAAAAAACGGTACTTCCAAGCAGGTTGGAAGTACCGTCGAAACAAATAAATAAATTATATATTATGATTAAGCTAAATTAGACGAAACGATTAACTTAATTCTCCCCATCATTGCTATCAGCCAATTCACTCGCTGACGATGCAACATAAGGTATTTTTTTGTTTTCGATGGCACTAAACACCGTTAAAACAAAATCTTTCTGTTCATCTGCATTTTTATACAACCAATACTGAATATCAGGTAAACGAGGTAACCCATCTGATTCATTTAAAATACGTAAATCCGCATTTTGCATTTCCATTGGTCTGGCAGTTACCCCAACCTCTGCATTCACAGCAGCACGAACAGCTGGTAAAGAAGCAGCCTCATAGGCTACATGCCATGGCAACCCTGCTTCATCTAACGCATTAGTACACAGTTTACGATAAGGGTTAGTTTCATCCATAACAACTAACGGTATTGGCTCATTAGGGCGCAATTGGAAATCAGGAGCACTGTGCCATAACACAGGTACTGTCCTTAATGCCGTCTTAGGATGATGACTAATCCTTGTTGTCGTTAATGCTAAATCCACTTCGTGATTATCTAACATTGACTCAATAAATTGCGCTCGCTTGATGCGAACTTCAACAGCAACTCGTGGGTATACTGATGCTATCCGGTTAAGTAAAAATGGCAGCAAAATATCAACAGTGTCGTCTGATGCTCCGATACGAAGTTCACCTTCTGCATCGTTATAAGTCAATGATGCAGTTGCATCATCATTTGCACGAAGAATTTGCCTCGCGTAACCGAGTAATTGCAATCCATGTGCTGTAAGCAGTTTATTCCGCCCATGACGAGCGAAAAGCTCACGACCGACTAATTGCTCTAAACGTTGCATCTGCTGGCTTACCGCAGACTGCGTTCTACACACCGCAGCCGCTGCGGCTGCAAATGTATTTAGATCAGCGACAGCAACGAAAGTTCGTAGCAAATCAAGATCTAAGTTCATAATGGGACGATTGGAATTTATCATCGTTCATTCTCTTATATAATATTATGTAACCTGGTGTTTCTGCTCTCCTCCATGAGAATCAGCGAGTTTTGTGCGACTACTAAGTGAGTGCATTTCTAATCCATAGATCTGCAATAACTTCTCTTCTACTTTTCTTTATTTTACCTATTTAACACAAATATAGCGCTTATTAGCGACAATAATAGCTGAGATAAATAGAATACTTCCAAAAAATCAAAAATGTATTTAAAAAAAGGAATATACTTCTTAAAAGCTAATTAAAATCCCTTCGTTTAGTACACCTAAATAGTAACATATTTAATGTAATCACAATTATTTTAATGTAAGCACATTATAAAAATCATTTCACTATTTTTTAATGTCATTAAAAATCAATAAATTACAATAAAATGAAGCACTTTAAGTTAAAAAAAACCAGCCGAAACAATCAATATTACTAACAAAACCCCACTAAAAATTACAAAAAAAGGCCGTTATAGCGTATAAATTATGACAGTATTCATGATTCCATTATCAATATTACATTTCGATACAATTTTTCTTTTAAGAGCTAGGATTTCCTCATTTTTACCATTTCTATACTAAAACCCTAAAGATTATCGAAATTAAACTCCAACTTAAAACATACAATTAGACTGTAAGGCTAACTTAATGAATATATTCAGAGCCCAAGTATTACATTTATGCTCAAATCAACCTTTTACACCAAAGATTACCTAGCATCTTCAAAAGCTTCTGACAGAAGAGTACAGTAAGGTAATAATGCCGGTCCCTACCAAAGTAACCCCGTTAGGGTAATGAGAGAACAATGAATAATCTAACCAAATCTAATAAACTCGATAATGTATGCTATGACATTCGCGGGCCTGTGTTAAAAGAAGCTAAGCGCTTAGAAGAAGAAGGGAACAAAGTTCTCAAACTGAATATTGGTAACCCGGCACCATTTGGCTTTGAAGCGCCTGATGAAATTCTCGTTGATGTTCTACGCAATTTGCCTAGTTCACAAGGTTACTGTGATTCAAAAGGGCTCTATTCTGCCCGTAAAGCTATCGTTCAACATTACCAAGCTCGCGGTATTCATGAAATGACCGTTGAAGATGTCTATATTGGTAATGGGGTATCAGAGCTCATTGTGCAAGCAATGCAAGCGTTACTTAATAATGGGGATGAAATGCTTGTCCCTGCACCTGACTACCCTCTGTGGACCGCCGCCGTCTCCCTCTCTGGTGGGAAAGCCGTTCATTATATGTGTGATGAACAACAAGGGTGGATGCCAGATATCGAAGATATCCGCAAAAAAATTACACCAAGAACCCGTGGTATCGTTGTTATCAACCCAAATAACCCAACAGGTGCTGTATATAGCAAAGACCTGTTGATGGAAATCGTCGAAATTGCTCGACAACATAATCTCATCATTTATGCGGACGAGATTTACGATAAAATTCTATATGATGGTGCAGTCCACCATTCAATCGCAGCATTAGCACCGGATTTATTAACCATCACGTTTAATGGTTTATCAAAAACCTACCGCGTTGCTGGTTTCCGTCAAGGTTGGATGGTACTAAATGGTCCTAAAAAGCATGCTAAAGGCTATATTGAAGGGTTAGAAATGTTAGCCTCAATGCGTTTATGCGCCAACGTCCCTATGCAACATGCCATTCAAACGGCTCTCGGTGGTTATCAAAGCATTAGCGAATTTATTCAGCCAGGTGGTCGCCTATATGAACAGCGCGAACGCGCTTGGGAACTGATTAACCAAATTCCAGGGGTTTCTTGTGTTAAACCTCAGGGGGCGCTGTATATGTTCCCAAAAATTGATATTAAACGCTTTAATATTCATGACGACCAAAAAATGATCTTAGACTTGTTATTACAAGAAAAAGTGCTATTAGTTCAAGGCACCGCATTTAACTGGCCTGAACCTGATCATTTTAGAATTGTCACTCTACCCTATGCAGATGATTTAGAAATGGCGATTAATAAATTTGGCCGTTTCTTAGAAGGTTATCGCCAGTAATATGGTATTTTAGTTATTCCAAAAATAAAGCCTCCTATTTGGAGGCTTGTTAAATTTTACATTTCATCATCTTTTATTGACTGTATTATTTTGATAATCAAATAATAGAAATAAAATAGATTGCCACAAGGAAAAACCCCAATAATATAAATGGAAAGTATTTCATATTGCCCCTTTATTTCTTATTTAAAAGTCCATTATATTTTTTTAATATTATAATTCAATATAATTAATATATTAATTAAAAAGTTCCAAAATAGATATTCGGATTGCGACTGATAATTGAATGTTATTTATTTTATATTTTAGAAATAACTAATTAAAAAAACAATAAACTGATATCACTTTACTTCTATTTTCGATATAATTTCTATGGCCTACAAACAATATGAAGAGGAATTATGAGCTACTTTTTTGCCCATCTCGCTAGAATGAAACTGATCCACCGCTGGCCACTTATGCGCAATGTACGTACTGAAAATGTCTCTGAGCATAGTTTACAGGTTGCTATGGTCGCTCACGCACTTGCCATCATTAAAAACCGTAAGTTTGCAGGTAATGTAAACGCAGAGAAAATCGCACTACTTGCCATGTACCATGATGCCAGTGAAGTCATTACCGGTGACCTCCCTACTCCTATCAAGTATCATAATCAACAAATAGCCCATGAATATAAAAAAATAGAGAAATTTGCGCAACAAAAGCTTATCGACATGCTACCTGAAGAATTACAAGACGACTTTAAAGAATTAATTATTGAAGATTTACAATCGGAAGAAGAGCATTTTATCGTAAAACAAGCAGATACATTATGTGCCTATTTAAAATGTCTAGAAGAGCTGTCCGCAGGGAATAGTGAGTTTAAATTAGCCAAAAGGCGTCTAGAGAAAATGTTAGCTGAACGAAATAGCCCAGAGATGGAATATTTTATGAAAACCTTCGTACCCAGTTTTACTTTATCTTTAGATGAAATCAGCAATTAATATATAAGTAGTAGTATTTTATATCTACTTATATAGCTGTTGATTTACCAATCTAATAATAGCAAATTAGATTCGAGTTTATTCTATAAAAAAGGTTATTCAACCTTCACTAGCTTTTTATTGCAACCTATCATAGTAGAAAATGCAATATAAAATGTTTTTTTATCCCCATTAATACCTAGTATTACATATTCAGAGTCATCAATAGAGATAGTACAACGTAAAGGCTCTTTAGTTTTATATACTTCCCCTTTCTTCGTCACAAATTTTATTGACCAAAAATCATATGAATCTATTTTATTTCGTTCAAATAATATGGTAAATACTTTTTTTAGCTCAGATTTATCTGGAATATCATATAGTTTTATTGACGTAGCAAGTTTTTTAGTCACATCAAAATAACCTGCAACGAAGTGAGTTAGTTCAACATGTGACAATGTCTCCCCCCAATAATTTTCAAAGTCACAATAACCATAATTGAATTTATCATCTCCCCATGATTCATTTTGACTCATTTTATTCACCTATAATTGAAATGTATTGAATTACAGAGAATATCAACAAAAAAATTTCTTTTAAAATATATTAAATATTAAAAATATCATTAATTTTAATAGCAAAAAGCTCTAATATAGATTAGAGCTTTTTGCTAAAATTATTTTCTATGAGCTTAAAAAGGAAATAGTATCGGAATAACTGCCACACTAATTAACATAACAATAATAGTAAATGGCACTCCCATTTTCAAAAAGTCAGCAAATTTATATCCGCCGGGGCCAAGAACTAATGTATTAACAGGAGATGAAACTGGCGTCATAAAGGCAGCTGAAGCCGCAATCCCAATCACCATAGCAAATGGCAACGGTGAAACTTCCATTTGACGTGCGGCAGCAATCGCAATAGGGGCCATTAACACCGCAGTTGCAGTATTTGAGATAAACAAACCAATAGTAGCGCATAAGATAAAGAGACATAACAGCATCACATGAGGGCCTAACCCCCCTGCAACTTTCATCAACGCGTCAACCGCAAGGGCAATCCCCCCTGTTTCCTGTAAAGCTATAGCAAACGGCATCATCCCTACGATTAAAATAATACTTGGCCAATGGATAGACTTATAAGCACTTTCCATATCAATACAACGGAATTTACCCATTAACAAACACGCAATCAGCGCAGCGATAAAGTTTGGAATTTCATTAGTCACCATCATTGCCACCATTAGGGCTAGGCAAAATAGCGCATGGGGAGCTTGTGATGACGCTGGCGCAACTGCTTCTACTTCCGCAGCAAGGTTTAATACAATAAAATTACGTGGTTTAGTGGATAAAATACGGATTAACTTCCAATCACCAATTACCAGCAAGATATCGCCAAGTCTTAGTGGTTCATCAACCAACTTTCCATCCAATGCTTTACCATCACGACGGATCCCGACGACGTTAAGCCCATAACGAGTACGAAATTTAATGTCCCTTAACGTTTTACCAAGCAGTTCTGAATCAGGGTTCATGGAAACTTCAGCCATTCCCACATCGCGGGATTGGTCAGAAAAGTAATCACCACGTAAAATCATTGGTTCGAGTAATTGCTCACTGCAAAACTGCCGCAACTCATCATCACTGACCGAAATATCAACCAATAAAACATCACGTTCGCGCAGTTCCGTCCCCCCTGTCGCACTGACCATAACACGACGGAATTTACGCCAGCGCTCAATGCCCACTACGTTTGCTTCATAGCGAGAACGTAGGTGTAATTCATCAAGGGTATGGCCTATTAATGGCGAGCCTTTGCGAATAGCGAGGCGGCGTGCTCTACCAGTCAATTTATAATCACGAATTAAATCACGAAAACTACGCTGATAGCGTTCAGGGAGTTTGTCTGGCTCGTTGCTTCCTAACCAGCGACGTGTAACCCACATATAGGCTATACCCGCCAATAAAATCAGAATACCGATAGGTGTAATTGAGAAAAACTTAAAGCCTTCAATCCCCTCACGAACCAATTCACTGTTAACAACCATATTCGGAGGCGTTGCAACCAATGTCATCATGCCGCTCATTAGCCCTGCAAAACCAAGTGGCATCATCAGACGGCTTGGGGAAGTTTTCATCCGGGCAGAAACACTGAGAACGACTGGAATGAAGATAGCAACCACCCCTGTTGAACTCATAAATGCACCCAGCCCCGCAACGGTGAGCATTAAAAAAACCAGCATCTTGCTTTCGCTGCTTCCTGCTACGCGAACAAGCCAATCCCCCATTTGATATGCGATGCCAGTTCGGACAAGACCGTCACCTATAACGAATAAAGCCGCAATCAATAGTACGTTAGGGTCAGCAAACCCTGCCGTTGCTTGCTCAAGTGTTAAAGTATCACTCAGAACAAAAGCGACAATCACTAATAGCGCAACCACATCCATACGGATTTTATTTGTGGTAAATAAAACTATCGCGATCAACAGTAAGGTTAATACCCACAGCAATTCTCCGTTCAAAATATCCCCTTTCGACGAAAAAATACATTGCTAAAGTTTTTCTTTAGTTAACCATGTTTTACGGAGAATTTCTTTGATTAGATCATCATTAATCCGAATTAGACACTAAAAGTTCATAATCCCCATTATTGTCGGGGCCCATAACTGAAATTTGTGCCAATGAATTGATGATTACATTAATTTCATCACGACGGGCCATTTCTTCTGGCGCATGGACTGCAACGACTTGGCAGCCAGCACTAAGTGCAGAATGAATGCCTGCCGTAGCATCTTCGAAAGCAATACAGGATTTTGGCGATAAAGAAAGTACATTTGCACCTAATAAAAATGGCTCTGGATCTGGCTTACCTTTAGTTACCTTTTCAAAGGTTATCCAGTGTTTTGGTTCCGGTAGACCCGCTGCTTGCTGACGACCATGAGCGATTGGCACTGTTCCTGAAGTCACGATTGCCCAAGGTGCACCTATTTCATTTAAACGCGTTAATAGCGCTACAGCCCCCGGCAAGGCAACCACCCCTTCCATATCTTCACTTTCCATTTTCTCTAACCAGCGGAAATAATCCATGACCTCTTCTTCAGTCGCATCGGGTAAAAAATGACGTAAACTGGTTAATGCTGGCTTCCCATGAATATAGCTAATAATTTCCTCAGCACTTTTACCGATACGCTCACCAAACTTACACCAACAACGCTCAACCACTGCGAGCGAATCTGCTAATGTGCCATCTAAATCAAATAGAAACCCTTTTGCCTTTAATTTCACGTCTACCCCTTTCTTGTTCTTGAATCGATTCTATCTCTTAGTTAACGCTAAATAGACGCCAATGCGCAACCTCAATAACAAAAATAATCAAGATTTGCGTTAATGACTTAGATTTGAGTGCACTGGAGAGTTAAAACAGAAAAGAAATGTTAATTTAAGTTTGAGTTTGAGTTTGAGTTTGAGTTTGAGTTTGAAATTTTTATACTTATTAATTTCATTTGCTCTAAATTATTCGCCTTGACGCCAAGTAGAAGTATGACGAACAAATTTACTCTAAGAAGTTTGTGCTGTAGCTAAGCGACCAGAGACGAGTAGCCGAACGCAGTCAACAACGCTACAGCGCAAAATACGACGAGCACTAAGCATTGAAGATCTGGGAAATCTCTACCGCTGAAAGATGATACTGGCGTGGACAAGCATGCCAAATCGCTAACATCCGTACATATTTATCCCACATTGGCGTTTGCGAGTTAAACCCATGCGTCCCGCTGTCGAAGTGGGTATAACGCCCTTCTGTATTTACCATAAAGCGGACGTAGCTCAAATAACGTGCTTCTGTTGCGGCATCAAAGCCCAAAAACTGCACACGGCGGCCATCAATCTCTTCCTTGTTAGCCATGTTGCTATAAGAAACTTGCAGTGCATGGTACATTTCCATGATATCAATAACAGTACGGCAGGTGTCTTCACTTAAATGGCCGAAGTCTCTGTCTAACTCACGCATTTGTAACCCATAACCACGTTCAATAATGGTTTGTAGACGACGATAACGTTCTGCATTATCAGGGTCAAGCATGGTCATCATTTTATATTGATTCGATAAGATCAAGCGTTGTGCGTTAGTCATTTCCATCATGGTTCTCCCACTAAAAAGTATGGCTTATCTTCGCATTCAACATTAATCATAGACAGTGAAAACACAACTTTTATTGATCTAAACACCCTTTTTACATTACTTATTGTTAAATCTACCTTTTAATAGAAATCATCTCTTAAATATCTTCCATAAAGGAACGATCTAATTGGTTAAATGCGCGCTTTAGCAAGTCAGCTAACGCCATATAATCAGGTTGCTGCTCAATCGGTGCCATGGCAATTCCTGCTTCAGTAAATTTATCACGGATCTCATGAAACCAGCTCAGCAAGCTAGATGGTAGAGGCGTCGCAGCACGTTTACCTAACCACCATAGGCCTTGCATTGGCAAACTACAGGCAAAAAGAGCCGTAGCAATGGCGGGCCCCAATTGCCCACCTAACGCGATTTGCCATGCTAATGTAAAAATTGCAATGGGCGGCATAAAACGAATACCAAAGCGAACTGCTTTGTTGATACGAATTTCGGGGAAAATTGGCGACAGTTTTTTCTCCATAGGAAAGGTCTTCAGATAGCGGTTACCTAATCTAAAGCGTTTAAAAAAACCGGGCGGTGTACTTTGTAATGTACTCATGAAACGTTTCCTATCGACTTCTGAAAAACTGAGGCAATAATTTGTAGATTGCACCATGGTAAAATGATAGCACATTTAAGATAACGAAATTATTTCATTACATTTACCTTAAGTTAAGTCACTTTACTAAATATCAGCTATTCTAATAGCAATGTAACCCTGTGCTATAACACCACTTTATACGTCACTTATGATTTTAATCAATCAAAGTCTCTATTTTTAAAAAAAACGTATAAAATATAAAATAATTTTAGTAGAATCTGCCACATTTAGAATTGCTGTTGCATTTGTTACTTTGTAGCTTTATCCATCTTCGAAACTGAAGATAGACAACAGTTATATATATTGGGGTTTTTGGTCGTTATTTCAACACTAGGTGCAGAGGTTTACTTTTATATGCCTTTGCAAAAAAGGATAGCGCCTGCTTTATCAACCCCTAAAGGTCTCACGATCTTTAACTTTTTCGCCTTTAACATGATATCAATCATGATGTTTCAGGTCATAAATACGCTAGGCTCTAGCAATATATTTTTAATCTGAGTCTTTTCATGTTTTTCGAAAGGCTTCACAACAACAATTAACGATAGGTATTTCCATGTCAAGTAAGCTGGTACTGGTTTTAAACTGCGGTAGCTCCTCACTGAAATTCGCCATCATCGATCCGACTAATGGAGATGAATTTTTATCCGGTTTAGCGGAGTGCTTCAACCTCCCTGAAGCTCGTATTAAGTGGAAAATGGACGGTGCTAAAAAGGAAGCTCCTTTAGGTGCTGGTGCGGCGCATAGCGAAGCATTGGATTTCATTGTTAACACCATTCTTGCTGAAAAACCAGAGTTGTCAGAGCAGATCACTTCTATCGGTCACCGTATTGTTCACGGTGGTGAAAAATTCACGTCTTCGGTTTTAATTACTGATGACGTTATTGCCGGTATTGAAGCGGCTATCCCATTCGCACCACTGCACAACCCTGCTCACCTTATTGGTATTGAAGAAGCAAGAAAATCATTCCCGCACTTGGTCAATAAAAATGTTGCTGTCTTTGACACCGCATTCCACCAGACCATGCCGCAAGAATCCTATCTGTATGCATTGCCATACGAACTCTATTCAGAGCATAGTATCCGCCGTTATGGCGCGCACGGTACAAGCCATTACTATGTTTCCCGTGAAGCTGCAAAAAAACTGAATAAGCCTGTTGATGAGCTCAATGTTATCACTTGCCACTTAGGCAACGGTGGTTCTGTGACTGCGATTGTTAACGGTAAATGTGTTGATACCTCCATGGGCTTAACGCCATTAGAAGGTCTGGTAATGGGAACACGTAGTGGTGATATCGACCCTGCAATCATTTTCCATTTACATGATTCTTTAGGTATGAGCGTTGAACAAATCAATAAAATGCTGACTAAAGAATCAGGTTTACTTGGCTTAACAGGCGTGACCAGCGACTGCCGTTATGTTGAAGACAACTATGGCACTCAAGAAGACGCAACTCGCGCAATGGATGTTTTCTGCCATCGTTTAGCGAAATACGTGGGTGCATATAGTGCACTGATGGAAGGCCGCCTTGATGCTATCATCTTCACAGGTGGTATTGGTGAAAACTCAGCACAAGTTCGTGAAATCACCTTGAAGAAACTGGCAATCCTTGGTTTCGAATATGACCACGAACGCAACTTAGCGGCACGCTTCGGTAAAGAAGGTTTAATCACTACCGATCAAAGCCGCCCAGCGCTGGTTATCGCAACCAATGAAGAATTGGTTATTGCCCAAGATACTGCGCGTTTAACCGCATAAGCAACTTCTACCGCCAGCAACCTGCTGGCGGTATCGTTTTGTCATTAGAGTAACCGAAATAAAGAGGTTCCCGTGTCCCGTACAATTATGTTAATACCTACTGGCACCAGCGTTGGCTTAACTAGCGTTAGCCTAGGTGTCGTTCGCTCAATGGAACAAAAAGGTGTTCAATTAAGCGTTTTCAAACCTATCGCACAGCCACGCGTCTCTGGCAATAAAGACCAAACTACCGAAGTACTTCGTTCGCATTCAAGTATTACTACCATTGTTGAACCATTAAACATGGAATACGTTGAATCGCTGCTAACCTCGTCGAAAAAAGACGTCTTAATGGAAGAAATTGTTGCTCGTTATCATGAGCACACAAAAAATGCAGAAGTTATTCTTATTGAAGGTCTTGTTCCTACCCGTAAGCACTCATTTGCTCAATCATTAAACTATGAAATTGCAAAAACATTGGGTGCTGAAATTGTTTTCGTTACTGCTACTGGTAATAGTAACATTACACAAATGCAAGAGCGTTTAGAACTTGTCCGTAATGAGTTTGGTGGTCAACGTAATAAAAATATTATCGGTGTTATCATTAATAAGGTAAATGCACCTGTTGATGAGCAAGGTCGCACGCGTCCTGATTTGTCTGAAATTTTTGATGACTCCACCAAAGCAACTGTTGCTAATCTTGATACGAAACAGTTAGCGTCATTAAATTTACCTGTGCTCGCTTCAATTCCATGGAATTTTGATTTAATTGCCACTCGTGCAATTGATATGGCAAAACACTTAGGCGCTGAAATTGTTAACGAAGGTGAAATTAAAACTCGTCGCGTTAAATCAGTCACGTTCTGTGCGCGCAGTATCCCGCACATGCTTGAGCACTTCCGCCCAGGCTCTTTATTAGTGACCTCAGCAGACCGTCCTGATGTACTGGTATCTGCTTCGCTTGCCGCGATGAATGGTGTTGAAATTGGTGCTGTACTACTCACTGGTGGTTACAATATCGATGCACCAATCCGTCAACTGTGTGAACAAGCGTTTGAGACGGGCCTGCCGGTTTTCATGGTAAAAAGCAACACATGGCAAACATCCTTGAATCTGCAAAGTTTTAGCTTAGAAGTTCCCGCAGATGACCATGAACGCATTGAAAAAATTCAAAACTACGTTGCTCGTCATATTAGCAGTGATTGGATTGAATCACTGGTTGCAGATTCTGAGCGCCCTAATCGCTTATCACCACCTGCATTCCGCTACCAATTAACGGAATTAGCGCGCAAAGCAGGTAAACGAATCGTTCTTCCTGAAGGTGATGAGCCACGTACAGTCAAAGCGGCTTCTATCTGTGCAGAGCGCGGGATCGCAACATGTATTTTATTAGGTAACCCTGATGATATTCGTCGTGTTGCTGCAGCGCAGGGTATTGAGTTAGGTACAGGAATTGAAATTGTTGACCCTGTCAAAGTACGTGAAGAATATGTCGCTCGTTTGGTTGAGCTACGTAAGAACAAGGGTATGACTGAAGTTGTTGCTCGTGAACAACTCGAAGATAATGTCGTCCTAGGGACACTGATGCTTGAAAAAGGTGAAGTTGATGGCCTCGTTTCAGGCGCGGTCCATACCACTGCCAACACTATCCGTCCACCGCTGCAATTAATTAAAACAGCACCGGGCAGTTCATTAGTTTCTTCCGTCTTCTTTATGCTATTACCTGAACAAGTATTTGTTTATGGTGACTGTGCTATCAACCCAGACCCAACTGCAGAGCAATTATCAGAAATCGCTATTCAATCTGCTGATTCTGCAAAAGCGTTCGGTATTGACCCACGCGTTGCGATGATTTCTTACTCTACAGGTGATTCAGGTGCTGGTAGTGATGTTGAGAAAGTACGTGAAGCAACACGTTTAGCACAAGAAAAACGTCCAGACTTGATGATTGATGGCCCATTGCAGTACGATGCCGCAGTAATGGCTGATGTTGCTAAATCCAAAGCGCCTAATTCACCAGTTGCAGGTAAAGCGACCGTATTTATCTTCCCAGACTTAAATACCGGTAATACCACGTATAAAGCCGTACAACGTTCTGCTGACTTAGTCTCTATTGGTCCAATGCTGCAAGGTATGCGTAAACCAGTCAATGACTTGTCTCGTGGTGCATTAGTTGATGACATCGTTTATACCGTTGCGTTAACTGCTATCCAAGCAGTACAAAACGAAAATGCCTAATCAATAAATAATTGATGTTAAAAAGCCAGTCAGGTTACTTTCAACTGACTGGCTTTTTTATAAAAAAATTTAATCTCTAATAGCAGCGCAATACGGCTTGCAAATATATTCTTGATAATGACATGTGTGCAACACATTCCGTTTTTCACCAAGATAACAAACAACAACCAAATGAAAATTCCCTCACTCAATACTCATGTATCAACTGAATGAGAAACACCTTATCTGATTTGTCGAAGATGAAGGCTGTAGATATATTCATAGGCTTCAGCTTGGTTAGGATAAACTAACTGAATTTGTAATGGGAGTTCAACACCAGGGTCAATTGTATGCCCACTAGTATTACTCAGTATCACATTCCCACCAGACTCCCTCTTATTTAACCAATTTTTCTGGCTTTCATACCAATTTTCGGAGACTTTCGCTCCAGGAGGTAATTGGAAGGATAACTCCCATAAAGTGACCCGTGTATTTTCTGATATTAATGTCAGCATATAACTATAAAGATAACCACCTTCCCCAGCCCAACTTGCCTGATATTTCTGTAAGACCTCTAAATCTTTTTCTGCAGTGACTATGATATTAGAACTAACATTATGGTCGCCTTCATTTTCATAGCCGGCAGGAGGCGTTATACTGCAAATTAACCTTGTGCTTCCCACTCGTGATGCACTTGTATTGAGTGGGATATCAATCACTGTCGAATCATTTGCATCAATATTGACTATCGGGTCAATGTCACTCACTATCATAAGTAATTCATTCTCTGATTCAGCTTCAATGACAGCACCATTAACTGGTATTTCACTTTTATTAGTGATCTTTAATGGTATGCGCTTTGTGATCCCCCTCAGTAAAGTAACTTGCCTATCAACCATCAGTGTTAAATTCACAACGCCATTCACTTTTGCTGTCACACTATAAGTATTATTGTTTTGATTAATAAAACCGATTGGCGTATTAATTCGTACGCTTAACTCAGTATTACCCAGCCCCTTTCCATCGACTAATACCTCAACTGTCGTTATGGCTCCTGCAGGGAGATTAACCGTATTAGGATAGGAAATAATTTCAACTACACCACTATTCTTAGACGTAATATCCAACGTTACATCAGGGACATCGACACCGCTTTTATTTTCTATTTTAAATTCAAAGTGCTCTTGTTGGCCTAATTTTAATTCAGCTGGATTTTGAGATGATATCACAAGCTCCACTAGTTCAACGGGAGCAGAAACCACTGAGCGGGTCGCATCATTCCAACCGTAATCAACAAGAGAAGGGATTGATGTCATCGCAAGGACTTTGAGTATTTCCCCATCAAGATTAAGCCCAGCAACGAGAGTGGCTGACTGACCCATATTATTAACAACACAAGAAACCCCATCATGATGACCAACATCAAACCCATACGATGCTAACTCTTGTTGATCAAGTTGAATGTTGGGAGAGATAAGAAGAATATCGCCAAGTTCTGAATTGTTATAATTAATATTAGTGTATAAAGCTAGCTTATTAGGTGGGCACTTATCTTTTCCTTTCTGATTCTTTAATAACTCAACTGATTTATTATTTGGCATAATTATATCTTCTATATTAATGTTTACTATTAAGGAAATAAGAAACTGTCAGATGACATAATTAATAATAAAGCTAAGCCTTGTTTATACAACAAAATAAAACCATCAAATTTAATATCGCACCATTATTTAAAATAGGTTTAAAACTGATGCCAAACTTAAATTAAAACTCAATTAATAATTTAGATGTTAAATGCCAGTTAATTATTTAACTGGCATTTAATTGTAGCAATGAAAATAATTATAATTTTTTACGCGTAAATACCGACACAGCACACGCAATAATAATATTCAGAATAAATGCAGCAATACCAATATTCATATAGCTTAAGCCTTCCCCTAACCATGGGAACAATTGAGCTAACGAAATTTTTTCAATATACGTCACTGCAAGGAATAATACCCCTGCCATAATCCCACAAATTGCACCCGCAGGGGTCATTGGATTATGTTGTTTAAAGCTCATCAGCAGCGCAGGGAAGAACTGTGCCACAATATTAACCCCTAATAGCATGATTGCGACCAGCGTGTCATTACTGTGGAATATAAAATACAGACTCACTAATGCAACAAGTGGCACCATAAAACGTGCATACATCCCTGATTGTTGTTTTTCCTCACTCACCCCTAGTGCTTTTTGCACCACACCTGCAAGCATGTTAGACGTTGTGAGTAACAACATTGAGCCCGGCACTAAAGCGGTCAACATCCCTGCTGCGCCAATAAACCCAACGACAACAGGTGAAAACGTTTCTTTCGATATTTCAAACAGGGATAAATCTACAGCGGCTCCTTCAAGATGCGGAATTTGTAGAATTGATGCGTAACCCACAAAAAAAGCAAATAACATAATCAAACTGTACGCTGGAATTAAAATACTATTTCGCTTCAGAGATTTTTCATCTTTTGCAGTAAATACCGCCGCCATATAATGAGGCCAGCAAAAATAAGCAACCACTGACAGAAATACAGTCGAAATATACCAAGGAATATTGAGCCCTGTATCTGAGAAAGTTAAGAAGCTTGGCATTACAGTATCAATGGCTTTAAACATCTCACCAAAACTACCGTAGTAATGTAATGGAATATAAATACCAATAAACACAACCACAATTAAGATCATTAAATCTTTAAGTGCCGATGTCCAAGCTGAGCCATGAATACCTGAAATCATTACAAATAAGGTGACAGCAATAATACCAATCCAAATCGCCATATCTGCGGGGATAGCACCATAAGATGCTTGAGAAACTATAATGCCTAATCCTTTAAGTTGTAAAACGAATAAAGGCACCATTGCAGCAATAGAAATTAAGCTAATCAGTAGCCCTAAGCCTGCACTTTGGTATTTTTTAGCAAATAATTCAGAAATTGTCCTAACATCATTATCTTTTGCAAAACGCCAAACTCTCGGGTGTACCCAATATAAAAAGATCCCCATAAATGCATTGACGGCTAATGTGTATAAAATAGCAGGGCCTTTGCCATATGCCCAACCACTCCCACCAAGGAAAGTAAATGTTGTGTAGATTTCCCCTGCACTCAGTAAAAAAACCAATAGAGCGCCATAACTACGCCCACCGACAGACCAACCTTCGTGATCCATCGTTTTCCCTTTTTTAGCCCGAATAGCAAGATAGATACTAAAAAGGAAAAAAATGGTAATAATAATTAACGCAGAGCTCATGATGTTTCCTTAGTATTTTTATTATCTAATACATTTATCAGTAACATCACTAAGGCGGTAATAATCACCCATACAACAATCCAAAACATTAAAAAGGGTAGCCCCATCACAAAAGGTTCTACTTGGTTAGCATAATAAATGCCCACCGTTAATGCTAGGATCGGGAAAATCACTAAATAATGGTACCATTTCATAGAAAATTCCTTATTCCATTTACCCTAATGAAACCAATTCGCGAGGCAAATGGCTTAACATCTCAACACCATCTTCAGTAATTAGCAGCATATCCTCAATCATAATACCGCCAACACCAATCCCGTAATATGGTGTTTCTAAACTCATTACCATGCCAGCACGAAAGACTTCTGTCGTTGCTGCACTCACAAAAGGGGCTTCTTCTAACCCAACGAATACCCCATCACCATGACCTAGGTGCCCACGGTTATAATACGGTAACCCTGAAGAACGGATTAGTGCCATCGTCTCATTAAAAACGTCACTTAATGCCACGCCGGGTGCTATGCGACTTAGCATATATTGATGACCTTTTAAAATAGTTTGATAAATACGGCTCACTTTTTCATCCGGCTTACCGACGACAAATGTGCGTGCTATGTCAGCACCATAGCCTGCAACATCTACCCCGCAATCAAATTTAATGAGATCACCCTCTTTGGCTGGCACGTCATCGGGTAACATTTTCGGGGAGAAATCGCTGCCAACTGAAATAAGGTGAAAACGACTATAATTAGTCTCTGGATATTCCATCACTTTAGCTTTAAATGCCGCAGTCAATTGCGCAGAGGTGCATCCCACTTTAATTAATTGGCTTGCTGCTGCGATCCCCGCCTCTGTGATTTGTGCAGATTTTCTTAGGTGAGCAATTTCCCACTCACTTTTAATCATCCGCAACTCATTAAATAAAGCGGATGAATCTACTAAGTTTAAGCTTGGGATAACTTTATCTAACCATGTTTTTCCCATATGGGTTATTTGGTTTAGTTCAATCGCAACCGGTTTACCATAAACATCAGCTTCAGATAACGCCTCTTTTAAGAGCGTAAAAATGGTTTCTATCGGGCTATTTATCGGCCGTGCTTTTACCACTTTACCGTTATCAGGATTATAAGGATCGTCAACATCGACCCATATTGGGAATGTTTTAATTTTAGCATTTGGCATTTGAAGCGATAAATTTGCGGCTTCAAATTCATTCATGATCACCAAAGATTCAATTGAAGGGTCACGAAAAATAACAGCAATTGCAGAGCCAGTCTGCCTAAAGGTATACATAAAGAAGCTGGCAAAACCGGTTAAGTGATAAAAATTATCCCCTACCGTTGCAATTAAAGCTTCAATACCTTCACGCTCCATAATTTCACGTGCTTTGTTTGTTACATTCTCAAGGTGTTGGTGTTTCAAAAGGAGGTCTGCTTTATGAATTGTCATTTTTATTCTCTCGAAGCGTTATTTTATACATCAAGCAATTACATAATATCGCAAGCGATAAATGCGAAGCTCAATCATATTATATCTAGAGTTGAAATGAATACATCGTGTAACGTGCAAGTTTTATATAACTAATAATTATATACTAGTCAGAAATATACCTTGCTAACGATTTGAATATGATAGAAATAATTAAAAGAGCTAAATAAAATAGCCCTTTTAAAATTTAAAACTTATTTATTGAGAGTTTTCAGCACAAGTAATGGCTTTTTCAGACTCGTTATTACGAGTTAACCATAAAGAAAGTGCTTTTAAAGAATCAGGGGTAAATTCATCACAACGGGCACTGATTTCTTTAGCCGTTAACCAACTCACTTCAGCCACTTCTGATTCTTGCAATGCAAAAGGGCCATGGCTCACACAACTGAATAACCCACCCCATACACGGCAGTGCTCATCTTCAAAATAAAAATGGCCATGCTCGGCAAAAGGCACGCCTGCTATACCCAGCTCTTCTTCGGCTTCACGTTTAGCAGAATCAAGAATATTCTCACCTTGTGTAACAACGCCACCCGCCGTTGCATCTAAAAAACCAGGGTGAAAATCTTTAATTTCAGTACGTCGTTGCACCAATATTTTCCCCATGCCATCATGCACCACAATGTAAGTTGCACGGTGGCGTAAGTTCTCAGCTCGCATTTGGCTACGGGTTGCCTGAGCAATCACGATATTATCTTCATCAACAATATCTACCCACTCAACGACTTCGGTTTGTTGTTCCATCCTGTAAACCTTTTCAAAATTGCCTGAAACAGCTTATGCCATAGATTGATTGCCGCAATAAAAGGCAATACAAGATATGCTTTAACTAACATTCGGTTTTCGATCCTAGCTGAATTTGCATTGAGTTGCTATCACAAAAAAGATCATCGGACGAGAAGATGTGTATTGGTAACAATATTTTTACATTCGTGTCGCCGGAATACACAAACTTAGTTTATAAATGCTATAGTTAGAAAATAAAAACCATACAATCACTGAATTACAGCGATAAAATTGATAATGTAAACATTCATCATTGGCGAGGCTTTAAGGGGTGCAAAAAATGAATATACTCATCACTGGTGGTACGGGGCTCATTGGTACGCCTCTTGTTCAAAAACTCATTTCCCTTGGTCATCAGGTCACAGTATTGAGCCGTTCGCCACAAAAAGTGTATAGCCATTTTTGTAAGGCTGTTGAATGTTGGACAACGTTAAATGACGTCAATCATCTCAATGACTTTGATGCCGTCATTAACTTAGCTGGCGAACCTATTGCTGAAAAACGCTGGACTGATGAGCAGAAAAAACGCCTTTGTGATAGCCGTTGGAAAATCACCCAGCGACTCGCTGAACTGATTGCTGCTAGTGAAACACCGCCTTGCGTCTTTTTATCGGGCTCAGCCGTGGGTTACTATGGCGATCAAGGCCAATCTGTCGTCACAGAAGATGAACAACCCCACGACGAATTTACCCATCAACTCGCGCAACATTGGGAAGCCCTTGCTGAAAATGCCGCGTCCGACAAAACACGCGTGTGTTTATTACGTACAGGCCTCGTATTATCCCCCAATGGTGGGGTTCTAGGTAAAATTCTGCCCATTTTCAAAATGGGGGCTGGTGGCCCAATCGGTCACGGCAAACAATACATGCCATGGATACATATCAACGATATGGTCAATGCAATTTACTTTTTGCTGACTACTCCAACACTTTCAGGCCCTTTCAATATGACTGCACCTTATCCTGTGCATAATGACCAATTCACTGCTGTTTTAGGGGATGTACTTAACCGCCCTTCTTTTGTCCGCACGCCTGCTTTTGTGATCAAAACTATTTTAGGCGAATCCGCGGCTTTAGTATTAGGTGGGCAGCAAGCCATACCTAAACGTTTAGAAGAAGCGGGGTTTCAGTTCGAATTTATCGAATTAAAAATTGCATTAGAAGACTTATTGGTTTCCAAAGAAAGGTAACCCTTCTTAACGCTACTCATATCTCTAGACGAAATGGTTTTTACCTATTTCGATGGGAAATTTTAACCTTAATACTGACCCTAGTGTTATGTTTGGCTCAAGAATACTTAATAACCAAGCGTAACTACCGTACTAAATTATTTAGCCCCTTGCCAACGATGAAATAAATCGTGTTCAAGGGTAATATCAAACTGGTCGATAACGCGGTTAACGGTTTGGTCAACAATATCTAAAATAGTTTCAGGCTGATGGTAAAATGCAGGCATGGGGGGCATGATCACGGCTCCCATTTCAGCCGCTTGCACCATTAAACGCAGGTGGCCGACATGTAATGGCGTTTCCCGTACCCCTAGGACGAGTTTTTTCCCTTCTTTGAGTACAACATCCGCAGCTCGGGTCACCAAAGTATCAGTATAGCTGTGCACAATCCCAGAAAGGGTTTTCATTGTGCAAGGCATTATGACCATCCCTTCAGTACGAAAAGAACCTGATGAAATTGCCGCTGCAATATCACGGCTATCATAATAATGGTCAGCTAATTGTTGTACTTCTTTTACGCTAAACTTGGTTTCTAACGCCAATGTTTGCCGTGCGGCTGCACTCATCACCAAATGGGTTTCTATCCCTTTGACAGGTTTTAATACTTCAAGCAGCCTAATGCCATAAATAGCACCACTTGCCCCAGTTAACCCGATGATCAGTTTTTTCATTTAGCAGCCCAATTCGCGATTTTTTTGCGATTATATACCAAAGGCTTCCAGTTGTCGCTTGGCGGCAAATGAAGGCATCCCAAGAATATACAACTTGGTTAGAAAAGCGCTGCCAACACGACAAAAGCCTATAGGATATTAAGGATTTTGGTGATCAGCCACAGTCCCAGTTATACACTACTCGACTAAAATCTCTTTTTTTCAAATCATCTGGGTGAATAAAGAAATTACCGACGCCCATATCTCCCCACATAATACCGATTTCATAATCCGTATTTATTTGCAGTAATAGTTCGTATTGCTGGATATTTTCTTCATATTCTCTTGGATCAGATTGAGTAAAAAATGGGTAGCCTCCAATACAGTGCGCACCCGATTCAAATGAATCACTGTAAGGTTCAACCCATTCATCATAGAAGTCTTCACCTTCAAACTGTTCTTCATAATCATAGAGGTTATCAACCCCAAGGATTTTCTGCCCGAACTGGAAATCATCGATACTAATGTATTGTTCTGCAGGTGTGTATTCAATACTATATTGATGGTCGATGGGCGTGTAATAGTCATCAGTATGTGCGGCAATTACTGAGGAAAAATCTTGTGTTAACTGGCTAATATCTTCAATAATATTTTCCCAATAGATAACTCTAAAATCCTCTTGTTTTTGCTTATCTTCAAAATCAGCCCCATACAAATCATCTCCACCAATAAAAAACTGTAACAGCCCTTTTTCTGGGTAATTTTCTAACTTAGGCATTTGTGCAAAGTTAATTTGCGCAAGCAGTTTTAGTGGTGTCCCTTCACTATTTGTTGGGTATTTTTCACCAAGCGGCAAATAAGGCATTCCGCCCACACGGCTTTCCCACCACACATATTCTTCAACGGGGGTTAAGGTCATTTCAACAAGGGATTTTTTAGTGGCTTTGATTTTATCTACGAAAGGTTTAATCACATCAGGAAGGGAGTTGAAATCAGCCATATATAGCTCCAGATAGGCAGTTAATGTCCCTCTAGTTTACTCGAATTTTTCGCATTTTAAATCAGATATAACTGTAACTTACGCCTTCATTTAACGTTATAATTTTCTAAATAGTTTCGGTTACAGCTAGGCGGCAAATGAAGCTATCCCAAGGAGCCTACAAAAGTAGGTAACTTGGGTAACTGAATGAAGCTAACAACGTTAGAAAATTAAATAATGATAAAAATAGCATCACGATTAATTTTCTAAATAGTTTCGGTTACAGCTAGGCGGAAAATGAAGCTATCCCAAGGAGCCTACAAAAGTAGGTAATTTGGGTAACTGAATGAAGTCAACAACGTTAGAAAATTAAATAATGATAAAAATAGAATCACGATTAATTTTCTAAATAGTTTCGGTTACAGCTAGGCGGCAAATGAAGCTATCCCAAGGAGCCTACAAAAGTAGGTAACTTGGGTAACTGAATGAAGTCAACAACGTTAGAAAATTAAATAATGATAAAAATAGAATCACGATTAATTTTCTAAATAGTTTCGGTTACAGCTAGGCGGCAAATGAAGCTATCCCAAGGAGCATACAAAAGTATGTGACTTGGGTAGCTGAATGAAGCCAACAACGCTGTAACCGAAACTATGACGAAAATTTAGCCTTCGTTATAAATTTCGAGGTCTTCAACCTCACTCTTATCTTTCAATTTTAGCTCGTCATCTTTACGTAAGTTTTCCAGATAATCTAAATAACTTTGGTCGATATCCTTGGTGACGTAAATACCATCAAACACAGAACATTCGAACTCATTAATTTCTGGATTTTCCTCACGAACCGCATCCACCAAATCAGCTAAATCTTGGAAAATTAACCCATCTGCACCAATTAATTTACGAATTTCATCCACTTCCCTACCATGAGCAATTAGCTCATTAGCATTTGGCATATCAATGCCATAGACATTCGGAAAACGCACTTCCGGTGCCGCTGAAGCAAAGTAAACATTTTTTGCTCCCGCTTCACGCGCGAGTTCAACGATTTGCTCAGATGTGGTGCCACGCACTATTGAGTCATCAATCAATAAGACATTTTTGTCACGGAACTCTGCTCGGTTTGCATTCAATTTACGGCGCACCGATTTACGACGCTCTTGTTGACCAGGCATGATAAACGTCCGACCCACATAACGGTTTTTTACAAACCCTTGGCGATACGGTTTATCAAGGATATGTGCTATTTCCAGAGCAATATCACACGAAGTCTCAGGAATAGGGATCACAACATCGATGTGTAAATCTTCCCATTCACGGGCAATTTTAGCGCCAAGTTTTTGCCCCATGCGCAACCTTGCATTGTAGACCGAGACTTTATCAATAAAGGAATCTTGGCGAGCAAAATAAACGTATTCAAAAATACATGGCGTCAATTGTGGGTTTTCTGCGCATTGACGGGTAAATAATTGGCCTTTCTCAGTGACATAGACCGCTTCACCGGGGGCGACATCCCGTAAAAACTCAAAACCTAGTGTATCAAGTGCGACACTTTCAGAAGCCACCATATATTCGTGCTCACCCTTCTCTGTGACCCGACGCCCTAATACTAGGGGACGAATACCATGAGGGTCACGGAATGCTAACATCCCATGGCCAATAATAAGTGCCACACAAGCATAGGCGCCGCGTAGTTTTTTGTGCATCGCTGAGACAGCACTAAACACGTTATCTGGCTCAAGAGGGAAATGGTCAAACCTATCTAGCTCATAAGCTAATACGTTGAGTAATATTTCAGAATCCGATGTGGTATTGACATGGCGGCGTGCTGTTTCAAATAAACTCCGAGTGAGTTCATGAGCATTTGTCAGATTACCATTATGAGCAAGGGTGATACCAAAAGGTGAGTTTACGTAGAAAGGTTGAGCTTCAGAAGCACTTGAACTCCCTGCAGTTGGGTAACGAACATGCCCTAACCCCATACAGCCTTGTAACCTGAGCATGTGACGTGTTTCAAACACATCCTTAACCAGACCATTCGCTTTGCGTAAACGAATATTATTTTTGCCATCAATAGTGGCAATACCTGCTGCATCTTGCCCACGGTGTTGTAACACCGTTAAAGCATCATAAATCGATTGGTTTACCGGTGTTACACCGGCGATACCGACAATACCGCACATTTAGTCTTTCCTCATCAGCCAGACGGAGAAATATTCTCCGGTAGGAAACTTGACGCATTTTGCAGGTAGTCAAAAAACCACCTGATGATATGACTGAACTGCGGAATAAGTTCCGAACGCTGCCAATCCTCACTTTGAGGAAGTGGTGTAAATGTATCGAGAAAAAACAATAAGGCCGAAACAATTAACACACCACGCAGCGCACCGAAGCAGATCCCCAGAACCCGATCTGTGCCTGATAACCCCGTTTTTTGTACTAATGAGCTAATCACATAGTTCACTACTGCCCCCACAATAAGGGTGGCAATAAATAATGCAGCGATAGCAATGCCATTTCTAACAAGTATATCCTCAAAGCGCGTAAAGTAGCTGGCTAAATAAGGATAAAAGGTACTTGCAACAAAAAAAGCACAAACCCACGTCACTAGTGATAATGCCTCACGTACAAAACCACGGATCAAGCTAACCAGTGCCGAGAAGCCAATAATGGCGATAATTGCGTAATCTATCCAGACCATATTCCATTCCAAAATTCGCACTCACGACATCAGCGAAGTGCATTCTAACAGAAAACGAAAACGTTTGCGTAACCATTTTTCTATCAAATTTAAAAAAATAGCGGCGAAAAGAAAAAATCATAATCGCCGCAGTAAGTTACTAAATCCCCTTACCTTTTAGGGATTATTGGATCTTTAATTTTAAGGTTTATAGGTTTGAATTATCCCTTTAGTCCCTGTAATCGAATTTAGCTCTGGTAACGCGGCCTCTAGCCTTTGCCTAGAGGCTTCTGGCCCCACGTAAATACGTGTGAGTTTATTATTCACTGGCTTAGCGGGAACCGTATACACTTGGTAACCAGACAACCTGAGTTTTGCCACAATTTCTTCTACCTTAGCTGCATTGTTTAAGGCAATAACTTGCACAACAAACGCTTTACCTTGCGGAGCTGGTTTCACTTCGGGTTTAGGCTCCGGTTTTGGTTCAACTTTCGGTTGTGGCTTAGGCTCTGGTTTAACTTCTGGCTTGATTGGTTTTACTGGCTCAACAACAGCAGGTGGATTATTTTCAGCCGATGTTGCCGCTTCAACTTGTTCATTTTGCTGCTGTGTTATCGCTTCTGACAGCATCGCTTCAGAAGCCCCTTCAGAAGAAGCTGTTGATGTCGTACTGGCGATAGGCGCTATCGCTTCAATATCTTCTTCATCACCCGGTTTAGGGATAATAGGAATGGCCGCAAATTCATTTTCATTATATTTCTTATCGCCATCAAGCAGTGCAGGGAGAACGATAACCCCTACAGCAACAAGAACAATGGCGCCAGCAAGACGATTCTGAAATTTACTAGCCACCGGCACTATCCTTTTTGGTTTTCTAATAACATCATAACATGGGCGACAGTATGAAATGACCCACACACAACAACCACATCTTGCTCTTTTGCATCGAGACAAGCTTGTTGCCATGCTTTTTCTACGGAATCAAATTCATTCGCTTGCGCTAAATGTTGGCTAAGCGTAGCGACATCAGCCCCTCTAAATTCAGTTAATGGCGCAATATACCAATCAGTAACTTGCTGTGACAGGCAATCAAGAGTGCCTTTAATATCTTTGTCACCTAACATACCGACAACCGCACGAATATGACGCCCTTCCATAACAGGAAGTTCGGCTAATTTACTGACTAAATAGCCTGCAGCATGCGGGTTATGTGCCACGTCTAAAATCATCAATGGTTTTTCACCGATAACCTGAAAACGCCCTGGCAATTGAGCCGATTTTAACCCTTGATGAATTGCGCTTTCTGTAACTTTTTGGGCGATATCAACATCAATCAATAATAAGCAGCTAATAACACCAAGCGCGGTTGCTGCATTCGCTAATGGGACATTCGGTAATGGTAAATTATGCCACTCATGTTGAGCACTTTTCCATGACCAACTTCCCGCTTGTTCACTATATTGCCAATCCGCACCACGACGAAAAAGCACCGTACCTAGTTTATCCGCCACTTGAGCAATAGACGCAGGCATATCAGGTTCACCGACTACACCATAGTGACCAGAACGGAAAATACCCGCTTTTTCATAGCCAATATGTTCTCTATCAGCGCCAAGCCAGTCTGTATGATCTAACGCAATACTGGTGATCGCTGCAATATCGGCATCCACAACATTTGTTGCATCCAAGCGGCCGCCTAGCCCCACTTCTAAAATAACCACATCCAGTTCAGCTTGCTTAAATAACTGTAATGCAGCCAAGGTACCGTATTCAAAGTAGGTAAGCGAAATGTTTTCACGTTGTGATTCAATGGTCGCAAACGCTGCGCAAAACTCTGACTCTGCAAGTTCTTGGCCTTGAATACGCACACGCTCTGTATAACGAACAAGATGTGGTGAGCTATAGACCCCAACCTTGAGCCCTGATGCCATCAGAATAGACTCTAACGTATGGCACGTTGTCCCTTTACCGTTAGTTCCAGTGACAGTGATAACTCGAGGTGCAGGCTGTGTGAGGTTCATTTGCTTAGCGACTTGACCGACTCGTTCCAACCCCATATCAATATTTTGGCTATGTAAGTCGGTGAGGTAAGAAAGCCAAGTCTCCAATGGAGACTTGGCATTAGGAATGATTAAATTACTCATCATCTTTTTTATGCTTTGCAGGTTCCTTTTCTTGTACGTCTACCTCAAAGCCATCAGTCTCATCAGTAATATCAATGTCAACTTCTACATTTTCTGCAACAATAATTGGCGCCTCAGTAAAACTAGGCTTATTCGTTAACATTGCCAAGACTTCAGCCAAGCGGTCACGCATTTCAGGGCGGCGGACTATCATATCGATAGCGCCTTTTTCGAGTAAAAACTCACTGCGTTGAAAACCTTGTGGCAGTTTTTCACGTACCGTTTGTTCAATAACACGCGGGCCGGCAAAACCAATCAGGGCTTTAGGCTCAGCAACATTAATATCCCCTAACATTGCAAGACTAGCAGAAACGCCACCCATAGTTGGGTCAGTTAGTACTGAAATATACGGTAAGCCGCGTTCTTGCATTTTTGCCAACGCTGCACTGGTTTTTGCCATTTGCATCAATGATAACAACGCTTCTTGCATACGAGCGCCACCACTTGATGAAAAACACACCAATGGACAGTTATCTTCCAAAGCCTGTTCCACTGCGCGGACAAAACGAGCACCAACAACCGATGCCATTGAACCACCCATAAAGGCGAATTCAAATGCCGCAGCGACAACCGGCATCCCTTTTAGGGTCCCTTTCATGACAATAATGGCATCTTTTTCGCCCGTTTCTTTCTGTGCGGCTGAAAGTCGGTCTTTATATTTTTTTGAGTCTTTAAACTTGAGGAGGTCTTTTGGCTCAAGTTCACTACCTAATTCGGACGTTGAGTCTTCATCAAGGAAGGTTTCTAAACGTTGGCGTGCATGAATACGCATATGGTGGTCACATTTAGGACACACTGATAAGTTACGCTCTAATTCAGCACCGTATAACACCTGCCCACAGCTATCGCATTTCGTCCAAACCCCTTCTGGGATATTGGCTTTGTGTGATTGGGTCAAGTTACCTTTCTTTAATATTTTTTCAATCCAGCTCATTAATGGACCTTTTTGTCTGATTCACTCTGGTTATCACCAGTAGGTATTTTTTGCCATTAAACCACAATGATATCTCACTGTAGATAAAAACTTTTTAAACCGCTTAACGGTTATCGATTTTTTGCGCTGTAGCACGCTTTTCTTTCGCGGCCTTACGGCGATGGCGAATAATTTCAACCACACCCGGCAAAATTGAAACAAAGATAATCGCGACTATCAATAATTTCAAATTCTTTTGTACAATCGGTAAATCACCGAATAAATAACCTGCATAGGTAAATAATAATACCCATATAAATGCACCTGCGACATTATAAAAGGCAAAATGACGATAAGACATTTTCCCCATTCCTGCAACGAAAGGCGCAAATGTTCTTACTATCGGCACGAAACGAGCCAGTATAATCGCTTTACCACCATGTTTTTCATAAAATTCATGGGTTTTTTCTAAATATACGCGACGAAAAATTTTTGAGTCCGGGTTTTTAAATAACCTTTCGCCAAAAACACGTCCAATGGTGTAATTCACTGCATCACCAATAATCGCAGCAGTAATCATTAATGCGACCATTAAGTGAACATTTAAATCATTGCTGTCTAATGCTGAAATTGCACCCGCAACAAATAATAACGAATCCCCAGGTAAAAATGGTGTGACCACTAGACCTGTTTCACAAAAAAGGATCAGGAATAAGATCCCGTATACCCATGTACCGTAGTCTCTAACGAGTTCAGCAAGGTGCACATCTATGTGTAAAATAAAGTCGATAATAAAAGTGATGAATTCCATATAATCCTCATTAATGATAGCGTCCATGCCATTCCCAACAATGATGGGACAAATAAAAAGTTTGCTTTATATCAGTTCATCTGCAAGAAAAAGAGGCCCCATAACATTCTGCGGCAATGCAAATTGTTCAGGGTAATCGACGCTCACCAAATACAAGCCTTCAGCTTTTGCCGTTGCCGCTGCTTTGGTGCGATCTTTTAGCTCAAGAAGATGTTGTATCCAATCAACACCTTGATTGCCACACCCTATCTCCAACAGACTACCAACAATATTCCTAACCATGTGGTGAACAAAGGCATTGGCTTTAATATCCACCACCACATAATGACCATGGCGACTCACATTCACGTGCATTACATTACGCCATGGAGACTTTGATTGGCACTGGACTGCTCTGAATGAGGTAAAATCACGCTCACCTAAAAGTGACTGAGCCGCTTGATGCATTCTTTTTTCATCTAATGGGTAGTGAAAATGAGTTACACCATTAGATAAAATTGCAGGCCGATAGCGATGATTGAAAATCACATAACGGTAGCGGCGAGCGGTGGCACTAAACCGTGCATGAAACTCATCATTCACAGGTTTACACCAACGAACTGCAATATCCGCAGGTAAATGTGTATTTGCCCCCATAGTCCAAGCCGCTTCTTTGCGATTGGCTGAGGTTTCAAAATGCACCACCTGCCCAGTGGCATGAACACCTGCATCCGTACGACCCGCGCAAAATACGTTGATCGGCTCTGCGGCAATCTTTGACAAGGCGATTTCTAAGCACCCTTGCACACTTTTCACTTCTTGTTGGCGTTGCCAACCAAAATAGCGACTACCGTTGTATTCGACCCCTAACGCAACCCGATACAACTTTGTTGGTTCTGACATCAGTAGAATAGCTCCTGAGCTAATTTTTCAGCGGTTTCTACTGCCATCAGTGCCCCACCGAAGCGCACATTATCCGCCACCGACCAAAACTGTAATATTTCAGGAACGCCATAATCATTACGAACGCAGCCGACACTTAGTTGGTCATTGCCAGAAGCATCCGTTACCTGAGTTGGATAATCCCCTTCTTCTGAGACCTGAATATCCGCAAAACGTTCAAGTTCTTCATTCGCTTCTTCTGCACTCAAAGGGCGTAACGTTTCCAAGTAGACAACTTGAGCATTTCCATAAAAAACAGGCGACTGAATAAAACTAACAGCAACAGGTAAACCTTCATCTTGGAGTACTTTGCGCACTTGTTCAACAAGACGGCGTTCTTGAACAACACTCCCCTCCATGTCTGACAATAAAGGCAACATATTGAAAGCAAGTTGCTTACTAAAACGCCCTTCTTCCGCAGGAATACCATTTAATAAACGTGCACTTTGCCCTGCAAGTTCATCGACGGCTGCTTTACCATAACTCGACATGGATAACATATTCGTTAAGGTAATTCGCCCTAAGCCTGCTGCGTCCACCAGCGGTTTAATCGCTGTGACCAATTGACTCACGGAGCTATCTGCCAAAGAAATAATATTACGATTGCGGTAATCAGCTAAAACTTGAGGATTCACATTTGGTACCACTAATGGCACATCAGGTTCTTGAGCAAATACGCCACTTGTATCAATAACAATACAACCTTCCTGTGCCGCTAATTCTGCATATTGCATGCTAACCGCTTCATTAGCCGCAAAAAAAGCAATTTGCGCTTGCGACCAATCAAAACCATTCACCTCTTCAACTTGAATACTTTTGCCACTAAAGCGTACGCTCTCCCCCGCACTTCGCTCACTGGCTAGTAAATACAGTTCGCCAACTGGAAATTCCCTTTCTTCTAGCAGTGAGATAATGGCCTCACCTACAGCCCCAGTTGCGCCTAATACTGCAATATTCCAACCTTCAGTCATGGCTATTCCTCTAGTAATAAAAACTAAACGACCCCATTAATGAGATCGTTTAATGATAAAAAATTATACCAATTAATTTGCTAAATAAGCACTGAACCCTAATGCATTAAGCTGTGCGACAACATCGGCGTTATCACAAGCCACATTGAGTGATGACCATTCGCGACGTTCTTGATAGTTTTTACGCAGCTTATCAAATTCCCCTTTAATACCTGCTACCTTGCGCAGCTTGGCATCATCACGGCGTACATCATACACAAGATGGGCTAATCTTTTGAGTTGGCTTTGCGTTAATTTACCATTGAAGGTTAACTCGCTAATATCCGGTTTTGGCAACAATGATGAAAGGGAAATTTGCACGGATTTACCGATAAATTGACAGTAAGCTTCATAAACTTGCGTCGTTCCCCTTGCTTTACCTTCTAGGGTGTAACCTGCTATATGCGGTGTACCAATATCGACCAAAGCTAATAGCTCAGTAGACAAGTCAGGTTCCGGCTCCCAAACATCCAGCACCACACTCAACGGTTTCCCCTGTTGCAATGTTTTTAATAATGCTTGGTTATCAACCACCTCACCCCGGCTAGCATTAATTAAAATGGTGCCATCACGTAGGTTTTCTAAGTGGGTTTGGTTCATTAAATGAAAAGTTTGATATTCCCCAGAAAGATTCAATGGCGTATGGAAAGTTAACACATCCGCCTGCGCTAATACGGTTTCAAAAGACACAAAATCTTCTTGTTGGCCCATAGCGGCACGTGGAGGATCACATAATAAGGTTTTTACGCCCCAAGCGTTTAACCGCTCAGCTAAACGCCCACCGACATTCCCTACACCAATGACCCCTACTGTTTTATCACGTAAATCAAAGTTATCACGTTCCGCAAGGAATAATAACGATGAAATAACGTACTCCACTACCGCAATAGCATTACAACCGGGTGCAGAAGAAAAACCGATATTTGCCGTTGCCAACCATGCAGTATCTACATGGTCAAAACCTGCTGTTGCCGTTCCAACGAATTTAACCGGCGTATTTTTCAATAGAGATTCATTCACCTTGGTGATCGACCGTACCATTAATGCGTCCGCGTTTATTAATTCGTGTTCGGGTATTGGACGCCCCGGTACAGCTTTAACTTCGCCCAGTTCACTAAATAATGCCTGAGCATAAGGCATGTTTTCATCAACTAAAATTTTCACTGTTTTGTCCCAATCTATTGACGATACGGCTTTGCATCGCAATATTTTGCCACGCTTTGCCCCAGATGCCTATGAGAGTTAACGTTCCAATGTAAACTAATCTTCTGTCACAAACTCTTTCGCTCGAAAACGGTCGGGGGTTACCCCTGAAATTTGTTGGAACATCGCAATAAATGCCGACGCAGAGCTATATCCAACATCAAGTGCCACTTCGTGTACACTTTTACCACATTCAAGACCCGCTACCGCATGAAGATAGCGCAAGCGCTGACGCCATTCACTAAATGACATACCGAGTTCCTGTTGGCAGCGTCGTGACAATGTACGCTCTGAGGTATAAAAACGTTTTGCCCACCCAGCCAAGGTCGTATTATCCGCAGGGTCATTTTGCAATTCCAGTAAGATTGGCGCTAAAAACTTATCTTTAGTGTTAGGCAAATAAGTATCTTGGCAAGGTGACAATGAAAACTGATCAATGAGTACATGAGCCAACCGTAGATCTTGTTCAGTTTCTGGTTGTACAATGCCTCTTTGATACATATCGCTCATAATGGATTGAAATATAGGGCTTAATTTAATCACGCACGGTCGTTGAGCTAATATTTGATTGTATTGATGTGAGAAATCGATAATACGAAATTTGACACTTTCTTTATTAAAGCTAGCATGGGAAATATTTGCAGGTATCCAAATACAAAACTCAGGTGGCGCTAAATAGTGCTTACCCGCAACTTCCATTTCCATAATACCGCAAACAACATATAACATTTGCCCAAATGGGTGTGTATGGGATTTATACTCCGTCAGCGCGGCGGTTTGCTCGTGGCGAAAAGCAATAAGTTCAGGCTCAATAATATTGCATTCACTGACTTGCCAAATATCTGATTTTGAAGTTTCCATGATACCTGTCTGAAAAGCGTTATCGATTGTCTGAATATCAGTATATATAAAAAACCAGACAGATGTATACTACTTCGCATTCGATACGGGAGAGTGTTTTAATGAAAAGTCTTCTTTTTCCGCTAATTGCGGTTTTATTATGGTCTATCAATGCGATTGTTAACAAAGCAGCATCCACGGCTATTGACCCTGCAGCAATTTCTTTTTACCGCTGGGCGTTGGCGCTAATCGTCATGACCCCATTTGTATTGCGTTCGGTGCTACGAAACCACAAAGTCGTCATGAAACACTGGTGGCAATTAGCCATTTTAGGGGCTCTGGGTATGATGCTATACCAAAGCTTAGCCTATTACGCTGCCCATAGTGTCAGTGCGACCTTTATGGGGATAATGAACTCACTGATCCCATTATTAACCGTTGTGATCAGTATTTTCGTATTACGTGTTATCCCAACTGTTGGTATTGTATTGGGCTCCGCCCTATCATTATTGGGCCTGTCGTGGCTCGTTAGCCAAGGTAACCCTATCTCATTATTTTCTCATGGCTTAGGCCAAGGCGAAATCATGATGCTAATAGCATCAGCAGCTTATGCCCTCTACGGTGTATTAACTAAGCGTTGGTCAATCCAATTATCTAGCTGGGATTCACTCTATGTACAGGTGTTCTTTGGGGTTATTCTGCTATTGCCTAACTTTTTGTTAGCTGATGATGTGTCACTCAACAGCCACAATATTGGGCTAGTCGTATTTGCAGGGATCGCCGCCTCCATCATTGCGCCTGCGCTATGGATCCAAGGCGTAATGCGGCTAGGGGCAAATACCACGTCTATCTTTATGAACCTTGCTCCGGTCTTTACCGCCATTATTGCCGTTTTTGCTCTTGGCGAAGAATTAAAAAGCTATCATTTAATTGGTGGAGGTGTTGTATTATTAGGGGTAATGTTAGCGCAACAATTACGTACCCCACTGACGCAAGTATTTAGCCGTAATAAAAAAGTGGCACAGCAAGAAGATACTTGTCAGTAACCTGCCGCTACAACTTATAACTTAAAGCAATAAAAGCAATGTCGTGGACTCATATGCCCCACTCTGTGGGGCTATGTTTTATCTATTTTCCTCAATATATTTCTTCCCACATTCCTGCACGGTTTTTCGTCATTTATATTTTGTAACGCTCTAAAACGTCTCAGTCACCCTTTGTCTGTCATTCGCTGATAAGCTTGTGCAAAGCTAATCTGAGCAAGCAATAAAGGGAAATTCTGATTGAATCTTCTTCTTAAGCAATTAGACTTAACTAAAATCATTCTACCCATTAAGTAGTATTTTCACTCAAAACCAAATATTGACTCGATGTGCACTGATGGAACACGTCATGTCATACATGACCTTTAATAAGGAATAACAATGACTAAACAACTTAAAGTTTGGCTTTGCATATTTATAGTAATTGCTATTGCAGTTGGCATTTACTTTATCAATGCATTAGGCCATTCCAATTCCGCACAAGCTGGTTACGATTTATATCAACAAGGCGATACCGAAGCCGCTTTTAAGCAATTTGAAAATACAGCTGATGTTGACTCCCAATCCGCTTATGCATTAGCCACAATGTATAAAGATGGGATAGGTACTCAACCTGATGAGAGTAACGCACTAAGTTGGTTGGTTAAATCTGCAGCACAGAACAATAAAAATGCGCTCTATAATCTGGGCTTTTACCGTTATGATCAACAAATAGAGGATACCCCTGACGATAAATATGGCGTAACCTCTTTAACTAAAGCTGCAGATCTCGGTGTAATTGAGGCTCAAGTGATGGTTGGCGGTATTTATATGGAAGCTAAATATGAAGATATTCCGCAGAATACCGAACTAGCTCGGAAATACTTTACACTGGCTGCGGAACAAGATTCACGTCTAGCTAAATTTGCACTCGGTTATATTGCCCATAAGGTTGATAAAGATAATAAAAAGGCAGTCGAAATCTTAACCCCCTTAGTCAGTAAAGACTTCCCATTACCGGCTATGTTATTAGCATCTATTTATAAAGAAGGCGGCAATGGTATTACGCCAAATAAGATTTTTGCAAAAAAATATGAAAGTATGTCAATGGCATCAGCTTTCGAATTTATTGCCGATGCTGAGAGATTTGAACCTGCGCCATTATCAATTTATGGCTCACTAACGCCAGAAGAAAAACAACAAATAATCGCTAACCTTGAAACCCGAGCCAGTCAAGGTGATGAAACTGCTATGTATATTTTATATCAAAAATACATGACAGGCGAAGATGTCCGTAAGAATAAAAATAAAGCTGTAATGTATTTGCGGCCTTTAATACAACAACGGGCTCCCAAAGCGCTATATTTTAATTACCTCGCAGATAGAGATAATATTAAAGATTTGACAGAGGCCGCTGAGGGGCAATATCCCGATGCATTATACCAAGCCTATCAGGTCTATTCAGGTAATACCTTTAATTATGATGTAAAACGCGATGATGAATTAGCGAATAAATATTTAATTAACGCCGCAGATTTAGGCCATCAAAAATCGTTAATTACTATTATCGAAAAAGCTATTTACAGTTACCGTTTTCCAAATAAACAATTAGTAGATACTATAAAAAAATATACTCCGATATTAATCGAGAAATACCCTAATTCTCCAGAAGCTTTGATCGTTGTAAGCCAAGTATACCGCAATAAAAATAGCCCATTCTATTCACCAGAAAAATCCTTTGAAACACTCGCAAAAGCTAACCGAATTGCACCCGATTATGAATCACAAATGCAGTTAGCTCGTTACTATATCAATGGGTTTGGTACTAAGCAGAATTTGCCAGAAGCCGTAGAGATACTGAAAAAAGGTTTAAGTAAAAATAGCTACAAGTCGACAGCTGACCGCCTGTTAGTTCAACTCTATTATCAATATGATATAAAAGACTATGTCGACGAGAAAACGATCATTGATATTCTCAAAAATGATGTCATTGAAAGAAAAAACTATACATTAGCGCATTTCTATGCGGATTATTTATTACGCGAAGATGCGGAGAAAAATAGCAATCTAGCCTTTGAACTGTATGAAGAATCCAGTAAAAATAATGATAGCAGCCGTATTCATTATGCAGCCTCATTATTAAAATATAAGCCAGAAGAAAACAAACGTGCTGTGAACTTAGTTGTTGACGTACTCGCTTCACCTGATAGCAAGTCACGATTGTCAAAAGAAGACCTTAATACCGCCAATGACATTTTATTAAAACTTGGTTTGGCTACCATACACGCTAAGCGTTTATTAGTCGATTTAGCCCTATCCGAAAATAACACTGAAGCCTTAAAGCGTATCGAACCACAAATTGGGGTTGATGCGGATATCACTTACTTTTATGGCATCAAGCAACTTACCCAGTTGACCCAAGTTGATACCCTAAGTGATGCCGAGCTAAAACCTTATTACGATACCATTATAAAAGCCGCAGAATTAGGCAATACCACCGCGTCTTTATATATTGCTCAAAATTTGGATGGCGTTAATTATTATAATGACAAGCCCTACTATAAGCAGCGTTTTCAGAAAATCACAGGGTTAACACCGAAAGACCTCGTCCCACAATATAAAAAGTGTGCAGCATTAGGCAGCAACCGCTGTTTATATGAGCTGGGGGAAATTTACCAAAAAGGTAATTATGGGGAAGATTCTGACTATGACCTCGCAATGGAATATTACAACAAAATCTCTGACCCAGATTTCAGTTTTTTAAAATCACGTAAAAGAGAAATTGAAAAAGCAAGAGCCTCGTTTATTACTATTCAGGAAAAGGCAAAAAATAATGACTCTGATGCCATTCGTACCCTCGCCAATGCTTATAAATTCGGTAACTATGGGCAAAAAGTCGATGAGAAAAAATGGCTACAATACTTGACCGCTAGTGCAAAGTTGAATAATAAAAGCGCTTTAAAAGAATTAGTGGATTATTACAGCCAAGACACACTCATTGATGCTAATAAAGCAAAGATTCTTGGTTATTACGACCAATTAGCCGCTATCGGTAGCAAAGACTACACCCGCAAATTAGCACATCAATATTTAAACGGTAGTCGCCTTGTTGCACCAAATCGCCAAAAAGCCCGTGAATATTACATTAAAGCAGGAAGTTGGGGGAACGAGTTCATTAAGTATATGAATGACTATGACATCAGCATGAAAATGCTCAATGAAAGTTCAGAGGCTAAATATAAAGTAGGCCGAGCCTATTATTATGGTAAAGGGATCAAAGAAGACAAATTAGAAGCCTTAAAATACTTAAAGCTTGCTAGCGATGAAGGAAATGATAACGCAATTAGCCTTTATACAAAAACCCTGTATATGGGGATACTCAACGAAGACAAAATGTCTTGGTTGAAAGAACCAGACTGGGATCAAGCTATTGTTTATTTAAAAAAACACTCAAACCCTAAACGTGTTGATAATTATATCGAAACCTATAACTCCATCGTTGTTCCTGCGCAAAATGGTGATACTTCAGCCTATATGAAACTCGGAGATTGGTATAAGGATTACAGTCGCGCATTAGCCGCCCAAACTTGGTATAAAAAGAGCATTGAAGCAGGCAATTTAGCCGCTTATCAAGCTCTTGACCAAGTCACCAGCGATAAACAAGTAAAACACCAAAATTACCTTGAAGGTGCAGCAAAAGGTGACTTATTTTCCAAGGTCCAACTAGCCAAAGACTACCTGTATGACAGCGACGTTCTAACCAGTTCAACGGACTATAATTCAGCCATTCAATACCTACAAGAAGGTATCAAATCAGCTGATGATGAAATTTCTAGTATGGCATTCAATACATTAGCCAATTTGTATCAAAAAGGTATTCGTAATAACAAGAAAAACCTTAACCGCCCTAAAGATGATAAAAAATATTTAGAATTGCTGCAAAGCGAAGAAAATAACCGTACAGATGCATTGCTTAATCTTTATAGCTATTACGCAAGAACCGATGCGCCGAAAGCTTTGGGTTACTTACAGCGTGCTTATGAAAAAGGCGACTTAGATGCCATTGAGAAACTGTATGAAATAAATTACCCTGGTGAATATTGCAGTAATAGCGATAATGCCGATCTGGATAAGGCAAGCACTTACTTAAAAGAGTGGCTAAAAAAGAAGAATTTCGAGAAGAATACTGAGCGGAATTATATTCGTTCAGCTGAAAGTTTAAGTAAAAAAATGGGGGATACATACTTAGCTGGTGAATGTGATATGAAAAAAGATATCGATAAGGCTATTGAATGGTATCTAATTTCATTGAACTATCATGAGAGTCATGCGCTAAGTAGCCTGTACAAAGCCTATGTGGAAAAAGGGGATGCGAAACAAGCCTATTACACGGCATTGCGTCTGAAAAAAGACCCTAAAAATATTGAATTATTAGAGCAGTTATCACCACAGGAGCGACAAGCGATTGAACAACGTTTCAATGATGAGCAAACATTCCAAAAATATGGTCGCTTTGCTAAACAAATTGAAGAACAACGTGTGAAGGCTGAAGCGGGTGATAAAATGGCAGCTTTCTCCTTAGGTATCGCTTATGCTCGGGGTGAAAGAGTACCGCAAGACACGCAAAAGATGATCTACTACTATGAATTAGCAGGTAAAAATGGCTATCCTCGTGCTTATAATATTTTAGGTAACCTTTACCGCAAAGACAATGAGCGCGGTATTGAGAAAGACTTTCCTAAAGCGCTTTATTACTTTGACTTAGGCGCACAACAAAATGACAGTAATACCGCGCACCAAGCCGGTGATATGCTGTATTTTGGCCAAGGAGTACCAAAAGATTATGTTGGTGCAGCCAAATATTATGATATGACAAACCTAGAGCAAGGGACTCATCATGGAATGGCAAAATACAAGCTGGCCTACATGTATTACAATGGTTGGGTCGGAACAAAGAGCAAAGCAGACCTGCAAAAAGCCCATGATTACCTTGAACTCGGTGCTAAATACCAAGACGAGGACTCAATTAAAGCACTAAAAGAGTGGGATTTTAAACTCATTAATAAATAATTAACGATAACGGCGCTAATTTGCTTTAGCGCCTTTATCGAATCCTTTTTATTATTATCAGTTATTATTTGGACACTTCAATATATCAGTCGGTTATATTGTTTAGTTCCGATTACCATTTATGGATATAACATTTAGTCTTTTCCTAGTTGATTTTCAATAAAACACAAAAGCTTATCAATATATCTAATAATATATTCCTGATAAATATAGAATTCCGCTTAAAATCATCTAATTATTAAAAAATTAGTCATATAATTATTCCAATAATAACTATTTAGAACTCATTTTAAATAAAAATTAGTTATCTTTGTTTAGTTGGTTTATATTTTATTGATTACGGATTACAAACGTTAGAAAGCCCCTAATTAATATGGAGTATTTATTGTGAATTCAAATCTAAAAAATAATGCATCAAACACATCTATAGTAAACAGAGAAAAATCAATCACTAAAAACACAAAAAACGAACAAAATGAAATTAATAAGCCCCATCTATTAACTCCTCGACAATCTGATAAAAAAAATATCAATATATCGGAGATGCGGCGAGAAAAAGAATACTTAACAGCAGTGAAGAATGATTTTATTTCTAACATTCATAATTATGTTCCATTAAAATCTGCCATATCTAATGTTAGCGAGAAAACTTATTATAAAACAATTGGAAATGCATTGTTAGAGATTACTAAACAACGCCATCAATTAAACGAAAAAAAGAAATTAGAATCTACTGATAAGATCTATTTACGGGAAGAAAAAATAACTAATTCAAAAAACAACCTTGCAAAATACCTTTACGACCATTCAGAAAATAAAGAAAACAATTTAATTTCACAAGATTTATCGACTTTACTTGACGAAATATACAATACAGATGTAAAAATAAAATCAATCGAGGCATCCTTAAATGAAAAAGAAAATAATGAGAAGTTGACTAATACACCTTTCAATAACAAAAACCAGTTAGATACGGAATCATTATTATCATCCTCAATGGCAAGTCTCAAACAAAACACAATGGCTAGTGATTTTAAACACGGTTATTCAAATAACAAACAACTAAATATACTAATACCAATGCGAGACTAAACACATCCAGTTTTTACTACGTTTAAACTTTGGCACCAAAGCGCCCAAATAAGGGCGCTTCTCTTACCGTGGTGCTTGGCTAGCTTTAAATGCGATTCGAACTAACAATCCATTGAGTAATTTACTTTTTAATAGTTGTGGTTCAGAGCCATGGTAACTAGCAATATCTTTAACCAAAGCCAAACCTAAACCAGCCCCTTCCTTCCCTAAGGCATTATTTAAACGAGTAAACGCTTCCATAGAACGGTTAATCTTTGCATCTGGGATCCCTGGCCCTGAGTCCTCGACTTCCAGAACAAAATGCGCCTTGTCATCACTATTTACAACACGCACTGTCACCACGCCATTTGCTGGCGTATATTTTATTGCGTTATCGATTAGATTTGCGCACATTTCTGCCAATAAAATGGGTTCACCTTTGATCCAAGCCACATCGAGCCCTTCATAGCCCAAATCCACACATTGACTTTCTGCATGAGTCAGCCGCGTAAAACAGGTTTGATGAACAATTTCGACTAGATTAACAGCACGGTACTGCGTGACGGCTTCTTTTTCATGCGCTTTTAACCGAGATAGTTGCAAAAGCCTATCAGTGAGAATAATCGTATTATCGAGGGTTTTATCGATAGCTTGTAAACTCTGTTGCCGCTGATTAGCATCTTGACTGTTAATCGCGACTGAAACCTGTGTTTTCAACACCGTTAATGGTGTTTTCAATTGATGGGATGCATCCGCACTGAAACGCTCTTGTCGCCTCACCATCCGCTTTAAACGGGAAATATAGCGGTTCAATGCATCAATTAATGGCGATAAATCAGACCATGGCAGTAAATCTGGCAATGGTGTTAAATCATTAGCGGAACGGCTTAACATTAAGTTGGACAATTTTTTCAATGGCGCCAATAATTTACTAAGTAAAATATAGGCAAGAACTAAGGTTAAAAGCACCACCGTACCTTGGCTCATCAGCGCGGAGATTAATAATTGATTAGCGAGATCTTGTCGTGAATAAACGGTTTCTGCAACACGGATCTCAACCATTCCAGTGATGCCACCTTCATTAATGGGTTGATAAAACGCTGCAATGCGAATAGGTAAGCCCTTATACTGTGCATCATAAAAATAAACTAGCGCAGTATAGTGCTGTGAGCGCATCCAATAAGAGGGAATTGGCGGTAAGTCATCATAACCGGAGATAGTCTCACCGTCAGGGGAAATAACTTGATAAAAAATTCGGTCATTATTATTCAGTTCGAAACTATCCAATACCACATAAGGTACGCTAACAGATAGATGCCCATTTACCACTTGTAGCCTTTCTGCCACAGTACGAGCAGAAGCGAGTAGCGTTCTATCATAAGCTAAATTTGCAGCGTTCTTAGCACTATAATAATGGGTATAAACCGAAAATCCCCCCAATAAAATGAGGGGGATACCGAAAAAGAGCAGCAACTGATGAAAGAGAGAGCGTGGATGAGAGACTAATTTCATACACTACACTGCTCTAATCGGTATCCCAATCCGCGTAACGTATTGATGTTGACATCCGAACCTGCGAGTTTTTTTCTCACTCGGTGAACATATAATTCAATACTTTGTAAACTGGCTTCATCGGACAAAGAAAACACTTGTTCAAATAATTGCATCTTTGAAACTGGGCGTCCTCGTCGGTGAAACAAGGTATTTAATACCGCATATTCCCTTGGGGTTAACCCTAATGGTTCTTGACCAAGTAAAAAATAACCTTCTTCGTGATAACACAGCGCACCAAAACGCTGCGGTTCATTGACTTGCCCTTGGCTACGCCTTAGTAAGGCACGAATCCTAGCTTCTAACTCAGCGATATCAAAAGGTTTTGTTAAATAATCATCCGCACCTGCATTTAAGCCTTGGACACGGTCAGCCACATCCGAGTTTGCCGTCAACAGCAAAACAGGGATCTCTTGATGACGTTTTCGCATTTGCGCCAATACTTCCAACCCATTCATTCGTGGAAGAGATACATCAAGCACAACAAGGGCATATTGTTCTGTTTGTAATAATTGATCTGCGATGGCGCCATCACTGGCAATGTCAACCGCAAACCCTGATGACGATAATGCCTTTTGTAACCACAATGACAACTCGTCATGGTCTTCAACCAATAAAATTCTCATTCCGCATACTCATTATAATTACTTATCTGTATACGTTGGCATTACCTATCGTGATTGAAAAGCAATTGTCATCGTTTTTACTGTATCCATCACAACTATTACGGTTAAATGGAATCAATAATTTAAATTTAACATTAAATTAACATAACAAAAAAGCAGAAATACAAAACAATCTGATATATATCACATAAAAATAATAATATTTGTTAATGAAAGGTAAATGAAAGCTTTGTCAGACAATGATGCAACATCTACACAACAAGAAGTAAATAACATAGTTCTTTAATTATTGTCTTAGTAAGGAAAGAAAAATGAAAAAATATACAATCAAGGCCTTAGCAACAGCAATATTTTTAGTTGGCGTTAACCAAGCAAGTGCTCTACCAGAGCGTACTGAATGTATCGCCCCAGCCAAACCTGGAGGGGGGTTCGACTTAACCTGTAAATTAGTCCAAGTTTCCATGCTTGAAACTAAAGAAATTGAAAAACCAATGCGTGTTACTTACATGCCCGGAGGCATTGGTGCGGTAGCCTATAATGCCATCGTGGCGCAGCGCCCTGCTGAACCAGGAACGATTGTTGCCTTCTCAGGTGGCTCATTACTCAACCTAGCGCAAGGTAAGTTTGGTCGCTATAACGAGAATGATGTCCGTTGGCTAGCCAGTGTGGGCAGCGACTATGGGATGATTGCTGTACGTGCAGATTCCCCTTATAAAACCCTTAATGATTTAATGGATACCTTTAAAAAAGACCCGAATAGCATCGTGTTTGGAGCCGGTGGTTCTATTGGCAGTCAAGACTGGATGAAAACCGCACTACTCGCTAAAGCTATCGATATAGATCCAAGAAAAATGCGTTACGTTGCTTTTGAAGGTGGTGGTGAAACCCTAACAGCTCTACTTGGAAACCATATTCAGGTGTTATCAGGGGATATTAGCGAGATGACCCCGTATATCAATGAAGGCAAAATTCGTATCCTAGCGGTCTATGCCGATAAACGCCTCGGTGATGGCTTATCCGAAATCCCTACGGCGAAAGAACAAGGCTATGACATTGTTTGGCCAATTATTCGTGGTTTCTATATGGGGCCCAAAGTGTCCGATGAGGACTACAACCAATGGGTCGAGGCATTCCAAAAACTCCAACAAACCGAAGATTTCAAAAAGCAACGTGAACTTCGTGGCTTGTTTGAATATAACTTAACTGGGCAAGAACTCGATAGCTACGTAAAAAAAGAAATCGAACAGTATCGTGAGCAAGCCCGTGCATTTGGTTTAGCCAAATAACGGAGAAAACGATGAGTCAACGCATATTCGCCATAGTCTGGCTAATACTGTGTGCTATCGGGATCTATATCGGCTGGGGGATCCAAAGTGAATTTTCATACGAACCACTGGGCCCCCGCCCTTTTCCGGTCGCCATACTATCTTTAATGGCTATTTGTGCCCTTGCCTTATTATTTGGCAAACAAGAAGCTGTTGAATGGCCGAAACCTTATGTATTGCGCCGCTTAATACTCTTAGTCATCGCACTAGTTATCTATGCATGGGCATTTGAGTGGTTAGGGTTTCCTATTGCTACCAGTTTATTGACTATCAGCATGGCCCTACTATTTGGTGCGACACCAACGGCAGCCATTATTTCAGGCCCTATCCTTGGCATCTTCTTATTTTATGCCTTTGATAAATTGCTGGATGTCACTTTGCCTATTGGCAGCCTGTTTAATTAAGGAGCAAGCTCATGGAAACTTGGATGTATCTATCGCAAGGTTTTGAGGTTGCGCTCGTCCCTCAAAATATCTTGATTGCCTTAATTGGCTGTTTTATCGGAACCGTAGTTGGCATGTTGCCCGGCCTTGGTCCTATCAATGGGGTCGCTATATTATTACCACTCGCATTTGCGCTCAAATTACCAGCAGAATCTGCCTTAATTTTACTCGCTACTGTTTATTTAGGTTGTGAATATGGAGGACGGATCTCATCGATACTACTTAATGTTCCGGGTGATGCTGCGGCTATAATGACCACATTAGATGGTTATCCGATGGCAAAACAAGGAAAAGGCGGTGTTGCTCTTTCTATTTCAGCGGTCAGTTCATTCATTGGCTCAACAATCGCCATTGTGGGTATTATTTTATTCGCACCTTTGCTTGCTCAATGGTCGTTAGCTTTCGGGTCTGCTGAATATTTCGCTTTAATGGTTTTTGCTATTGCCTGTTTGGGCAGTATGATGAGCCAAAACCCTATTAAATCATTACTTGCCGCATTAATTGGTTTGTCACTCGCCACCGTCGGTGTCGATGCCAACTCAGGGGAATATCGTTTTACATTTGATAGTGTCCATCTTTCTGATGGAGTGCAATTTATTGTCGTTGTGATTGGTTTATTTTCAGTCAGTGAAATTTTATTGATGCTTGAAGGTACCGCTACAGGCCAAGGTTTGATCCGCAAAACGGGTAGAATGCTATTTAACCGCAAAGAAGCCAAAGCTTGCGCAGGGCCCGCACTGCGTTCGTCTTTCGTCGGTTTCTTTGTTGGAGTTTTACCCGGTGCAGGTGCCACTATCGCCAGCGCTATCACTTATATGACTGAAAAGAAAATCAGTGGTGAAAAAGGCGATTTTGGTAATGGTGATGTACGTGGTGTCGCTGCACCTGAAGCCGCAAATAATGCCTCAGCATGTGGCTCATTTATCCCTATGTTAACACTTGGCGTTCCAGGCTCAGGGACAACTGCGGTGATGATGGGGGCGCTAACGCTCTATAATATCACCCCTGGACCGGGAATGTTTACCGAACAACCGGAAATTGTCTGGGGGCTAATTGCTGCATTACTTATTGCTAACGTCGTGTTGTTAATCATGAATATTCCATTAATTGGCCTATTCACACGTATGTTGACTGTCCCTTTGTGGTTTTTAGTTCCCGCAATTGCCAGTGTTTCCGCTGTTGGTGTATATGCAGTTCATAGCACTACTTTTGACTTGCTGTTGATGATGGGGTTAGGTGTTTTTGGGTTTATTCTACGGAAAATGAATTTCCCGCTTTCCCCACTTATATTAGGTTTTGTATTAGGTGAGATGTTAGAACAAAACTTACGCCGTTCATTATCTATCAGCAATGGTAATTTCGATATTCTTTGGAGCAGTACTATTTCACAAAGCTTATTGATCCTCGCCGTTGTTGTTTTAATCCTGCCGCCTATTGTGAAATTACTCCGTAAACGCAAACAGGCTACAACGTTATAATTTCCAAATTGTTAAGCCATCTCTGTAGAATTTGCCCCAATGTGATTTTGGGGCATTTTTTTATTAAAAAATAGGGAGCTTTATGTAACTTAACAAAACCACAGAGTTATCATGGACTCCTTCGCCATAATAGACATATTTTGATTGTAAATTAGGGACTATATTTGTTCTCTTTTGGTCATACTTATACAGTGGAAATGGTTTTTCAATATTATGTATTTTACTCATCCTCCCACAAAGTTTATCGTGGATAGAGCGAGATAACGCCTTACCTAAAATTTTAAAATCCTGTTTCCAAATAGCCTCATGAAATCTGGTTACACACATATGACTACCTCTATTCGACTAAAAATCAAGTCAATATCATGTCACTATTTTGGACAAAACATTCAATACAATGATGTATATTTATTCAGTTGTTAATAAACCACTGAATCAGACAATGATGATATATTAAATAATGCCAATCAATTATGGTACTCACCTGACTTATTAAGATATAAAACACAATGTTCGATAGATTACTTTTTGTCCTTTTTAATATCCAGCCGAAACCATTAGCGTATACAGTCACCATCGATATTCATGGTGACTGTTACACCATCCATAGCCAGAAACCCGTGACTATCACAGAAAAAGACAGCGGTTATATCCAAATAAAAGCACTGGGTAAAATGCATATTTTTTGTGGAAAAATGCTGCATATCAGCGTCAAGAAAAATACGACGCTTGTGACTATTGGTTGGTCGAAAGGGAAAAGCCAAATATTTGAAGTGAAAAAAAACTACCAAGACATTGCTTCCCACAGAACGTCATCCTCATCAAATACCCGTTATGTCCCCCCAGTGTATGAAAGTACCACTAGCGACAATTCCTATCGTGCTAGCAATCATTTTTGTTCAAATGATAATTCCAGTACTGATTGCTCATCATCCGATTCAGGGGGAAGTGATGGCGCTAGTGGCGATTAAGTAACAATACCTTTTAGATACTGCTTAAAAACTTATCTTTTATATCATGCTTATTGTCAAAATATCTAATATTTGAATCAAAGGATTTTTTTAATTTACTCAATAAATCATTTTTAATTTTTTTATCATTAATTGTTAATACTGACTGGAATACATTATTAGAATAGTGATTATCATCACCAAATAACGCCAATAAATTAAGTTGACTTAACTCCCCACTAGGGATATCTAATTCAATCCTTGTATTATTCAGTTTTGCTTTATCGAAATTATAATTAACATCTGATTTAATAGGTAGCTTAATATCTACATTATTAAGCGTTGCATTAGAAAAATCCGCTCTAATTAGTGGAGTTTGTTCACTTGATGCAATTCTCATGTCTGATAATGTAGAGTTAGAAAAGTCTGCGTTAATACTGCTAGGTTTGAAGGTTTTTTTGTCCTCCCAATTAAAAATAATATTATTTATATCTGTTTTCTCCAATTGACAATCTGAAGAGTCATAATGTAATGCTATACTATCCGACATACTATGAGACTTAACTTCCATAGAGTTAATAATATTATTACCGCTTATTTTAGATTTAACAGGCCCTATATTAAGCACATCATTCAATATATTAATCTGTTTATTGATTTTTAACTTATCTTTTATCTCGACATCCAAAGCACATTTCTTATAAACATTTTTCACTTTTGAAATTACTGTCTTTAATAAAAGTTTCTTATTTGCATCACTGTTGTTTTTTTCATACTCCTTACTTATTTTAGTCGAGCTATTACTTAACGTTAAGAAAAAAGATTTAACATTCATATTTACACACCTCTAGGCTATTTGTTTTCAGAAATTGGCTAGAGTATCTCATGTTAATCATTTCTATAATTTAATAAAATGACACAGCTATTCTCCTTTTTATATTTATAAAAAAAGCGAGAACCAGAGTTCTCGCTTTTTTCTAATTGTTTAGCCTAAAACAAATTACGCTTTGTATTTGCTCATCACCAATGTGGCATTAGTACCACCAAAGCCGAAACTGTTTGACATCACTGTATCCAACACTTGTTCTGTTGGTTTCGTGACGATATTCAGACCATGGGCTTTTTCATCTAAATTTTCGACATTGATGCTTGGTGCAATAAAGCCATGCTCTAGCATTAATAAACTGTAAATTGCTTCGTGAACACCTGCCGCCCCTAATGAGTGGCCACTCATCGCTTTTGTCGCAGAAATCGCAGGGGAATTACTACCAAAAACTTCTTGGATAGCTTCCAGCTCTTTGGTATCGCCGACTGGTGTCGATGTACCGTGTGTATTGATGTAATCAATTTTATCGACACCCTGCATCGCCATTTGCATACAACGTACCGCGCCTTCACCTGAAGGTGCTACCATGTCTGCACCATCAGATGTTGCACCATAACCGACAATTTCAGCATAGATATGTGCACCACGCGCTAAAGCGTGCTCGAGTTCTTCAACTACTACAATACCGCCGCCGCCGGCAATAACAAAACCATCGCGGTCTTGGTCGTAAGTTCTTGATGCTTTGTCTGGCGTTTCATTGAACTTAGTTGACAATGCGCCCATTGCATCGAATTCACAGGTCATTTCCCAGCTCAGCTCTTCACCACCACCAGCAAAAACTACATCTTGTTTGCCTAGTTGGATCAATTCAACTGCATGACCAATACAATGTGCAGATGTTGAGCACGCTGAACTAATTGAATAGTTAACACCTTTAATTTTAAATGGTGTGGCTAAGCAAGCTGAAATACCTGATGCCATTGCACGGGTCACCATATAAGGACCAACACCACGTAAACCTTTCGCACGCATACCATCAGAGCCAGCAACTTGGTTACGCGGAGAACCGCCGCCAGAACCGACCACAATACCCGTACGTAAATTTGAAACTTGTTCTTCTGCTAAACCCGAATCAGCAATTGCTTGTTCCATAGATAAATAAGCATACGCAGAGCAATCACTCATAAAACGAAAGATTTTACGGTCAATCAGGTCTTTCAGCTCTAAGTTTTTGACATTACCCCAGACATGGCTACGTAGCCCTGCCTCTTTGAATTCTTCTGAGAAAGTGATCCCGGAACGACCTTCCTTCAGAGAAGCCAGTACTTCTTCCTGGTTATTACCAAGGCTGGAAACAATACCTAGACCAGTGATGACTGCACGCTTCATTCGTTACCTCATGTCTATAATTATATGATTGCGGGATTACAGGTTGTCACTTTAGCTTACACTTGTACGCTGAACAAGTCCGATCAGGGTAAATATTTGTATTTTTTTTCTTTGTGACTGTAATAAGACTTTTTTATGAAGGTAGCCTTACACTCATAACAGCGTTAAAATTTACTGATTATTAGGTCATAGTAGGCTTTATCGTGAACAAACGTGCTGTACAAACTGCTCGCCTTAGCTGGAATGAAGAAGGCACACCGATGTCCGAACAATTTGAAGACATCTATTTTTCTAACCAAGATGGCTTAGAAGAGTCTCGTCATGTCTTTTTGCAAGGAAATCTTTTTCCTGAACGTTTCAATACTCACCCATTCAAAACCTGTGTTATTGCCGAAACAGGCTTTGGTACAGGGTTGAATTTTTTAGCATTATGGCAATCCTTTAACCAATTTAAAGCCGAGCATCCACACGCAAAACTGCAGCGTTTACACTTTATTAGCTTTGAAAAGTACCCCTTATCAAAGCCCGATTTAATCACAGCTCACCAATGCTGGCCTGAACTTAACGACCTATCACAATCACTGTGTGACAACTGGCCTCAAGCATTACCCGGAAACCACCGTCTGACCTTACAAAATGGCGATGTTGTACTGGACTTATGGTTTGGTGATGTTAATGAGCAAATATCTAAGCTAAAAAACAATCTAAACAATAAGATAGATGCATGGTTTTTAGATGGTTTTGCCCCCTCAAAAAACCCACAAATGTGGAGCGAACACTTGTTCGCTACAATGGCTAAACTAGCCCGTATTAATGGTACATTTGCGACCTTTACCGTCGCAGGTTTTGTCAAAAGAGGGTTACAGCAAGCAGGTTTTACTCTTCAAAAAGTCAAAGGCTTTGGTAAAAAACGTGAAATGCTAACTGGCATAATGATAGAAAAAGAAACTGAAAACTTAACACCTTGGTTTGCAAGAGAAAAAGCCAATAACCCAACAGACATTGCAATCATTGGTGGTGGCCTTGCAAGCCTCACCGCAGCTTACACCTTGCTAAAACGTGGCGCAAAAGTCACCTTATACTGTAAAGACTCGCAAGTCGCACAAAATGCTTCAGGCAACCGCCAAGGCGCAATTTACCCATTACTAACAGGTAATAATGACCCACTTGAGCGTTTTTTTATTAGTGCCTTTCCTTTTGCTTCACGCTTTTATCACCAATTGGCAAAACAGGGGGTTAAGTTTGACGGGCAATGGTGTGGAGTCAGCCAATTAGCTTATAACGATAAAGTTGCTAATAAAATAGCGGGCATGCTAGAAACCGACTGGCCCACCGATTTTGCTATTGGTAGAAACCGCCAGCAACTGAGTGACCTTTGTGGTATTGATGTCAACCATGGTGGAATTCACTATGCTACCGGTGGTTGGTTGTGCCCTGCTCAACTCTGTGAAAGCTTACAACAATATTTACACCAACAGGGTGTCACATTCCATTTTGAACACGATGTTAACGAACTTAAGCCTGATGGTGATAACTGGCGGTTGCTGATAAACACCCCCCAACAGACGTTAATATCTACTCATTCCACCGTTATTATTGCCAATGGGCACAAACTGCGCCAATTTTCGCAAACTGTTAATTTACCTATTTCCCCTGTTAGAGGGCAAGTTAGCCACATCCCAACCAATGAAACACTACAACAATTAAAAAATGTGTTGTGTTTTGAAGGTTATTTAACCCCTGCAGATGCTTCTGGGCAGCAACATTGTTTAGGTGCAAGTTACCAAAGGGAGCATCTGGATTTAAACTATAGCGAAGAAGAACAACAGGGGAACCGCCAAAAACTGATTGATAACCTGCCGGATGTTACTTGGCCTACCGATATTGATATTTCACACAAACATTCACGCCAAGGGGTGCGTTGTGTTATCCGTGACCACTTCCCGCTATTAGGGAATGTGCCTGATTTTGAAAAACATATGGAAGTCTACCAAGATTTACCCTCTCAGATAGCCAAAAATCAGACAATTTGCCCTGCACCTATGCACCCAAATTTATTTATTTTCGGTGCCCTAGGCTCCCGAGGCTTATCAACTGCCCCACTTTGTGCTGAACTTCTCGCCGCACAAATTTTTGCTGAACCTCTACCTTTGGATGACGAAACCCTCGCAGAGCTTCATCCGAACCGTTTTTGGGTTAGAAAGTTATTATTAGGGCGTAAAGTAAAAACCCCTTATTGAAACCAATACCTTGCAGCCTGCCATTCATTAGCTAGCTGCAAGTTCATTTAATGAGATAACCATTGCACAGCGATCTTCCCGTGCAAACCCCATATCAACTTCACTCTGTAAAATCGCTTTCAACTCAATGGTTAGCTTGTCATTATCAATGATATCAAAACCTAAGCGTTGATAATAAGGGGCATTCCAAGGTACGTCACGAAAGGTTGTCAATGTCACAAACTGTAGCTGTAAAGACAATGTGGCTTCAAATACCCGTTTGATTAATTGCCGACCAATTCCCTGACCTTGCCAGTTTTGGCAAACAGATAACTCACAAATATGTAAACTATTTCTGTGCTTTTCTGCATTGATAAACCCCACTACTTCACCATCGTTATTGACAGCAACCCATTCAAGCTGCTGATGAATAAAAGCAAGGTGTTCTTGTTCCGTTTGCCCTTCCCCCTCAGCAACCCAACGGTATTTTTCATGGTTAGCGAATGTTTGCCCTGCGGATAATTCCACTGCGGGGAGATATTTGGCATCGTCTGGTACAGCTAAGCGGGTCATATACATATTATAAATGAGGAAAGTGATAGTATTAAAGTGTGAACCAAAAGCGGGTTCCCCCGCTTGTGATCATAAATCGATGGGTTATATTGCGTTATTCAGTAATTTTTTCCACATGTCCAAGACCAGCACTTGGTCCGGTGGTGTCAATTCACCCGCTTTGATTGCAGTGTGAATACTTTCTTCAACGCGTTGGAATAAAGCGTCAGAGCCAGTTTGGTTTTCTTCCTCCAGCTCTGCCACAGCAAGGGTTAAGTGACCACGCAAATAACCACCAGCGAACAATTCATCATCGTTAGCGTGTTCAACCATATCATCAATTTTTGTCAGTATGCGTGTTTCTAAATCCGCAAGCATGCTTAATCCTTACTGTAATGTATTTTCATTAGGCAAAAATATCTTCCGGATAAGGGAAGTCTTCTGCACAAATAGGTGGCGTATTGTAAAACGATTGTAACGCATTAATAAAGCATAATGGTCGTTCAGGGATACCATTTTCTAAATAAACCATCACTTGTGCATGCACTTTACGCATAAAGGCAATACGATCGGGCTCAAAATCCCCTTCCAAGTTATCGCAACTGACATTAAATGGAATACCAACCGCAACACAGAATAACCAATCTAAAGCTTGGGGTTTAATTTCAACCACTTCAAACTCACTCTGCGTTTTTTCATCTCGTCCATCTGGGCAATACCAGTAGCCATAATCGACTTGCTGGCGTCTGGCTTCCCCTGCGATGCACCAGTGTGAAATTTCATGTAACCCACTAGTAAAGAAACCATGCGCAAAAACAATACGATGATAAGGAACAGACTCATCCGCAGGTAAGTAAATGGGTTCATCATCCCCTTTTACCAATTTGGTGTTATAACTTTCACCAAAACATTTATCAAAAATATCAATTAGATCTTGATAGTTATATTTACTCATGAATAATTTAAATCATCTTAAAATAATGAGAGAAACCAAGCTTTTATCACATCGCCATGGCTATCATGGAGTAACTTAATACTCATTAATAACGAAATAACCACAATCATTGGCCTGATCAGTTTTTGTCCTTTGGTCAATACTAACCGTGCACCTAAGCGTGCACCCACCATTTGGCCAATAAGCATAACAAAGCCGAGTACCCAAAGAACATGACCTCCGATAATAAAGAAGACTAAAGACCCAAAGTTGGAAGCAAAGTTCAGTAACTTAGCATGAGCCGTTGCTTTAGCGAGGTTATAACCAAGTAATAACACGTAACCCAATGCTAAAAATGACCCCGTACCGGGCCCAAATGCACCATCATAAAAACCTAGCGTCATACCGATGGCAACACCAAAAAAAGGCATACTAATACGCTGTTGACGGTCTTGTACCCCAATCGATGGCGTTAATAAGAAGTATAAACCGACACAAATGACAAGAACCGGTAGCAGTTGCTTTAAAAACGCAGTATCAATCATTTGAATAACGATGGCGCCTAACATCGCACCAATCATCGTCATAATGAACGGAAATATTTGCTCTCGTAAATCTATCGCTTTACGTCTAACAAAATAAAGGGTTGAAGAGAATGACCCACCAACGGCTTGTAATTTGTTGGTTGCTAATGCTTCAACAGGAGTGATCCCGACAGATAACAGGGCTGGAATGGTTAACAAGCCCCCGCCCCCTGCTATTGAATCAATAAAACCAGCGAAAAGTGCAACAAAGAAGAGTAACGCATAAACTTCAGGCGCAACGGCGGTTAGCCAATCCATTTTACAATCCAAAGATGAGAAATATCATGATGTTGATATGTAGTATATCACAACCCAGATGAGGTATTTTAAGTAGGCTTCATCCAAACCTTTCTCACCCGTAAGCGACTAGACCGCCCCGCTCACGGGTTATAGCATCAACCTTTACTAATTAATCAAATGCTTGCATCGTAGGAGTAACATCAGCACATTGCCCACGATGGCGTAAGTAGTGATCCATTAAAACAATGGCCATCATCGCTTCTGCAATAGGTACAGCACGGATACCGACACAAGGGTCATGACGCCCTTTGGTGATCATTTCAACTTCTTCACCAGAACGGTTCAACGTCTTACCTGATACCGTGATGCTCGATGTTGGTTTCATCGCAATATGGGCAACAATCGGTTGGCTACTGCTGATGCCGCCTAAAATACCGCCAGCATGATTAGAGGTAAAACCATTACGGGTAATTTCATCGCGATTTTCACTGCCTTTTAACGCAATAACACCAAAACCGTCACCAATTTCTACGCCTTTAACCGCATTAATACTCATGAGAGCATGGGCTAAATCTGCATCTAAACGGTCGAATACCGGTTCCCCCAACCCCGCAGGAACATGTTCAGCAACCACAGTCACTTTAGCGCCGATTGAATCCCCCTCTTTCTTTAAACCACGCAATAATTCATCAAGTGAATCTAACTGGTTTGGATCAGGGCAAAAGAACGGGTTTTCCTCAACGATGGACCAATCTTTAATTTCACATGCAATCGGGCCCATTTGTGTTAAACAACCACGAATTTGAACCCCTAGCTTTTCTTGTAGATACTTTTTAGCAATAGCCCCCGCAGCAACGCGCATTGCCGTTTCCCTTGCAGACGAGCGACCACCACCGCGGTAATCGCGTTGGCCATATTTTTGCTCATAGGTGTAATCCGCATGGCCGGGTCGAAAAACATCTTTAATTGCCCCATAATCTTGGGAACGTTGATCCGTATTTTCAATCAATAAACCAATACTTGTCCCCGTCGTTACCCCATTAAATACACCTGATAAAATTTTCACTTGGTCAGGTTCACGACGTGCCGTTGTATAACGAGATGTCCCAGGACGACGCCGGTCTAAATCTTTTTGTAAATCAGCTTCTGTTAGAGCTAAACCAGGGGGAACACCATCGATAATACAACCTAATGCCACCCCGTGTGACTCACCAAAGGTCGTTACGCGAAACAGTTGCCCAATTGAATTTCCTGCCATCGAAGTTTCCTATTCTAAGCCGCTCTTGTATTACCAAGACGTGTGTTGTTTGTTGTTAATCGTTATGTAATTGTTATTGATTACATGATTATGAGAAATCACGCAACCCTTGATTAATCAATATAAAGCGCAAAATGCTCATGATGCTCAACAAGCTGTTCACGCGTTAACATAAACACCCCGTCACCACCGTATTCAAAGTCCAGCCAAATAAATGGAATATCAGGGTACTGTTCAATTAAATGCACCATACTGTTGCCAACCTCACACACTAATACCCCTTCTTTCGTTAAGAACCGTGGGGCATTAGCTAAAATACGGCGCACTAACTTTAGCCCATCACTGCCAGCTGCTAAGGCAAGTTCCGGCTCTACACGAAACTCTTCAGGAAGGTCATCCATATCTTCTGCATCCACATAAGGTGGATTAGTAACAATCAAATCATACTTAACTTCAGGCATATCGCGGAATAAATCGGAGCGAATAGGCACAACCTGATGCTCCAAACCATGGCTAGCGATATTTTGCTCAGTGACCGCGAGCACATCCGCCGAAATATCAACGGCATCAATTTCTGCTTCGGGGAATTCATATGCACAAGCAATTGCAATACAGCCACTACCCGTACATAAGTCTAATATCGCTTGAGGTTCATCAGTTAATAGGCCAACAAAATGGTTATTGATAAGCTCCCCAATAGGTGAACGAGGGATCAATACCCGCTCATCAACATAAAATTCGTGCCCACAGAACCACGAACGGTTAGTTAAATAGGCAACAGGAATGCGTTCATTAATACGGCGCAGAACACGCTCAATAATCCGATGGCGTTCTGTTGGTGTCAGGCGAGATGTCAGGAGTTCATCTGGTAGGTCTAGAGGCAAATAAAGTGTCGGTAACACTAATTGCAACGCCTCATCCCACGGATTATCTGTACCGTGACCATAATACACATTGGCAGCATTAAAACGACTCATCGTCCAACGTAAAATATCCTGAATGGTATGAAGTTCTGCAACAGCTTCATCAACGAAGATCTTTTCCAAGAAGGGTTTCTCCAGCCTGTTTTTTGAAAGGGAATATTTGAATAACTAAAGTTTGCCACGAAGTGAAAGACAAATCAGCAGATTAATGCAATAAAATCACCAACAACCTTTAGCTAGCACACCATTTTCGCTATAAATTAAAAATAAAAACGCCCTTTTTAATTAAAGGGCGTTAAGTAACCTAGTCTTTTAGATGAGAAAAGTGATATCTCTAGCCTTCATTTTGCACAAGCTTCTCAACGTCTTTAGCCGGTTTCTTTACCCAAACCGCATAAGCAATAGCCAAAAGTGCCAACCACACAACCCCTACATATAAGGCAATACGCGTGGATTCAAAATACCCGAGCACACCAAAAATAAAGACCATGAAAGCTATCGCCAAAATAGGCGCCACAGGCCACATAGGAACAGGGAATTTTAATTTACTCACTTCTTCTGGCGTCATTTTTTTACGCATCGCAAACTGAGCTAGTAAAATCATTAGCCACACCCAGATGGTTGCAAACGTTGCTATTGATGCAATGATAACAAAAACATCCTCAGGAATAACATAATTCAATACAACTCCGACCAATAACACCAGCACCATGACTAATACCGTCATCCAAGGCACACCGTTTTTTGTCACTTTGGTAAAGGCTTTCGGTGCTTGTCCCTCATGTGCCATACCATACATCATGCGCCCTGCGCCGAAAATATCACTGTTGATCGCAGAAATCGCTGCGGTGATCACCACAATATTTAAGATATTGGCAGCAGATTGGATACCTAAACTGTCAAATATTTGTACAAATGGGCTACCTTGCTGGCCAATTTGATTCCACGGATAAATACACATTAAAACGAAGAGCGTTAAAACATAGAATAACAAAATACGGATAGGAACAGCATTGATGGCGCGTGGAATAGTCACTTCAGGGTTTTTTGCTTCACTGGCGGTGATCCCAATCACTTCAATTCCACCGAATGCAAACATCACTACCGCAAAAGAGGCTATCACCCCTCCAACCCCATTAGGCATAAACCCATCATGGATAAATAAATTAGACACCCCAACCGCATGGTCAGCCGCTTGGCCAAAACCAAACATCATGATGGCAGCCCCACCCACTATCATCGCAATAATGGCGACCACTTTAATGATGGAAAGCCAAAACTCCATTTCACCAAACGTTTTCACGTGACACAAATTAATAGCACCAATAAAGAATATGATACTTAGCACCCATATCCATTGAGCGACATCAGGAAACCAGAGTTTCATATATACGCCAAATGCGGTGACATCAGCCAGACAAACAATAATCATTTCAAATATATATGTCCATCCAGCAAAAAAGCCAGCTCTAGCACCTAAATAATGGCTAGCATATTGTGAGAACGACCCCGCAAGCGGACGATGTACCGCCATCTCGCCCAATGCGCGCATGACCATAAACACCGCGGCGCCCCCTATTATATAAGCGAGCAGTACCGCCGGGCCTGCTGTTTCTATTGCTTTTGCTGAACCATAAAATAAACCTGTACCAATCGCTGAACCTAAAGCCATAAATCGGATGTGACGCGCAGAAAGCCCTCGCGCAAGTTGTGATGTGCTTTGCATGATTTATCCTTCGTATTATTTTATTAGTCGTGTAGATAAATACTTCAGGCGGCCGATACGTTGCCGGCCACCTTTATTGGCTTGATGTACTACCAGTGCTATTTAGGGAAAACAGCACCTTTCGTAAATAATTTTGAAAGTTTATGTTGATTAATTAAATCAATGGCAGCTTCAATATCCGGCGCAAAATAACGGTCTTTATCATAATAAGCGACCTGTTCACGTAACGTTTCACGCGCTTTTTCGAGTGCTTCGCTAGATTTTAACCCTTCACGAAAATCTATCCCTTGGCATGCAGAAAGCCATTCTATCGCAAGAATACCAGTGACGTTTTTCGCCATCTCCCACAAACGACGCCCCGCAGCAGGTGCCATAGAAACATGGTCCTCTTGGTTTGCTGAAGTCGGTAAGCTATCGACACTCGAAGGGTGTGCTAACGCTTTATTTTCACTTGCCAATGCAGCTGCAGTGACTTGAGCAATCATAAAGCCAGAATTCACGCCGCCATTATTCACGAGGAATGGAGGAAGCTGTGACATATGGGTATCCATTAATAACGCTATACGACGCTCGGATAGAGCCCCGATTTCGGCTAATGCCAAAGCAAGGTTGTCTGACGCCATCGCAACTGGCTCAGCGTGGAAATTGCCCCCAGAAATGATATCGCCGTTATCCGTAAACACCAGAGGATTATCTGATACCGCATTTGATTCGATTAAAATCACCTCAGCCGCTTGGCGAATTTGAGTTAAGCAAGCTCCCATCACTTGTGGCTGGCAACGCAGTGAATAAGGGTCTTGTACTTTCACGCAGTTTTCATGCGACTTTGCCAACTCACTGCTTGATGATAATACCTCTCGGAACATGGCTGCGACATCAATTTGCCCTTTTTGCCCTCGCACTTCTTGTACTCGAGCATCAAAAGGTTTACGCGAACCTAATGTCGCTTCTACACTCAATGCCCCACAAATAATCCCTGAAAGTAGTAGCTTTTCAGCTTCAAATAACCCTTTAAGGGCAAAAGCAGTGGAGGTTTGGGTTCCGTTTAATAAAGCCAAGCCTTCTTTTGCTTCAAGCGTTAAAGGCTTCAGCCCTGCTTTTTCTAACGCTTTTTTGGCTGATATCCATTTACCTTCAAAACGAGCCTTTCCTTCACCGAGTAAAATCAAGCTCATATGGGCTAAAGGTGCCAAATCACCTGATGCACCGACTGAACCTTTAGCAGGAATAAACGGGTAAACCTGTGCGTTGACTAAGGCAATTAAAGCATTGATTACTTCGAGGCGAATTCCTGAAAAGCCACGCGCTAAGCTATTAATTTTTAACACCATGATCAAGCGTACTAGTTCGTCATCTAAAGGGTCACCCACACCAGCCGCATGTGACATCACGATAGAACGCTGTAATGACTGCAAGTCCTGCGTAGCAATACGCGTATTGGCTAGCAAACCAAACCCAGTGTTAATACCATAAGCAGTTCTATCTTCAGCAATAATTTTATTAACTGTTGCTACACTTTTTTCAATCACGGCATGAGCACGTTTATCTAATGTGACAGTCACTGGCTGTTCAAAAACGATGCGCAAATCTTCGAGTGTCATTTTTCCTGGGTGGATAGTTAGTTTAGTCATTAATGGCACTCCTTAACGTGTTTTAATCATAGGTAAATTGAGATTTTTTTCTTCTGCACAAGCAATCGCGATGTCATACCCTGCGTCAGCATGGCGCATCACCCCTGTTGCGGGGTCATTGTGCAGTACTCGAGCAATACGCTCAGCCGCTTCGTCGGTTCCATCACAAACAATCACCACTCCCGAATGTTGTGAGAACCCCATTCCCACACCACCGCCATGATGCAAAGAAACCCATGTCGCGCCACTGGCTGTATTTAATAAAGCATTGAGTAGCGGCCAATCTGATACCGCATCAGAGCCGTCTT